>JANOBW010000161.1:0-11272 GCA_031411855.1 Opitutia bacterium
CCAATCCTAACCCTGACCCAAACCCGAACCTCTAAGAGGAATTAAGGTTTAATTTTGGCCCGGTCTGCCCTGCAGACCGGGCCTTTTTGTTTATCGCCATGCTCTCTCCGACAGAGAACCTCACCCTCTCCCATCTCAAGAATTCCGCCGAAGAACTCACCTTGGTGGAAGTTACCCTGAAAAAACACGGATTTCGCCTGGGTGTGGCCGTATTTGGGTCAGCACGGCTGCGAGAAAAAGATGGACGGCAACTCTCCCGCCACATCGCCACCACCCGCGAGCTCTCCCGCCGACTCGCCGTCGCAGGCACCCGACTTCTCGGCCCGGGCTTCGCCCTTATCTCGGGCGGCGGCCCCGGCATCATGCAGGCCGTCAACGAAGGCGCGTCCTCCGGCGGAGCCCTCTCCATCGGTTTGAATATCGTCCTGCCGAACGAACAGATCCCCAATCCCGCCATCACCCCGGGCCTGGCCTTCCAGTTTTCCACCTTCGCCACCAGAAAACACGCTTTTTTTCACCTCAGCCGCGCCCTTGTCTGCTTCCCCGGCGGCCTCGGCACCTTCGACGAGGTTTACGAGGCCCTCACCCTCCGCCACACTGGAAAACTCCCCTACCCCAGACTTCCCATCGTCCTGATGGACAAAGCCTTCTGGACCCAAACCCTCCCCCTCGACCACCTCGTCGCCGCCGGCCTGGTCGAACCCACCGTCACCCGCGATCTGCTCGTCACCGATTCCGTGGACGAGGCCGAAAGCTTCCTCACCGCCTTCCTTGCCACGCTGGCCTAAAGGGGTTCATTCCTTAGAAACAAGCTCGTCATTCACGGCTCGAACTTCGACGTTCAAAGTTCAGCGTTCAAAGTTCGACGTTCACCACCACTTCCCATGCCACACCTCGCCGAACAAATACTGGTCGGACTCCTCGTCCTCGCCGCCGTGGCCTTTCTCGCCTGGAAACTGACCGCCTCCTTCCGCAACAAGGACGCCAACTGCTGTGGTGGACGTTGCGGCTGCGCCACCAAACCCTCCAAACGCCCCTCCAAGGGTCGCCCCGCATGAAGTTTTCTCCCGCCAAACCCTCCATCCTCGAACAGTCTCCCGCCGTCCTCACCGCCGCCCTCAAGGAGGCCGGTTTCCAGGCTTTCCGCGCCGCCCAGATCTTCGAGTGGATCTTCAAGAAACGCGTCCGCTCCTGGGATGCCATGTCCAATCTGCCCAAGGACTTGCGCGCCTGGCTCGACGGAAACTACACCCTCATGGCCAATGAGCGGGTCATCGTCAAAAAGGCCGGCGACATCACCGAAAAACTCCTCCTCAAACTCGAGGACGGAGCGCACATCGAAACGGTCCTCATTCGCTACCCGCAGCGCGGCGTGGGCCAGGAGGATTCCCGCAAATCCGTCTGCATCTCCACCCAGGTCGGCTGCGCCTTCGGCTGCAAGTTCTGCGCCAGCGGTCTGGAAGGCTGGAAACGCAACCTCACCACCGGGGAAATCGTCTCGCAACTCCTTCATGTCTCGCACCTTGAGGACGACCGCGAGCCCGCCGCCAAGTCCGAGCAGGCCCCCTTCGATAACATCGTGGTCATGGGCATGGGCGAGCCCCTGGCCAACTACGACAACCTCATCGCCGCCCTCACCATCCTCAACGCCGAACACGGCCTCCGCTTCGGTGCGCGCCGCATCACCGTCTCCACCTCCGGCCTCGTCCCCCAGATCATGAAACTGGCCGAGGAACCGCTCCAGTTCCGCCTCGCCCTCAGCCTCCATGGCGCGACCAACGAGGTCCGCGAGCAGATCATGCCCGTCAACCGCAAGTGGCCCCTGGAGGAGCTCATCCCCGCCGTCCGCCACTTCACCAAGGTCCACGGCCGCATGCTGACCCTCGAATACATCCTCATCGAGGAGATCAACGACATGGACGACCAGGCCCACGAGCTCGCCCGCATCGCCCGCGACCTGCACGGCCACGTCAACCTCATCCCCTACAACCGCGTCGAAGGCCTCCCCTGGAAACGTCCTAACATCATGCGCCAGACACGTTTCCACAACATCCTCAAGGAGGCCGGCGTCTCCTGCACCATCCGCAAGGAAAAGGGCCACGACATAGACGCCGCCTGCGGCCAGCTGCGCCTCCAGACGGAAAAGGCGCTGCGCGGCGAGAGCCCCGCGCCCATTCTTGATTCTTGATTCGGGATTCTTGATTTAAGAAGCAACCACAGCAAACCGTCGATCGCGTCCATCCAGTCCATTCCAGGGCCTCCCGCTTCCCCTCACCTGCCTTGATAAATCATAAATCAAGAATCATTAATCATAAATGACCCATGCCCACCGCCCTCGAGATCCTCAATAAATCCAAGGAATTCCTGGGCTCGCGCGGTCTCGAACCGGCCGCCGCCAAACACGACAGCGAGGCCATCCTCGCCCGCGTTCTGGGCCTGCGCAAACGCCTCGACCTCTACCTCAATTTCGAGCGCGTCCTGACCGAGCCCGAGCTGGCCGAGGCCCGCTCCCACGTCTCCCGCCGGGGCAAACGCGAACCCCTCCAGCACATCCTCGGCGATGTCGAGTTCGACTCCCTCATTCTCAAAACCGACCGCCGCGCCCTCATCCCCCGCCAGGAAACCGAGGAACTGATCGAGTGGACCTGCGCCCGTCTCCCCGGCCCGCCCGCCCGCGTCCTCGACCTCGGCACCGGCTCCGGCGCCCTCGCCCTCGCCTTGGCGAAACGTTTCCCCGGCGCCGCCGTCACCGCCGTGGACCGCAAACCCGAGGCCCTCGCCCTCGCCCGTGAAAACGCCGCCAGACTCGGCCTGGCCGGACGCGTCACCTTCCTCGAATCCCACTGGCTCTCAGCGGTTTCCGGCGAGTTCGACCTCATCGTCTCCAACCCGCCCTACCTCCCCGCCTCCGACCTCGCCACGGCCGAGCCCGAGGTCCGCGACCACGAGCCCCGCTCCGCCCTCGTCGCCCCCGAAGAAGGTCTCTCCGACCTCTACCGCATCCTGGAAGACTCCCGCAAACACCTCGGCCTCAACGGTTTGCTCACCCTCGAAACCGGCCCCGACCAGCACGCCTCCCTCGGCGAGCGCGCCGCCGCCCTCGGCTGGACCCGCCGCGAGTCCGGCCTCGACCTCTCCGGCCGCGAACGTTTCTTCGCCGTCAGGTTCTGACCTCCGGCCTTTCCGGGAGCGCGTCATTCTCATGACGCCTGCCCGGGCGAAAGACGGGAATCCCCAGGTTCCCATCACCAACTCCCAAAGAATCACCAAGCCTCAGGCCCCAAACAAGACCTTCGCCCCTTGAGGTTTGAAGAGGGAAGCTTCTTGGCAGCTTGGTGATTGAGCTCCAGCGCCGACCCCTCTTCTGCTTCGCTGCCTTGGCTTCCGAAATCTGAAATGTGAAATCTGAAATCCAACAGCCACCACGTCCCGATCGGCTTCCCCCGGGGTTCATCTTCCACCGGATGCCGGACGAGACCCTGTCCGCCCACCTCGCCCACCCGCTGCTGCGCGACTTCCTCGTCACCGATTCCGGCTACTTTCCCCGCATCCACTGGCACAAGGTCCGCCGCGAGAAACCCTACCAGGACAACCACTTCCTCTGGGTCGTCAAGGGACGCGGCTGGATGCGCCTTCTCCCGGAAAAACGCCACCCGCTGCTCCACCTGAAGCCCGGCGACCTCGTCCTCTGCCCCGAGGGTTTCCCCCACGCCTACGAGGCCGATCCCGGCGATCCCTGGACCCTCCATTGGTTCTGCTTCCGGGGCCAGGCCCAGGCCGAATGGCTCCGCCTCCTGGGCGCGTCCGACCGCATCGCCGTCCGCTCGGCGCCAGCCGCCTTCGTTCCCAGACTCCGCCGCTGGTTCCAGACCTTCCACCAGCTCCGCGCCCGGGGCTGGGAACGCCCCGCCTGCCTCGCCGCCTCGCTGGATGCCGCCCGCTTCCTGGCCGATCTCGCCGGTCTGCCCGCCACCGACGCCCCCACCCAGCCGACCCCGGCCGTCTCCCCCGCCGCCAAGGCCTGCGCCCTCCTCCAGGAACGCTTTGCCGAAGCCTGGTCCGTCCCCCTCCTGGCCCGCGCCTGCGGCCTCAGCGCCTCCCGCCTCCACGCCGCCTTCAAGGCCGAAACCGGCCTCACCCCCGCCGCCTACCTCACGCAGGTCCGGATCAACCGGGCCTGCCGCCTGCTCGACCTCGGCGACGCCAAACTGGCCGCCATCGCCCAGGCCGTCGGCTACCGGGATGTGTTTCACTTTTCCCGCGTCTTTGCCAAAAACACCGGCTCCCCGCCCTCCGCCTACCGCAAACGGCCATCCTGAACGGAAAGAGGGCCGGCCTGCTAAGACCGGCCCTCTTTCCGGGATAAGCCACACGGTTTGAAACACTCCCCTCCGGGCCCGGTTCAGCCTTTCCGTTCATGCCCCGCATCCTCCCCTTCGCCCTCCTCCTGGCCTTTGCGACCCAGGCTCCCGCCCAGCGACAGATGGAGACCCTGGACCGCGGCGTCATTGCGGTGCGGCCGGAAAAAAACGACGTGTTTGTGAGCTGGCGGCTCCTCGCCTCCGATCCCCCCGGCACCGCCTTCAACCTCTACCGCGCCGCTCCCGGGAAAGACCCCGTCAAACTCAACCAGGAACCCCTCGCCCAGGCCACCTGCTTCAACGACTCCGCCGCCCCCCCGCCCGGCCAGCCCGTCTCCTACTCCGTCCGCCCCTTCTGGCAGGGCCGCGAGTATCCCGCCTCCCCCGCCTACGTCCTCCCGGCCGACTCCGCCGACAAACCCTTCCTCGAAATCCCCCTCACCACCCCCGAGGGCTACACCGCCAACGACGCCGCCCCGGGCGATCTCGACGGGGACGGCCGCCTCGACCTCGTCATCAAGGAGGAGAAACGCGGCCACGACAACTCCCAGTCCGGCCTCTCCGGCGGCACGACCAAACTCGCCGGCTACACCGTGGACGGCAAGTTTCTCTGGCGCATAGATTTGGGGAAAAACATCCGCGAGGGCGCCCACTACACGCCGTTTCTCGTTTATGATTTCGACGGCGACGGCGTCGCGGAAATCGTCGTCCGCACCGCCGAGGGCACGACCGACGGCACCGGCCAGGTCATCGGCGACACCAACGGCGACAACCGCACCGACTACGTCAACCCCCGCACCGGCTACGTCCTCGAAGGCCCGGAGTTTCTCTCCGTTTTCAACGGCCGCACCGGCCGGGAAATGGCCCGAGTCCCCTACATTCCACGGGGCAAGGTCACCGACTGGGGCGACGCCTACGGCAACCGCTGCGACCGCTTCCTCATGGCCGTCGCCTACCTCGATGGCAAACACCCCAGCATCATCATGTGCCGGGGTTACTACGCCCTGACCAAACTCGAGGCCTGGGATTGGAAGGACGGCAAACTCTCCAGGGTCTGGTCCTTTTCCAGCAGTGACGCCGGCCACTCCGGTTATGCCGGCCAGGGCAACCACAACCTCCGTGTCGGCGACGTGGACGGCGACGGCAAGGACGAGATCATCTACGGGGCCTGCTGCATAGACGACAACGGCAAAGGCCTCTACACCACAGGCTTGGGACACGGCGACGCCATCCATTTCTCCGACCTCGACCCCGACCATCCCGGCCTGGAGGTGATGGATGTCCACGAGCACTACCCCTGCCGCGCCGGCCTCGAGTTCCGCGACGCCAAGTCCGGCAAACTCCTCTGGGGTGTTCCCTCCAACGGCGACGTGGGCCGTGGCATGGCGGCCGACATAGACCCCCGCCACAAGGGGGCGGAAATGTGGGCCTTCGGCGGCGGCATCGAGGGCCTGTTCACGTGCAAGGGTGAGAAGATAAACCCAAGCGCACCGAGATCCTGCGATTTCGCCATCTGGTGGGACGGCGACCTCCTCCGCGAACTCCTCAACGGCACCTCGATTGACAAATGGGACTGGAAGGAAAACCGGCTCGAACGCCTGGTCACCGGATACAGGTTCGGCGCGGCCTCCAACAACGGCACCAAGGCCACCCCCTGCCTCTCCTGCGATTTCCTCGGCGACTGGCGTGAAGAGGCCCTCTGGCGCAGCGCCGACAGCAAACGCCTGCTCGTCTTCACCACCACGATCCCCACCGCATACCGTTTCACCACCCTGATGCAGGATCCCGTTTACCGCCTCGACCAGGCCTTCCAGAACTCCTGCTACAACCAGCCCCCGCACACCGGCTACTATCTGGGCGAGGGCATGGCGCCCCCGCCCCGGCCCGCCCTCCAGCTCGTTCCCAACCCCGGGGTCCGCCCGGGGGAAACTTTGTTGACGAAGTGAATCCGGCCGGCCCGCCCCCGCTCAGCCGGGCAGGGTGAACTTGAAGCGGCTGCCGTGCGGCCGGATGGGCTCATAGGTGATCGTGCCCCCCAACACCTTGGCGTAGGCCTTCGTGATCGCGAGCCCCAGCCCGAAGCCGCCGGTCTCCCGTCCCCGGGACTCATCCACGCGGAAAAAGCGGTCCATCACGAAGTCGCTCACCCTGGGATCAATCCCGGGGCCGTCATCCTCCACCGCGACCACCCGGTCCTTCCCCTCCACCCGAAGGCTCACGCGGATCAGGGCCCCCTCGGGGCTGAACTTCAGCGCGTTGTCCAACAGGTTCTGCAGCACCTGGCGGTAAAGCAGCGGATCGGTCAGCGCCGGGCACGGGACGGTCTCCACCACCACTTTTTGCGCGCGCTCCTCGGCCAGGATGGAAAGGTCCTCGACACATTCGGCCGTGATCCGGTCCAGCCGCACCAGGCTGGGCTCAAAGATCTCCTTCCCCCCCGTGGCCCGGGCCAGCTGCAGCAGCCGCTCGACCAGGGTCTGCAACCGCTGGGCCTCCTCCAGCATGCTCGCGATGACCTCGCGGTATTCCTCCGCCGTGCGGGGCTGCTGCAGGGCCACCTCGCCCACGCTGCGGAGCGTCGTCAGCGGCGTGCGCAGCTCATGGGAGGCGTCCGCCGAAAAGCGGTCCAGCGCCGTGAAGGAATCCTCCAGCCGGGCCAGCGTCGAATTGAAGGCGCTGGCCAGGCGGCCCAGCTCGTCCGAGGGGTTGGCCACGGGCAGCCTCCGGCTCAGGTTGTCGGCGCTGATCTGCTCCGCCTGGGAGGCGATATGGTCCAGCGGCAGGAGCCAGCGGCGCGTCACGGCGTATCCCCCGGCCACCATCAGCAGGACCACGGTCGGAAGGGCCACGGCGAGAATCAGAAGCAGGGATTGGACGGCCTCCGAAGTCCTTTCATGAAAACGTATCACCCGCAGCATCCACTCCTGCTCCTTCCCCCCGACCATGACTTTCAAGGGGAGGGAAAAGAACCGCAGCCGGATTTCAGGCGTGGGTTTGAAAATCGAAAGAGTCTCCCTTCCCATGGCCGGGCAAAACGGGACGTATTCAAGCAGGGTGAGCTCGACCGGCCAGACCCGCTGCCGGAGCTGCTCCTGGTCGTCCCACACCTCAAACCAGGGCTGGCGCCACTTCTTCAGATCCTCCGGCCGGATTTCCAGACCGTCCCAAACGACCTTCCCTTCGGCCGTGACCGAGAGATGCTCACGCACGATCTCCTGCTCCAGGCGCAACTGGCCGTCCAGAGGCTGCCCCAGCCGCATGGAGACATAAAAATAGACGGTGGCGCTGAAGAGGGTCAGAAGCAGCACCCCGCTGAGCGAATACCAGGCCGCCAGCCGGAAGCGGAGGCTGCGGTTTTGCCAGAGGCTGATCACGCCGTCTCCTTGCCCAGGCGGTAACCAAGGCCGCGCACCGTGTGGATCAGTTTGTCCGCCCCTTCCTGGTCCACCTTCCGCCGCAGCCGGGCCATCTGCACATCAATCACGTTGTCCAGCGGGGTCAGCCGGCGCGGCTCCTTCCACACGTCGCGCTGAAGCATGTCACGGGTCACCACCTGCCCCGGCTGGCGGAGCAGATACTCCAGAATGTCCACCTCCCGCGGGGTGAGGTGGATGACCTGGCCCGCGCGGCTCGCCTGCCGGGCGCGCGGGTCCAACGTGAGGTCCGCGCAGACCAGGCGCGAGGCCGGCGCCGCCTGGTTGCGGCGCAACAGGACGCGGCACCGGGCCAGCAGCTCCGCGAAGGCGAAAGGTTTCGTCAGATAATCATCGGAACCGCTCTCCAGGCCGGTCACACGGTCCTCGACGGAATCGCGCGCCGTCACCATCAGCACCTGGGGGGCCGGGCCGCGGCCGCGCAGAAACCGCAGCACCTCCAGCCCGCCCCGGCCCGGCAGCATCCAGTCCAGGACCACCAGGTCGTAGGGCTGGACCTCCGCCAGGGCCACGGCCTCGTCGCCGGTCGCCGCCGTGTCCACCTGCCAGCTCTGGAGCCGCAGTCCCGCCGCCAGCGATTCGCGGGTCTTGGTCTCGTCCTCCACGATCAAAACCCGCGGGACGGCTGGGAGGGAAACGGCTGGCGGAGGGGCGGAAAGGAGCGTGGGAATGGCCATGGCGGTGCCTGGCAGACTGCGGAAACCCGCGGCAGGCTCAAGCCATTGCGCTCGATGGACCGCCCCTCCGCCGGGACGGAACGGGAATCAGGCTGAAACGGGCGCGCATCCCCTTTTCGGACAGGGGCTTGCGGCAACCTTACAACTTTGTAAGATTACTGACAGTCAAGCCCTTACCACAATGTAAGGGCTGGCGACTTGCCCGCCGAGCCGCTTCCGGAAATATCAAAAAAATCATGAAAAAAGTCCTCGCCGCCTCCGCCGGCCTCCTGCTCGCCCTCCAGGCCCCCGCCGCCAAAATCGCCGGCGACGACTTCACCTACGCCGCCGGCAACCTCGCGGGCGACAACGGCGGCTTCGGCTGGAACGGCGCCTGGGCCGCCAACACCACCAACACCACCGTCACCACCCTGGCCCCCGGCACCGCCTTCTCCTACGCCTCCGGGGTCATCAACCTCCCCGCCAGCCCCGCCAACCTTTCCGCCCAAATCTCCAGCACCGCCGGGGCCAACACCAACACCTCCGCCGCCACCCGCACCCTCAGCGCCACCGCCACCGCCGCCACCAATGTCACCGATGTCTATGTGAGTTTCCTCATGCGCTACTCCACCACCGCCGGCTCCCTCATTGATGCCGAGCGCTTCTACCTCTTCTTCGGCAGCGCCGCCACCTCCACCGCCCGCTACGACATCGGCGTCTCCGCCCTCGGCACCACCGACTTCGCCGTCCGCACCTCCAACAACGCCGGCTACACCAACGGGGGCGTGGACGTCGCCTCCTCCGCCACCACCACCTACCTCGTCGTCGGCAAGCTCTCCAAGGCCAGCAGCGCCAACTTCGACCAGTTCAGCTTCTGGCTGAATCCCAGCACCCCCACCGAAGGCACCCCCACCGGCACCAGCTCCAACCCCACCGGGGACCTCGCCACCCTCAGCACCCTCGGCTTCGGCATCACCGGCCTCGACGCCGGGGAAAGTTTCCAGTTCGACAACCTCCAGATCGGCACCACCTGGCAGGATGTCGTCACCCCCGTCCCCTTCGGCGTGGACTCCTCCCTCGGCCTCGGCGTCCTCGGCCTCGCCGCCGCCCTCCGCCTGCGCCGCCGCCGCGCTTGCCAGCGGAACTGACCCCTCCCAGCCTCCCGCCGCATGAACCCCGACGAGTATCAGGTCATGCGCTCCGCCGAGGAATGGCACTGGTGGTATCGCGGCCTGCGCTCACTCCTCTCCCGCCGCCTCTCCTGCGCCGTGACCGGGCCCGTCGGCCACATCCTCGACGCCGGCTGCGGCACCGGTGCCAACCTCCGCCTCTTCCGCCACCACTTCCACCGCGCCCGCCTCACCGGCGTGGACCTCTCCAGCGCCGCCCTTGAACTGATCCCCCCCGCCGACAACCAGCACCTCATCCTCGGCGACCTCAACCACCTGCCCCTCCCCGACGCCTCGGTGGACCTCGTCTTCGCCGGCAACGTCCTCTCCCACCGCGCCGTCTCCCCGCCCCACGCCCTCGGCCACTTCCTCCGCGTCCTCCGGCCCGGCGGCGTGCTTCTCCTCAACGTCCCCGCCTTCGACTGCCTGCGCGGCGAGCATGACGAGGCCGTCCACGACACCCGCCGCTTCCTCCCCCGCGAGATCGGCCGCCTCCTCGCCGGGGCCGGCTTTGAACAGGCGGACTGCCGCTTCTGGAACTCCCTCCTCTTCCCCGCCGCCTGGCTCCGCCGCCTCGCCAGCCGCTCCTCCGGCCGCCACGGCCCCCTCGCCCGCTCCGATCTCCCCCCGGGGCCCGGCTTGCTCAACGGCCCGCTTTCCCTCTGGCTCGGCTGGGAAACCTCCCTCGCCTCCCGCCTCTATCTTCCCTTCGGCACCTCCCTGTTCGCCAGCGCCTACAAACCCCTGGCTGACAAAAACTAAAGCACGGCCATGCCCCACCGCACCTTCCCGGCCCTCAGCCTCGTCATCCCCGTTTACAACAGCGTGGGCACCCTCCCCCGGCTGGTCGAACGCGTGGGCCGGCTCGACGTCCCCGGCGGCCTCGAGCTCATCCTCGTCAACGACGGCAGCTCCGACGGCTCCGGCCAGGCCTGCCGCCTGCTGGCCGATGCGGCCGCGTTTCCCCTCACCGCCGTGGACCTCTCCCGCAACTTCGGCGAACACAACGCGGTCATGGCCGGCCTGCGCCACGCCCGCGGGAAACACGTCGTCATCATGGACGACGATTTCCAAAACCCCTTCGGCGAGGCCGTCCGCCTCTGGGAACACGCCGTCGCCACCGGCTGCGACGTGGTCTATTCCGCCTACGACGAAAAACGCCACTCCGCCTGGCGCAACTGGGGCAGCCGAATGACCAACTCCATGGCCGACCTCCTCCTCGACAAACCGCCCGGCCTCTACCTCTCCAGCTTCAAGTGCCTCAGCGCTTTCGCCGTCACCCGCGTCCTCGCCTACGAGGGCCCCTTCCCCTACCTCGACGGCCTCATCTTCCAGGTCAGCCAGAAGGTGGACACCCTCCGCGTCGCCCATGAGGAACGCGCCGGGGGCCGCAGCGGCTACACCCTGCGCAAACTCATCCGCCTCTGGCTCAGCGTTTTCCTCAACTTCTCCATCATGCCCCTGCGCGTCGCCACGATCATGGGTCTGGGCATCGCCGGTCTCGGCTTCACCGCCGCCCTCGGCGTCGTCATCGAGGCGCTTGTCAGCTCCACGCCCAGCGGCTGGGGCTCCCTCATGGCCGGCCTCCTCGTCTTCTCCGGCATCCAGCTCGTCATGCTCGGCCTCATCGGCGAATACCTCGGCCGCATCCA
>JANOBW010000162.1:0-5672 GCA_031411855.1 Opitutia bacterium
TCTGGAACAGCTCGACCACGGCCGTCACCCCGACGCTGGCCGGCAACCTCAGCGTGCTGAAGGAATCCGTCCTCGACGGCGGCTCCTACGGCTACGCCCTCAACATGCCCCTGAGCGGCACCGGACGCCTGCGCGTCTTCAGCTCGCCGACGGTCACCGGCGTGATTGGCAACGTCACCCTCTCGGCCGCCAGCCCCGCCTTTGCCGGCTCCTTCCACCTCGTCCAGGGCCGTCTGAACGTGGGCGGCACGGCCGTCCTGCACAACGCCCCTGTGATCCTTGACAACGGAAACTTCGCGCCCTCCGCCCCGCTGGTCAGCACCGGCTCACTCGTCATCAGCAACCGCTTCGGCACCGCGCTGGTCACCCTCGACCAACCCGTGACCTTTGCCACCGTCACCCTGCCCAGCGGTTCGGCCGTGCCCCCGGGCACCTACACCGTGGCCCAGCTTCCCGCCGAGGCCGCGCCCTTCTTCACCGGCGCTTCCACGCTGACCGTGGTCAGCGGCCTGGTGGACGCCGACCACGACGGCCTGGACGACGCCTGGGAGCAGACGAACTTTGGCACCACCGCGGCCCTGGCCACGGATGATCCCGACCACGACGGCATCAACAACCTCGGCGAATACATCGCGGGCACGAACCCAAACGACGCCGCCTCGGTCTTCCGTCTCCAACCCGCTTCCGTCTCCGGCACGAATGTCCTCTTCTCGCTTCCGACCAAAGTCGGTTCGACCTACAAACTCCAGTCCTCGGCCAACCTCGGAGTCACCGCCGCCTGGACCGATGTGCCCGGGGCCACGGTCACCGGGGACGGCACCGTCAAGCCCCTCTCCGTGCCCGCCGGCGCCGCCACGAAACTCTTCATCCGCGCCGTCGTCTCGCGCTGAGGCCGGTGCGGAGCCCGGCTTTCCCGGGAAAGGCTTCCGCTCAGCGGCCGTCCTTCATCCACACGGCGGAGGCGGGGCCTTTGCCGGGGCCGGGCTTGGGCGCGGGGGCCGGGGCGGCCGAGGTTGTTTCCGCCGGAGCGGCGGTGCCGGGGGCGTAGTTTACCTTGGGTCCGTTTTCGCCAGTGGTGGCCGTGGAGCTGGTGCGGTTCATCCGGGCGTAGTGGGGGATGGCGAGCATCGGTTGGCCGTCGGCCCAGGTGCCGGTCAGGGCGACGACGCCTCCGAGCAGGTGGCCGCGCCACTCGGGGGTGAGGGCGGAGCCGGAGAGAGCCTGCGAGAGGTCGGGCTGGTCGGCGCGTTCCACGTTGTAGATGAGCGGGCCGTAGCGGAGGGCGACCTTGCCGCGGTCGGCCTTGATCTTGTCGTCGGCCGTGACGCGTTGCGCGGCGAGGGGAAACTCGAGGTCCACCCGGTCGCCGGCGGTCCACAGGCGCGTCACGGTGGCGTAACCTTTGACGATCTCGGGTTCTAGGGGAAGGCCGTTGACGACAAACGACTTGAGACCGGAAACCTCGGGGACGGAGGTGTAGAGTTCGCTGGTTTTGCGGTTGGGCACGCGGACGCGCAGGGTGAAGACCGTCGGCTTGGCGGGGTTGACGGTGATCGAGACTTTGCCATCCCACGGGTAGTCGGTTTTCTGGACCATCTCGACCTCGGTCCCGGCGACGTTTTCCACCCGGGTGCGGCCTCCGACAAAGAGGTTCACGTAGAGGCCGTCGGCGTCCTTCACATACGTCCAGGTCGGTAGCATGAGGAGCGTGCGCGGGATGTTGCCAACACAGCAGGGGCAGACGTGCCAGGCGGCGCGTTTCCCATCCACGAGGGGGTTGGTGTAGTTGAAGACCTTGCCGTCGAGATCGGTGGCGCCGAGGAGCGCGTTATACATGGTCTCCTCATAGAGATCGGCGTATTTCGCGTCGTGGTAGGCGAGGTTGAGTTTGTATTGGAAGAAGATCAGGCCGCAGCTGGAGCAGGACTCGCAGTAGGCGCTGTTGGGCAGGGAGTAGTCGGGGCCGAACCCTTCGGATGTCTCCCCGCTGCCGATGCCGCCGGTGACGTAGTATTTGCGGTTCACGAGGTTGTCCCAGAGCGACATGACAGCGCTGCCGTAGTCGAGGTCGTGGGTCTCGGCCGCGATGTCGGCCATGGCGGAATAGTGGTAGGTGGCGCGGACGGCGTGGCCCACGGCGTCGTATTGTTTGATGGGCGGGAGGTGGCTCTGGTCGTAGGATTCGCCGCCTTTGCGGGAGTCGAGGAGGAAGCGGGCGAGAGTCACGTAGGCATCGCCCCGGCCGTGGCCTTCCTGGTCGTTGACGAAACGCCCGAAGCGGACGAGGGCCTGCTCCATCTGCTGGTGGCCGTCATACCATTCCTTTTTGCCCGGGCCTATGTTGGCGGCCCAGCAGTCGGCCAGTTTTTTGGCGGCGTGGTAGAGGCGCAGGTCCTTGCCGTTGGTGAGGGTGTAGTGGTTGATGGCCGACTCGATGAAGTAGCCGGCGACATAACCCTCGTGGTCGGCGCGGTGGGCGGCGGACCACTTTTCGGGCCACTTCTTGCGGTCGGCCAGGGTGTAGGCGGTGTGGAGGTAGCCGTCGGGCTCCTGGGCGGCGAGGACGATGGGAATCCACTTCTCCAGGGTGGCGCGCATGCCGGCCTGGGCGGCGATGATCTCGGGGTCGCCCTCGGGGTCCACCATCAGCGCGATGCAGATGGCCTCGATGGTCTGGTGGACCCAGGCGTTGGAAAACACATAGCCCTGGTGTTTGGCGTGGGGCTCGCCGCGGAGGGCCTTGGCCGCCTCGATGAAGTTATCCAGCCCGCCCTGGCCGAGGGTGAGATCGGTGCGCTCGCACTGGACAATGCAATGCGGTATCCAATTGACGATCAAAGCCTTGGTGCGGGCCTTCCAGAAGTCCCCGGCCACGGCGTAGGGTTTGGTGTAAACGACATCGAGCCGGCTGGCGGGCGGCGGGGCCACGGCGCGGACCCGCACGGTGGAGGAGGCGGAAAGGGCGCCCTCGGTGGCGGTGAGTTTGAGGACATAGTCGCCGGCGCTGGCAAACGTGGCGGTGGTTTCCCGGGCGGCGGGGTTTTCAAAAACGACCTCGCCGGGGCCGGACTCGAGGGACCACGACAGCCGGGTGGAACCGGCGGGGAGGAGGGAGCCCACGAAGCCGGTGTGGTTGGTCCTGCCGCCGTGGAGGACGGAGCGGTCGAGGCCGGCGCCGACGGTGGGCGGGAAGGGCGGGGACTGGCCGGAGTCGAGCACGCGCCATTCGAGGATGCCGGTGGAAAACTTGCCGTCGGAGACGGCTTCGAGGCGGAGCCTGGAGGTGGTGACCTCGTCAAAGGTGGTGGTGTTGAAGCGGTTCCGCTCCACCCCGAGACCTTCGGCGCGGGGCACGGGGACAAAGGCGCTGCCGTTCCAGTAAAGGACCCGGCAGGACTTGGGCGGGGCGATGCCGCGCCCGTCGGCCCACCAGTAAACCTCCACGCGGTTGGTCGCGATGGGGTGGCTCCACTCGTATTGGACCCACTGGGTGCCGGTGCGGGGCCAGTTGCCGTAGGAACCGAGGCGGTTGTCGGCCGAGTTTTTGGGCGTGTGGTTGTCGTTGAGGGCGTCCACGGGGGCGTCGCCGGAGTTGAACGAGGTGGACGCGCCGGCCACAAGGGCGAGGTTGATCGGGGCGGGGGATTCGGCGGCGGAGAGGGTCATGGCGGTGAGACCGAGGAGCAGGACAAGGCCGGGGAAGAGGCGTGGCATGGCCGCGCAGGCAAGGGGGAAGGGGCAGGGAAGGCAACAGCGCCTTTGGCGCGGAAAGCACCAAACCCCAAGTTCCCAGCACCAAGGAAACTGGGCCTGGGGGGTGGATGCGGCGGGTGGTTATCTGCTCCTTGAGGCAGGCAAAGCGATTGGGTTTAGGGCTGACGCAGTTTCGGCGGCGGCTGACGCGACTTGGGTTGGCATTTACCTGCTGTAATCGGCAGGTAACACTAACTTTTTCACGGCAGACACCCTCTTGGCGGAGTCTGACACGAATAGGGTTGGCATTTACCTGCTCTCATCGGCGGGTAACACTGACTTTTTCACGGCAGACACCAACTTGGCGGCGTCTGACACGAATAGGGTTGGCATTTACCTGCCGCAATGGGCGGATAACACGATTGGATGGCCCCTAGCGTTGTGCGGTTGGCTTTGTCGCGGGTCTTGGCCGTGCGAAGCACCGTGGAGTGCGGCGACCCTGTCGCCGCTGTGAGGCATCGCGACCCTGTCGCGGCCTCGTTGTGACCTTCGCGGGAGGCGATTGGAGTTTTGGCCGACGTTTTTTCGCAGTGACGACCTCCCACGGCCCGGCGACAGGGTCGCCCTGGGCCACAGCTACAATAGGATTGTAGCACTCCACGGTGCTGCGCACGGCCAAGACAGGTTTCCCACGGAGCTGCGCACCCGAGGCAGGTTGGGCTCGCGCCGGGGTTGGCGTTGGGTTGGGTGGAGACCATGGCCGAGACCGAACCAACCCTGCCGCAAGCTTCCGAAACCGCGCCACGACGGCCGTTGTCGCGTTGGGTCTGGGGTGGGCCGTTGCTGGTGGTGGCGGTGGTGGTTTCGGGGAAACTGGGCTGGGATGCCTGGAAGCATCAGCAGTTTGAAAAGGAACGGACGGAAACGCCGCCGCATGTGATTGCCGATTTGAAGCTGAAGCTACTCTGGATTCCGGCCGGGACGTTTACGATGGGGACGGAGAAGCCTTGGGTGTGGGTCAATGATGTGAAGAAGAAATACAACGACGTGAAACCGGCAGGGTGGTCGGAGTGGAAGATGAAGGAAATCACCGCCGAGATGCCCGCCACGGTGGTGACGTTGACGAAAGGTTTTTATCTCGGGGAAACCGAAGTGACGCAGGCGCAGTGGGAAGCGGTGATGGGGAGTAACCCGAGCAGGTTCAAAGGCCCGAACCGTCCTGTTCAACAGGTGAGTTGGGACGAGTCTGTGTTGTTTTGCCAAAAGCTGACACTGCGGGAAAAGGCAGCAGGGAGGTTGGGTCCGAAGCAGGTTTATCGTCTTCCGACGGAGGCAGAGTGGGAATACGCCTGTCGGGCGGGGAGCCGGGGAGGATTTTGTTTTGGAAACGATGACGACCAGTTGGCTGAATATGCGTGGTTTGAAGGAAATTCCGGAAGTGAAACCCACGAGGTGGCGACGAAGCTGGCGAACGCCTGTGGGCTTTATGACATGCATGGGAATGTCATGGAATGGGTTGCGAGTTGGAAGCGTTATCCGGGTGGTTTTGTGACCGATCCTGAGGGGACCGTGGATCGCACCCTCCGTGTTGTGCGCGGCGGTTCCAGTGACACCAACGCCCGTCACAGCCGCTCCGCCTGTCGCTATTTGATCCCACCGGACGAATGTGGCGGTCTTCTCGGTTTGCGCCTGGCCGCAGGTCAAGAGCCTTGACCGGTCCAGCCAGGATCTGCGGAGCAGTGGAGGTCCAGAAGCGGAGCGTGAAGGCGAGCGTCTCAGATGCCGGTGCGGAGCCCGGCGTTCCCGGGGTCGGCCCCTGTGTTTGGCCGTGCGCAGCACCGTGGAGTGCGGCGACCCTGTCGCGGCCTCAAGGTGCCTTCGCGGGAAGCGGTTGGAGTTTTTTGCCGACGTGATTCGCAGCTACAACGTCCCACGGCCTGGCGACAGGGTCGCCCTGGGCCACAGCTACAACAGGGTGG
>JANOBW010000163.1:0-7576 GCA_031411855.1 Opitutia bacterium
CCCTGACCAAGGCGGGCAGCGGCTCGCTGACCCTTTCGGGACCGAATTCGCACACCGGCCGGACCACGCTGGAGGCGGGGACGCTGATTCTCGGTCTCAACACCACGCTGGCCGGCAGCACCTTGGACCACCGGGGCGGCACCCTCTCTTTTGGAAGTCTCACGGACGCCACTTTGGGAGGCCTGATGGGAACGCAAAACATCGCGCTCACCAACGCTTCCGCCGCTCCGGTGGAACTCAGTGTCGGAGCCAACGGCGCAAACACCAGCTACGCCGGCGTCCTGAGCGGTGACGGCTCTTTGGTCAAAACCGGAACCGGTGTTTTAACCCTTTCCGGCGCAAACACTTACCAGGGTGCCACCACGCTGGCCGGTGGAACCCTCCGCCTGGACGGCGCCGCCGCCCTTTCCGGGAGCAGCAACGTCCGCTTCGATGGAGGCGTGCTGGGCCTGCCTTCCGGTCTCTCCGGCTTCACCCTGGGCGCTGGGCCCGGCCAGGTGCAATGGGTGGGCGACGGAGGCTTCGCGGCCTACGGCGCGGCCCGCACGGTCACCCTGAATGGCGGCGCTTCGCTGGCCTGGGGAGGCACCGCCGGGTTTGTGGCCGACGGCTCGGCCCTGGTGTTGGGGTCGGCCGACTCAGACGCCACGATCACCCTCTCCAACGCCCTTGGTCTGGGCGGGCTGGACCGGACGGTGCTGGTCAACCGCGGGTCCGGCCCGCTTGACGCTGTTTTGTCCGGCAACCTTTCCGGCACCGGGGGCCTGATCAAGACCGGGGAGGGGCTTCTGTCGCTCACCGGTGTGAACACCTACACCGGCGCAACGCGGGTCGCGGGTGGCGGCCTGCTCATGGGCGGTTCCAGCAACCTTCCGGCTGGCAGCAACTTGCAACTCGACGGCGGCGTCCTGGCCCTGGGCGCGGGCAGCCCTTTCGGTTTCACCCTGGGTTCCGGCCCGGGCCAGATCCAATGGGTGGGCGGCGGCGGCCTGGCTGCCTCCGGGGGAAACCGCCCGGTGACTTTCAACGGCGGGGCTGGCCTGGCCTGGGGCGCGACTTCCGGCTTTGTGCCCGACGGCTCGGCCCTGGTTCTGGGAGGCAGTTTTGGCAACGCGACCCTCACGCTGACCAACGCTTTGGACCTCGGCTCCTCCGACCGCACCGTGCGGGTGGACGACGGGGCGGCGGACCTGGACGCCATTCTGTCAGGAGTGATTTCCGGCTCGGGCGGTTTGGGTAAAACCGGAGCCGGAACCCTGGTCCTGCAAGGAGCAAACACCTACACGGGTGGCACTTACCTTGGGGGCGGTGTCCTGGAGTTTTCCTCCCTGGGCAACCTTGGCACCGGCGGGGCCATCACTTTTGACGGCGGAGTGCTGCGCTATGCCGCGGGCAACACGGCCGACATTTCCGGCCGCACCGTGACCTTTGGACCGGGGGACGGCGCGGTGGACACGAACGGCAACAATGTGACGTTTGCGAACCCCATCGGAGACGCCTCCTCCTATGGTTTCGCCAAACTTGGGGCCGGGACGCTCACCCTCGCCGGCCAGGGGTCCGGTTTCTACAACACCACCGTCAGCGAAGGCACCCTGGCGCTGGCGGGCGGCGGCACGGCGGAAAGCGGTGACCTCATCGTCGGGACCCGTTCCGGCGTGACCGCGGATTTCGGCATTTCCGAAAGCGGCTCGGAATGGCTTGCGGGCCTTGTTTTCCTCGGTTTCACCCCGGGCAGCGAGGGCCGGGCCACGGTTTCCAACGGGGGCCATCTCGACGCCGACACCGTCTTCATCGGTCTGGCCGGCAACGGATCGTTCACCGTGGAAAGCGGGGGGCTGGTCACGGCCATCACCACCACGGTGGGGCTGGGCGGAACCGGTTCCCTGCTGCTGGATGGCGGAGGCTGGGAGACGGATGACTGGGCGGTGATCGGCTACGGCGGGACCGGCTCGCTGACCATCCGCAACGGCGGCCACTTTCACAACCTCGACACTTCTTTCGGCACCGAAGTAAGTTATGTCGGGACCGGCGGTTCGGTTCTGGTCACGGGCGCGGGTTCCGAATTCATCAGCGAGGGCGGGCTGGCCCTGGGTTATTACGGGCACGCCGATGTCACGGTGGAGCAGGGCGGGCTCATGGCCAGCGGCACCTCCTACGTGGGCGGGACCGGAAGTGGCTCGGCCGATGTCGTGGTGACGACCGGGGGCAGCTGGGTCATCAACTCCAACGACGATCCCTTCCTCACTCCGGCCCTCCAGATCGGCACCAGCGCCAACGCCTCCTCGCTCACGGTTGACCAGGGCGGCCTGGTCAACCTCACCGGTTCAAACGGCCTGATCTGGGTTCGGGAGCTGGGCACGCTGACCCTCGGCACCGGCGGCCAGTTGGTGGCCGGCACCGTGGTCAATGACGGCAATGTCCTGCTCACTCCGACCGACACCATTGTCTTCGACGCGGGTATTGAAAACAGTGGTTCGCTGGTGAAATCCGGAGCTGGCACGGCCATCATCACGGGCGGGATTGAAACTTTCCCCGGCGGGACCAACGCGGTCAACGGCGGCACCCTTCAGCTGGGCAACGGAGGTCCGGTGGCGGCGATCTCGGGCGATCTTTCGGTGGCAAGCGGGGCATCGCTGGTCTTCAACACCTCCAACACCGTAACCTACTCCGAGGTCATTTCCGGCGGTGGAAGCGTCACCCAGGCCGGGGCGGACACGCTCATTTTCTCCGGTGCAAACTCCTACAGTGGAGGAACTTTTGTCACTTCCGGCACCCTCCGCGCGGGTGACGCCGGCTCCTTTGGTTCTGGAAACGTCACGGTGGGAGGGTCGGGCATTCTGGACCTGGGCGGCCAGGCCGTGGCAAACACGATCGCCAACCAGGGGGGCAGGGTGCTGGGGGCGGAATCCTACGCGGGCACTCAGACGCTGTCGGGGGTGTCCACCTACACGGGCACGGTCGGCGGCACGCTGAGCGTCAGCCGCAGTGGTGTCGTCCAGGGCTCCGCCACTTTCACCGGAGGCGTCACCGTCAACGCCGGTGGGGCGGTCCGCGGCACGGGCACCTTCGCCGGTGGGCTGGTCCTGGCGGCCGGGGGGACGGTCGGACCGGGGAATTCCCCCGGGACCATCGCGTTGGCCAGCTCGGGGTGGAACGGGGGCGCGTTCTACGAGTGGGAACTCAACTCGGTGGCGGCGGACCGCGGGGTGAATCAGGATTTCATCAGCATCACCGGCACGCTCACCATCACCGCCACATCGCTTAACCCCTTTGTCATCAAGGTGGTTTCCCTGGATTCCGGCGGCGGACCCGGAGGCGTGTCCGACTTTGTCAGCGCCCACCCCGGCTATTTCTGGACCATCGCCGAGGCGGGAAACATCGTCGGTTTTGACGCGGCCGCTTTCCGGGTTGATCTCACTGGTTTTGCGAACGCCAGCAACCACGCCGCGTGGCAGGTTCAGCAGGTCGGCAACAGTCTCAACCTCGTTTATGTGCCCGAACCTTCGACGTGGGCCGTGCTGGCCGGCATCGGAGCCCTGGGGCTTGCGTTGGGCCGCCGGAACCGCCGCCGCTGAACCTTTCGACGGCGGCGGTGACCGCTGTCTCCCTGCGCGAGTTTGGAGTTCATCGTTTTCCGTGGTGGGAATCGGATGAGGAACCGCCTTGCCGTCCCCGGGCCCCCGGTTGAGTGTGGCCCCTTGAGCAGCAACCTCGCGAACGATCCCGGACAGGAACGCATTCCATGCCTGGAGACGGTCCGGTCCGGCCCTGCCCGGATGAGGCTCCGTTTCCGCCACCGCAGCGAATACACCTACGGGGCTCTGGTGAGCCAGAACTCGAACGACCTCCGCTTCCATCCCATCAGCGATGCGCACCAGGAGTCCGCCTTCTTTCTCATGAAGGTGGTCCCTTCGGCCAAACTCAAGCGCTTCAACGATTTGAACGGCAACATCGTTTACCATGTGGATATTGACGAGCGGCACCAGAGCCTGTGCCTGGAGGCCAATGGCGTGGTCAAAACCTCGTCGTTTTACGCCGTGGCCGACCCCCTGGGCGTTTCCGTGGACGAACTCCAGCGGACCGCCGCCACCGAGGCGTGCCATCCCTTCGTGCAGGAAACCAGCCTGGTCGGCCTCAGCCCGGAGATCTGGCGCGAGGCTCTCGATGTGGCCACGGGACACCGTGACGTCTTTCGCCTGGCCGTGGCCCTGATGGACCGTGTCCATGGCCGCTCTCTCTACAGTCCGGGCGTCACGGGGGTGGGCACCACCAGTGTTGAGTTTCATCAAAACCCGCGCGGTGTCTGCCAGGATTACGCCCACCTTCTGCTGGCCTACTGCCGCTCTTTGCTGATTCCCGCCCGCTATGTGGGCGGCTACCTTTATGACGCCCGCCGCCGCGACCTCATGGGGGCCCACGCCTCGCATGCCTGGGTCGAGGTTTTTGTCCCGGGCCGGGGCTGGTTTGGGATGGACCCCACCAACCGCCGCCTGGCCGGGGCGGACTACATCCGCGTGGCCATGGGGCGTGATTACAACGATGCCGCCCCGGTGCGCGGCAGCTACCGCGGCTCCGGTCTGATCCGGATGGAGGTCAGCGTCCACCTTGAGGAGGCCTGATCCCGGCCGAGGGCGGTTGGGGCGTGGCGCGGGTGGGTGGCCGGTCGAAGGCGGCCCTCAGGCTTCCCTCAGTGTGGCGCGCGTGCCGCCCATGGCCTCGGCGAAGGCGGTGGTGGCGCGGGTCTCCGGGCCGCGTTCTTTCGGCAACGAACTGTTCAGGGTGCGCGTGATCCGGCCGGGGCGCCCGCCCATGACGGCGATGCGGTCGGCCAGGAAGACGGCCTCGGAGACGGAGTGGGTGACAAAGACGCCGGCCCAGCCCTCGCGCCGCTGGAGGGCGCGGAGGTCCTCCTGGAGTTTCTCGCGGGTCATCTCGTCAAGGGCGGCGAAGGGCTCGTCGAAGAGGAAGAGGGCGGGGCGCAGGCCGAGGGCGCGGGCGAGCGAGACACGCATGCGTTCGCCGCCGGAGAGCTGCCAGGGGTGCTGGAGGGCCTTGTCGGCCAGGCCGAGGCGTTCCAGCCAGGTGGCGGCCTCGGCCTCGCGGGCGGGGCGTTCCCGGCCCTGGAGGCGGAGGAGGAGGGCGGCGTTGTCACGGACGTTGAGCCAGGGCAGGAGGGAGGCGTCCTGCTGGACGAGGGTGGCGGGGCCGCCGAGGGAGATCTCCCCGGTGTCGGGCCGGTCGAGGCCGGCGAGGAGCCGGAGGAGGGTGGATTTGCCGCAGCCGCTGGGGCCGAGGAGGGCGAGCATTTCGCCGGGGGCGATGTCGAGACTGGTTTCCGCCAGACCGCCGTTGCCGCCGGGGAAGAGACGGGAGACGCCGCGCAGCGCGGCGGTGGGCGGGCTCATGGGGCTCAGTTGTTGTCGCCGAGGTAGAGATGCGGGGCGTGGAAGCCGCCGTCGCGGAACCAGGGCTTGATCACGGCGGGGTAGAAGCGGACCTCGGGAAGGCGTTCGACCGGGAGCCAGGCCACCCCGACCTGGCGGTTGTCATGCTGCTGGTCCAGAATGAGTTTGGAGTCGTCCACGAGGGTGCAGAGGAAGACGGACTCGATCTGGTGGAACTCGCGGTGGCGTTTGGAGAAGCTGTGGTTTTTCCCGATGTATTCCCGGACATAGGCGAGGGGCCCCACCGCGACGGCCGCGCCGGTCTCCTCAAAGACCTCGCGGGCGAGGGTTTCGGTGAGGGTTTCCCCGTGCTCCTGCCCGCCCCCCGGAAGGAGGTGGTATTCGCCCTCCTGGTCGCGCAGCACGATCACCAGCAGGCGGCCCTGGTGGAGCACCAGGGCGCGGGCCGCGCTGCGCACGCGCGGGGGGTGGGGGGATCGGGAGTTGGAGGACACTCCCTTGTTGGTTGCGCCGACGGGGCGGGGAATCAAGCCGCGCGTGCGGAAATCGGCCCTGCGGGCCAAAAAAAGCCCCTCGGGCCGGGGCCGGAGGGGCGGACGGGGAGGGGAAACCCTCTTACTTGATGACGGCGAAGTCCACGCGGCGGTCCTTCGTGGTGGCTTCGGCGGCGGCGTTGGCCGTGGCCATCTGGGCGCCCAGGGACTTGGTGGTGATGCGGGCGTCCTCGACCCCGAGGGAGAGGAGGAAGGTCTTCACGTTGCCGCCGCGTCGGTCGCCCAGGCCGAGGTTGTATTCGGCGGTGCCGCGCCAGTCGCAATGGCCCTCAAGGACCACCTTGGCGGCGGGGTTGGCCTTGAGGTAGGTGGCGGCGGCCTCGACCTTGGCGCGCTCGGCGCCGTCAATGGCGGATTTGTCGAAACCGAAATAAACCGGTTGCAGGATCGAGCGGTCGCCCTCGCCCAGGTTGGCGTTGTGCCCGCCCAGATCCTTGGCGTCGGGGCCGAACTCGCTGGCGAGCTTCGCCTTGGCGGCGGCGTCGTCGGCGACGACGGTGGAGGCCTTGGAGTCCTCCAGGGCGGTGCCGCCGGTGAGGCCGGTCTTGGAGGCGGAGCTCACGCCCTCGTTGTAGGCGCCGGTCTGGGGGGTGGCTGGCTTGACCTTGCTGATGCGGCAGCCGGAGAGGGCGGCGACGGCGGCGAGGGCCAGGACGATGGAAAGGAAACGTTTCATGATGATGGGTTTATGGTCCAACGGTTCAGGGCTTGACGACGACAAGCTCGGCGCGGCGGTCCTCTTTCATCTGGGCTTCCGAGCCGTTTTCGGCGGCCTTGGAGTCGCCCAGGGACTTGGTGTCCACGCGGCTTTCCTCGACGCCGATCTGGACGAGGTATTGCTTGACGGCGTTGGCGCGTCGGTCGCCCAGGCCGAGGTTGTATTCGGCGGTGCCGCGCCAGTCGCAGGAGCCCTCGACGAGAAGGCGGTCCTTGGCGTTGGCCTTGAGGTGGGCGGCGGCCTGGTCGAGCTTGGCGCGCTCGGCGCTCTCGATGGCGAATTTGTCGAAACCGAAATAAACGGTGGGGAGGACGCCGCGCTGCTCGTTGCCATTGGCGCCGCGGTGGGTCAGGTCGGTGTCCCCGGGGCTCACGGAGCCGTTGCCGCCGGGGCCGCCGTTGACGGTGGCGTTGGGGTCAACCACGCCGGTGCCGACGGTGCCGGCGCCGGGGCCGTTGCTGATGGCGCCGTTGCCGGGGAGTTTGGTCGGGTCCTGCGAGTTGCAGCCGGCGGCGAGGGCGGCGGCGAGGAGAAGCGTGAATGCGACGGGCTTCATGGAGGTGTTTGGATTAAGTTGGTTTGTTGGAAAGGCTTGGAAGTCTGACGGTTCTAGCCCACCCGCAAGCCATTTTCACCATGTGGTGGCGGTTGTTTCAGCGTCTGATGGGCATGTGAAAAAGGCGCGGGTGAAAAAATCTCAGGAAGTTTAAAAAAAAGCTTGTGGATGAGCCGGAAGTTCTCTTGCTCAGTAACTCCTCTCACAAAAATGCTCAGGTGGTGGAATGGCAGACACGCACGCTTGAGGGGCGTGTGCCGTAAGGTGTAAGGGTTCAAGTCCCTTCCTGAGCACCAATTTCATTGAAACGTCCGGAAACACCGGGCGTGTTTTTTTTGCGGGG
>JANOBW010000164.1:0-10263 GCA_031411855.1 Opitutia bacterium
TGCTATATTTGGGGTGGGGGGTGCTTTCTGGGTGTTCTGTGGGGCTGGGGGTTTGGTAGTCGTTGGCGGGGCTGTGGGCGAGCTGAAGCTCTGGACTACGTTGGGGTTGGCGGACCGAAGTGGTGCCAAGGGGCTGGACCAGTCTGGTCCCGCGAGGGTGGTGGGAGTGGGTCGAGGCTCGTCGCGGCCGGGGCAGGCTGCCCCGGCCCCTGTGGGTGCGGGTTTTGGCCGTGCGGAGCACCGTGGAGTGCGGCGACCCTGTCGCCGCTGTGAGGCATCGCGACCCTGTCGCGGCCGCGGGGTGACCTTCGCGGAAAACGGATGGAGTTGAGCCGATATGATGAGTGGTGACGACGTCCCACGGCCCGGCGACAGGGTCGCCCTGGGCCACAGCTACAACAGGGTTGTAGCACTCCACGGTGCTGCGCACGCGAGGCAGGTTGGGCTGGCGCCGTGGTGGGGCGTTGGTTTGGGTGGTTCCATGGCCGAGACCGAACCTGCCCTGCCGCACACTTCTGAAACCGCGACGCGAAAGCCGCTGCCGTGGTGGTGGTTGTGCGGTCCGTTGCTGGTGGTGGCGGTGTTGGTTTCCGGCCAATTCGGCTGGGACGCCTGGAAACACCATCAGTTTGAAAAGGAACGGACGGAAACGCCGCCTCTGGTCGTGCCCGATCTGAAGTTGAAGCTGCTCTGGATTCCGGCCGGGACCTTTACGATGGGGACGGAGGACGAGGTGCCGTGGTTAAAGTCCGTGAAGAAGAAATACAACGATCTGAAACCGGCGGGTTGGACTGGGTGGAAGTGGAAGGAGGTTCTTGAGGATCAAACACCCGTCACGGTGGTGACGTTGTCGAAAGGGTTTTACCTGGGGGAAACGGAAGTGACGCAGGCGCAGTGGGAGGCGGTGATGGGGAGCAACCCGAGCCACTTCAAGGGACCGAGTCGTCCGGTGGAGCAGGTGAGTTGGGATGACTGCGTGTTGTTTTGCCAGAAACTGACGCAGCGGGAACGGGCGGCGGGGCGTTTGGGGCCAAAGCAGGTATTACGGCTGCCAACGGAGGCGGAGCGGGAATACGCCTGCCGGGCGGGGAGCCGGAGTGAATTTTGTTTCGGCAACGACGAAAGCAAATTGGGGCTGTATGCGTGGTATGAAGGCAACTCCGGAGGTGAAACCCACGAGGTGGGGACGAAGCGGGCCAACGCCTGGGGTGTGAGCGATATGCACGGAAATGCCTGGGAATGGTGTGCGGACGGGTATGGGCCTTACCCGGGCGGTTTCGTGACCGATCCGACGGGGTCCACAGTTCGCGCCCTCCGCGTCGTGCGCGGCGGCTCCTGGGTCAACCGCGCCCGCGGCTGCCGCTCCGCCTTCCGCGGCGGCTACGAGTCGGACGTCCGCGGCGACGACCTGGGCTTGCGCTTGGCCGCAGGTCAGGAGCCTTGACCGGTCCAGCCAGGGCTGCGGAGCAGCCGGGGAAGGGAGCGGAGCGTGAAGGCGAGCGTCTCAAATGCCGGTGCGGAGCCCGGCGTTCCCGGGTGGGCAAGGCTGCCCCGGCCCCCTGTGTTTGGCCGTGCGAAGCACCGTGGAGTGCGGCGACCTTGTCGCCGCTGTGAGGCATCGCGACCCTGTCGCGGCCTCAAGGTGACCTTCGCGGGAAACGGATGGAGTTTGGACGACGTGATTCGACACGACGACCTCCCACGGCCCGGCGACAGGGTCGCCCTGGGCACAGCTGCAACAGGGTTGTAGCACTCCACGGTGCTGCGCACTTCAGCCAGGTTTTCAACCCACAGGCAGGCGCAGGGTGAAAGTGCTGCCCTGGCCCGCGGTGCTTTCGGCCGTGAGCGTGCCGCCGTGGGCCTCGGCGATGCCCTTGCAGATGGCGAGGCCGAGGCCGGTGCCGCCGGTGCCGCGGGAGCGGGAACGGTCCACGCGGTAGAAACGGTCGAAGAGGTGCGGGAGGTGGTCGGCGCTGATGCCCGGTCCGGTGTCCTTGACGCGGAGGAAGGCCTGCCCGTTTTCCAGGCCGGAGGAGACCTCGATGTCCGCTCCCTTGGGGGAGAACTTGATGGAGTTGGAGAGGAGGTTGAGGATGATCTGCTGGATGCGCTCGGCATCGCACTGGCAGTGGGCCGGGGTGGTGCTGGCGGTGAGGCGGATGTTTTTCTCCTGGGCGAGCAGGCGCATGATGTCCACCCCGTTGGCCCCGAGCTCGCCCAGGTCCCAGTCGTCCTTCTCGAGGGACTGGGGGTTGCCTTCGACGACGGCGAGTTCGAGGAGGGATTCGATCAGGCCGTGCATGCGCTGGGCGGCGCGGCGGCAGACGGTGGCGGTTTCCCGGGCCTCGGGGTTGGTGTTCTCGTCGTCGAGGATGAGCTGGGTTTCGGCCAGGACGACGCTGACGGGGGTGCGGAGCTCGTGGGCGGCGTCGGAGGTGAAGCGGGCCTGGTTCTGGACCGCCGCCTCGAGGCGCCCGAAGGCGTCGTTGAGGACGGCGGCAAGCGCGCCCAGCTCGGTGTCCGTTTCCGTCACGCGGATGCGTTCGTTGAGGTTGCCGGCGGAGATGCGGGCGGCGGCCTGGCCGATGTCGCGGACGGGGCGCAGGGCGCGGTCGGCGATCCACCAGCCGATGGCGAGACCGAAGGCGACGATGGCGGTGCCGAGGCCGACAACCATCCAGCCGAAGCGGGTGATGCTGGCCTCGACCGACCCGAGGGAACGCCCCACGAGGATGATCTCGCCGGGCGGGGTGGCCTTGAAGATCTCCAGGTAACCGTCGCGGGTCCGGTCAGTCTGGCGGGTGCGGGGGGCTCCGGCGGGAAACTCCGGGCGGGGCACATCCTTCGGGGCGCTGGGGGACGAAACGAGAAAGCCGCCGTCCCGCCGCCAGATGGCGAAATAGTAGGGATGGGCCTGGGTGGCGGCGAACCGCGGGTCATCCTTTTGGAGGCCACCCAGGGGGGGGCCTCCGGCGGGAGGGCGGGGCGGGGGTGACGGCGGCTGGTCCTCCCCCTCACCCTCCGTCGCACCGGGCTGTTCGTTGCGTGGTGCGTCGAGCAGTTGAAACAGGTCGTCCATGCGGTCTCGCAGGGCGGCCCGTTCCAGCCGCTGGAGGTTTTCCTGCTCCAGACGGAAGACCGCCACGCCCGAGACGACGACCATGGCGAGGAGGAAGGCGGCATACCAGAGCTGGATGCGCCAGCGGATGGAGCGGAGGCGTTTCATGATTCCAGGCTGTAACCGAGCCCGCGGTGGGTGACGATGCGCTCGCCGCCGAGCTTCTTGCGCAGGTTGAAGATGTGGACGTCCACGAGGTTCGAGAGCGGCGTGTCCGTCTCGTCGTGGAGGTGTTCGTAGAGATCGGTGCGGGTGACGATCTTGCCGCGGTGGCGGGCGAGGTATTCGAGGACGGTGTATTCGCGGGCGGTGAGGACCACGGGCTGGCCCGCCCGGGTGACGCGGCGGGAGGAGGTGTCTATCACCAGGTCGGCCACGGAGACGAGGGAACTGGCGTCGCCGGCGGCGCGGCGGATGAGGGCGCGGACACGGGCGGAGAGCTCGTTGAGGTCCACGGGTTTGGGGACGTAGTCGTCGGCCCCGGCGTCGAGCCCGCGGACGCGCTGGCCGATCTGGGTCTGGGCGGTGAGCATGAGGACCGGGGTTTTCCTGGTTTTGCGGAGGCGGCGGAGCACCTCGATCCCGTCCATGTTGGGCAGCATGAGGTCGAGGATGATGGTGTCGTAGTCGGAGGACTCGGCCTTGTGAAGGGCGTCTATGCCGTCGCCGGCCTCGTCCACGGCGTAGCCCTGGGCGCGCAGGGATTTGGCGAGCACGGAGCGGAAGTCGGGTTCGTCTTCGGCGATGAGCAGACGCATGTCGGGAGGAGCTTTGAGAAAAACCATTGGGGGTGGGCTGGCGAGTGCGAAGGTGTGGCCGGGGGTGATGGCCGTCACCAGATTCATTCCACGCTGACGGAGAGGCGGAGGAATTGTTTCGCTCCCGAATCAAGGGCGGTGGAGGAGGTGATGGTGACGGTGGTGGTGCCGTCGCCATTGTCGGTGGTGGTTTCCATGTAGTCCTCGGAGGCGAGGGAGGCTGATTGCCAGGTGCCGCCGAGGTCGTCCAGTTTCTGGACGCCGAAGGAAGCCCCGGACGGGATCGAGGTCGGCCGGATGTAGGTGAGCGTCAGGACCGAGCCGGAGGCGGAGGCCTGGGGCAGGCGGGAGGCCCCGTCGTTGGCCGTGGGGGTGAGGCCGAAGGCGTATTCGAGGGTGTTGGAGATGCCGTCGCCGTCGGGGTCGCTGGCGGGGAGGGCGTCGGCACCGCTCAGGCCGGTGGTGGCGGCCCAGGAGGCGAAGGCCGATTCGCCGGTGGTGACGAGGAGGAGGCCGTCGCCGGTGATCCGGGCCGTCCTGTTTGTGGCGGAGGAGGTGAGGCTGCCCCAGGTGCCGGAGACTTGGCGGACGCCGCCGAGGTAGAGTTCGTCCACGGTGTCGGTGCCGGTGAAGGCGAGGTTGAGCGTGGCCCCGGTGGCGAGGGAAACGTCGGCCGTGTCGGCCAGGCCGGAGCTGGAGAGGCTGAGCGTGCCGGCCGAGACGGTGGTGTTGCCCGTGTAAGAGTTCACGCCCCCGAGACTGAGGGTGCCCGCGCCGGTTTTGGTGAGCGAGCCCGCGCCGGAAACACCCCCGCCCAGGGTGAGGGCGGCCGAGGAGGAAACGGAGAAAGTGGACGCGCCCGGAAGCGCCAGCAAGGAGCTGATCGTATGGGTGAGCGAACCGGCGGACGGGTTGGAGGTGGAAATCGAGCCCCCGGCGGCGAGCGTGAGGGTGTCGTCGTAGAGGGTGAAGGCGTTGTCGCCGCCGAAGGTCACGGAAGCGGCGGTGCGGTTGCCGTCGAGGTCCACGTTGAAGCCGTCCCCACCGGTGAAATGAAAGGCGACGCCGTCGGCGGGCACGACTTGGTCGAGCCAGTTGGAAGACGCGCTCCACAGGTCGCCATCGTCACCCTGCCAGATGGCTCCATCGGCCACTGCCGCAATCGTGACCTGGACCATGGCCGAGCCATTGGAACTTCCGGTTCCGTCGTAGGCGCGAAGGCCGAAGGCGGGGAGAGTTCCAAAGGTGTCGGCCACGGGGGTCCAGACGAGGCTTTCGCCTGGATTCAGAAGTGTCTGGCCCTCGGTCACGGCGATGCCGTTTTTCGTGAGCGTGCCGACGATGAAGGACGAGACGCGGAAGGTCAGGGTGTCGCCATCCACATCGGCCTCGTTGGCGGCGGCGGCAAGGGTTTCAAAACTGATGGTGAAGGGGGTGTCCTCCGTTGCGCCGGTGAGGGTCGCGACGGAGGTGAGGGTGGGCAGGTCGTTGACGGCGGCCACCGCCACGGTGACCGCCACCGGTGTGGCGCTGGCGGCGGTCCCGTCCGTGGCCGCGACGGTGAAGGCGGCGAGGGTGCCGTTGGCATCGGCGGCCGGAGTCCAGACGAGGGATTCGCCACTGCCAAGGACCGTGGCACCGGGGGTGACGGCGACGCCGTTTTTGGCCAGGGTGCCGGAGGAAATTGCTTCGATGCGGAAAGAAACGGAGTCGCCATCCGCATCGGCCTCGTTGGCGGCGGAGGCGAGATCGGCGAAGGAGATGGTGAAGGCGGTGTCCTCGGTCGCGCCGCCGAAGGGACTGACGCTGGTGAGGGTGGGCCGGTCGTTGACGGCGGAAACGTTGATCGTGACCGTGATCGTGCTGGAGCTGGCGGTCGTGCCGTCCCAGGCCTGGACCGTGAACGCGGCCAGGGTGCCGTTGGCGTTGGCGGCGGGAGTCCAGACGACGGTGTCGCCGGAGGAGATGAGCGTGCCGACGGTGACGGCGACGCTGTTCTTGCTCAACGTGCCGGAGGTGACGGATTCGACGCGGAAACTGAGGGAGTTGCCATCGGCGTCGGCGGCGTTGGAAGCGGCGAGGAGGGTCGCGTAGCCGAGGCTGAAGGCGGTGTCCTCGGTGGCACCGGAGATGGTGGAAACAGCGGTCAGGGTCGGCGCCTGGTTGGCCCCGGTGGTGACGCTGAGGATGCCGCCGCCGGTGATCTGGGAGGTTTTGTTGGTGGCCGAGGAAGTGAGGCCGCCCCAGGTGCCCGCATATTGCAGGACCCCGCCGAGATAAAGGGCGCTGACGGTGTCGGTGCCGGTGAAGTTCAGGTTCAGGGTGGCGCCGCTGGCGAGGTAGAGTTTGGAGGAGTCGCCCAGGCCGGCCGAGCCGAGGCTAAGCGTGCCGGCCGTGACGGTGGTGTCGCCGGAACGGGATTGCGTCCCACTGAGGTTCAGCGTGCCCGCGCCTTTCTTTTCCAGGGTGCCCGTGCCGGAGATGGCTCCGGCGTAGGTCACGCTGTCGGAGCGGTTCCAGACGAGGGCGGCGTTGTCGGACAGGGCGGAGCTGGCGAGACTGCCGGTGGTGCCGCCGTTGCCTATCTGAAGCGTGCCCCCGGTGATGTTGGTCTGGCCGAGGTAGGTGGCGCCGGCGGTGTAGGTGAGGGTGCCGCCGCCGGCCTTGGTGACGGAGCCGGTGTAGGCCGCGTCGCCGAAGGCGTTGGCGAAGGTGATGTCGTTGCCGTAGGTGTCGAGGGTGGCGGCGGTTTCAAAACGGAGGGTGCGGGAGCTGAGGTCGGCGGTGTTCCCGGTGGCCCAGCGGAGGGTGCCGGAGCCGAAGCGCAGGTAGTTGCCGGAGCCCGGGTTGCCGAGATTGGAAAGGGAGCTGAAGACGAGCGTGCCGCCCTCGACATGGGTGTTGCCCGAGTAGGTGTTCGTTCCCGTGAGGGTGAGGACGTTGCTGTTGACCTTGAAGATGGTGCCGGTGCCGCCGAGCGTGCCGGAGTAGAGGTAGTCCACGGTGCGGTTGAAGATGAGGTTGCCGGCGTTGACGATGCTGGAGGTGGCGAGGGAACCCGTGGCCCCGCCGCCGCCGATGGCGACATTGCCGGAGATGACCGTGAGCGCGCCGGTGAAGGTGTTGTCGCCGGTGAAGCGCAGGTTGCTCGCCCCGTTCTGGATGACGCTGCCGGGCCCGCTGATGATTCCGGCGTAGTCGAGCAAGGTGTTGTATTTGAAGATGACGGTGGCGTTGTTGACGATGTTGCCGGAGAAGGGGTTGGAAGTGGTGTCGCCGATCTGAAGGACGCCTTCGGAAACGGTGGTGTTTCCCGACATGGCGGTCGTTCCGGAGAGGACGAGGGTGCCCGCGCCCGTCTTGGTCAGGGTGCCGGAGCCGGTCGTGGTGCCGGACAGTTTGAGGGTGGCGTTGGAGGCGATGCTGGCATTGGCCAGGGACCCCAGGGTGACCGGGGCTGAGACCGTGTGGGTGAGGGAACCGCTGGCCGGATTGACGGTGGTGAGGGAACCGCCCGGGCCGAGGGTGAGCGAACTGGTGGACGGGGTGCCGGAGGCGAGGGTGTAGGCGCTGTTGCCGCTGAAACTGAGGGAGCCGACGGTGCGGTTGGCGTCAAGGGTGACGGAGAGCGGCGAGCTGCCCGTGAAAGAGACGGTTTCGGTGCTGAGGGGGAGGGAGTTGTCGAGCCAGTTGAGGGCGGTGCCCCAGGCCCCGGTGCCGGCCGTGCCGGTCCACTGGGCGGGGTCGGCCACGGAGGCGACGGAGACGTTGACCTGGAGGGCGGAAGTGGAGGCGGCAGTGCCGTCGTAGGCCTTGACGGTGAAGGCGGCGAGGGTGCCGTTGGCGTTGGCGGCGGGCGTCCAGACGAGGCTTTCCCCGGTGGCGAGGGTCGTGGAGCCGGCGGTCACGGCGGCGCTGTTTTTGGTCAACGTGCCGGAGGAGACGGCCTCGATGCGGAAGCTTGGCGTGGTGCCGTCCGCATCGGCCTCGTCGGCCGCGGCGGCCAGGGTGGTGTAGGAGATGGTGAAGGCGGTGTCCTCGGTCGCGCCGCTGAGGGTGCCGATGCTGGTGAGGGTGGGCGTGTCGTTCACGGCGGTGACGGAGACGTTGACCTGCACGGCGGAGGAGGAGGTGAGGAGATCGTCCGTGGCGCGGACGGTGAAGGCGGCGAGGGTGCCGTTGGCGTTGGAGGCGGGAGTCCAGACGAGGGACTCGCCGGAGGCCAGGGTGGTCGAGGCGGGCGAGATGCCGACCCCGCTTTTTGTAAGAGTGCCGCTGCTGACGCCCTCGATGCGGAACTTGGGCGTGGTGCCGTCGGGATCGGTGAGGTTGGAGGCGGCGGCGAGGGTGGTGTAGGAGAGGGTGAAGGCGGTGTCCTCCGTCGCGCCGGAGAGGGTGGAGACGGAGGTGAGCGTGGGCGCGTCGTTGACGGCGGTGACGGTGATGTTGACCGTGACGGCCGAGCTGGAGGCGAGGGAGCCGTCGTAGGCCTTGACGGTGAAGGCGGCGACGGTGCCGTTGGTATTGGCGGCGGGAGTCCAGGTCATGGTGCCGCCGGAGGACAGGGTGGACCCGACGGCGAGGGAAAGGGTGCCACTGGTGACGCTCTCAATGCGGAAACTCGGGGTGGTGCCATCCGCATCCGATTCATTCGCAAACGAAGCAAGCGTGGTGTAGCTGATGCTGTAGATGGTGTCCTCCGTGGCCGGGCCCAGAGTGCTGATGCTGGTGAGCGTGGGGGCGTCGTTGACGGCGGTGAGGCTGATGTTGACCGTGACGGCGGTGGCGGAGGCGGCGGTGCCGTCGTAGTATTTCACGGTGAAGGCGGCGACGGTGCCGTTGGCATTGGAGGCGGGAGTCCAGACGAGGGAACTGCTTGAACTGCTGAGCAACGTGGAGCCGGCGGTGACGGCCACGCCGCCCTGTTTCAGGGTGCCGGAGGTGACGGACTCGACCCGGAAGGAGTTGGAGGTCTCGTCCGGGTCGGCCTCGTTGGCGGCGGCGGCAAGAGCGGTGTAGGTGATGGTGTAGTCGGTGTCCTCGGTCCCGCCGGTGAGGGTGGAGATGGTGGTGAGGGTGGGCGTGTCGTTGACGGGGACGACGCTGACCGTCTGGGTGAACGAGCTGCTGCCGCCGTTTCCATCCGCGAGGGTGAAGGTGACGGTGCGGGCGGTGGACGAGGGGATCTGCGAGGTGTGGAGGAAGGTGATGCGGCGCAGGAGGGCCTGGGCGGCGGCGGGTGTGGAGCTGGCGTTGAAGGAGACCACCAGGGCGGTGGAGCCCGTGCCGCCGGTGTAGGTGCCGATGGTGGTGCCGCCGTAGGTGACATTGGAACCGGAAACGCCGATCTGCCCGCTGGCCGTGCCCTGCGAACTGATGGCCAGGGTGTCGAAGGTTTCGCTGTTCGCGGTGGTCTGGACGGTGAGGGAGCCCGAGTTGTAGTCGCTGGTGGTGTCGGTCACGGTGATGGAACCCTGAAGGATGGTGGCGCTGGCGTCTTCGGTGTAACTCGCTGTGCTGGAGGAGGAACCAAGGGTCGGGCCGTTGTTGATGTCGAGAGTCAGCGTCCAGCCGCCGGTGATGTCGCCATAGGTGGAGGTGTTGGCGTCGTCCTTGACCCAGAGCCGCCAGGTGCCGTTCGGTGAGTTTCCGGTGTAGCTGGCGAAGGTGCTGGCCAGGGAGACATCACTGTCGGCGGCGTCTATGTCGGTGGGCTTGTAGGTGCCGGTGGCCGGGGCGGTGGTGCCGCTCAGTGAGGAAGAGGCGCTGTCGCTGAGGGTCAGGGTGAGGCCGCTGACGGAGTTGTTTCCGCCCACGTCGGAGATGAGCCAGGAGGTGTCGCCGACGGGCGGGAGGAGGTAGATGTCGAAGTCGGAGAGGTTGGTCGTGGTGATGCTGTTGAGCGCCATTTTCGTGGCCGAGATGGTGCCGGTGACATTGGAGAGGACGATGCGGCTGCTGCTGGGCGAGGCCGAGCCTGTTCCGGACGTGCTGCCGACAAAGGAGATGCTGTTGGTGATGACGAGCTGGGTGAGGGTCGTCGGCGTGATGGCCATGGTGAAGGTGCCGGCGGTGGAACCGAAGACGGCGATGCGGTAGGTGGTGCCGGCCGTGACGGAGAAACTCTGGGTGGCGCTGTTGGTGCCGCCGCCCTTGACGGTGAGGGCGCTGATGGCGGTGCCGGTGTAAACCTGGGCCTTCTGCCCGCCGGTGATGGCAAGCGAGGCGGTGCCGGTGTAGTTCGAGGTCCAGCTGAACCATTCGCTCTGGCCGCCGTTGGAGGTGATTTCGGAGGGCTCGCCGGTTTCCGTAGAGAAACCGCTGTTGCTGCCGGTGGTGCTGAAGCTGGCGTCGAAGGAGGTGATCGTGCCGGTGGTCAGGTTGCTG
>JANOBW010000165.1:0-6648 GCA_031411855.1 Opitutia bacterium
CGTCTCCCATCTGGGAACCCGCGTCCAGCTCCAGCACGGGGCCAAAAAAGGTAAACTGATCATCGAGTATTACGGCGACGAGGACCTTCAGCGCATCGTCGAGCTGATGGGCCTGAAGTGACCCGACGGTTTTGGACATGAAAAGACCCGGCCCCCTGGGGAGACCGGGTCTTGGAAATCAACCGGGGGCTTATTTGCCGCGGCCGCGTTTGCGGCGGGATTTCACCTCGGGACGCTCGGGCCGGCGGGTCGCGCTTTTCGGGGCCGCCTTTTTCGCGGCGGACTTGGCCTTTTTCTTGGGGGCGGCCGGGGCGAGGAGCTGGTCGGGGTTGAGGGCCTTCAGCTCGTCCACCACAAACAGGCCGTCCTTGCGGACCAGTTTGTTATCGAACCAAATTTCGCCCCCGCCGTGCTCGGGGCGCTGGATGCTGACCAGATCCCAGTGGACCTGGGACTTGTTGCCGTTGTCCGTCGTCTCGTAGCACTGGCCCGGGGTGAAGTGGAAGGAGCCCGCGATCTTCTCGTCGAAAAGGGTGTCGCGCATGGGCTCGAGGATGTGCGGGTTGAAGCCGATGGCGAACTCGCCCACGTAGCGGGCGCCCTCGTCGCTGTCGAAGATGGCGTTGAGGCGTTTGTTGTCCCCTGAGCAGGTGGCCTCGACGATCTTGCCCTTGGAGAACCTCAGGCGGATGCCGTCGAAACTGACCCCTTGGTAAATGGCGGGCGCGTTGTAGGTGATGACGCCCTCGACGCTGTCCCGGACTGGCGCGGTAAACACCTCGCCATCAGGGATGTTGCAGCTTCCGCCGCAGGGGATGGCGGCGATGTTTTTGATGGAGAAACGCAGGTCCGTGCCGGGGCCCTTGATGTGGACCTTGTCGGTCTTTTCCATGGCTTTCTTGAGGGCCTCCATGCCGGGGATGAAACGGGAGTAGTCCTGGTTGCAGACGCGGAAGAAGAAGTCGGTGAAGTCCTCGGTGCTCCGGGCCGCCAGCTGGGCCATGGCGGCTGAGGGCCACCGCAGCACCACCCAGCGGGTGTGGTTGACACGCTGGTTCTGGACCGGACGCATCAGGCCCATGGCCAGCTTCATTTTGTCGGCCGGGACGTCGGAAGTCTCGAAAATGTTGTCCGAACCGCGGAAGGCGATGTAGGCGTGCATGCCCTTCATCTGCTCCAGCTCGATCTTCGCGCGGTATTCAAACTGCTCCTGGGTCGCGCCCCGGAGCAGCTCGCGGGTCACCGCGTTGTGGGCCAGGGTCACGAAGGGATGGGCTCCCGCCTCGCGGACCGCCCGGATCAGGGCCACCACCATGTCATCCGGGATTTCGTGGGCGTCTATCATGACGTTTTCGCCCGCCTTGACGGCGCAGGAGAAGCCAAGGAGATTCTTGGCGAGTTGATGGTAGCGTGGGTCCATGGGAAGGAGGATGGGAGAAAGGAATCGCGAAACAAAAGTGGTTTTAAGGGCGGTTGGCGAGAAATTAGGTGCCAAGGGTGGAGGGGACAAGTTGCCACAGGCGAAGCCTTTGGAGCGTGGCGCCAGCCCCTCAGCCCCCCACCAGTTCCCGAACGAAGGAGGTCCGGTCCGCCGCCTGGAAAAAGGCCGAGCCGGCCACCAGGGTGTCGGCCCCGGCCTCCAGGCATTGCCGGCCCGTGGCCACGTTCACCCCGCCATCCACCTCGATGCGGAAGTCCAGTCCTGCCTCCTCGCGCCACTTCGCCACCGCGGCGATCTTGGGGAGCACATCCGAACGGAAACTCTGGCCGCCGAAACCGGGCTGGACCGTCATCAGCAGCATGAGGTCCACCTCCTGCAGGTAGGGCAGCAGGTCCTCCACCGGAGTCCCCGGGTTGATGGCGATGCCGGCCTGCGCTCCCAACTGGCGGATGCGGCGGAGCGTCGCGGTCGTGTCCACATCAGGTTCGGTGTGGATGGTGACGAGGTTGGCCCCGGCCTTGATGAAGGCCTCCAGATAAAGGTCAGGGCGGTCCAGCATGAGGTGGACATCGAAAAAGATTTTCGAGTGGGGACGGAGCGCGGCCACGGTTCCCGGTCCGAAGGTGAGGTTCGGCACGAAGTGGCCGTCCATGATGTCAAGGTGGACCCAGGGGCACCCGCTCTCCTCGGCGATGCGGAGGCCGGCGGAGAGGTTGGCATGATCGGAGCCAAGCAGCGAAGGTGCGATGATGGGTTTCATGGAAAAAATGACGAAGGAGGAAGGACAAATGTCGAATGGGAAATGACGGGGGAGCGCGATGCGGTTTTCAAATCACACCACGACCAATCCTTCAATTTCGGCAGCGGTCACAAGACGAAGATCGGAAGAAAGAAACGTGAGGGGCTGGGGCAACGCCTGGCTCAAGGTCAGGGCGGCGGCCAGTTGCAGGGAATCGGCCGCCCGGAGGGGATGGGTCCGGAGGATGCGGACGGCCAGAGTGCGGACGGACACAGTCGGGGGAACCTCATGCCAGGCGGCATTTAGGGCCTGGAGCCTGAGATGGGCCTGGCGCAGCCCGGCAGGTTTGAGCGAACCATCCCGCACGCGCCTTTGCAGGGCGGATTCACATTCGACGGAGGTGCCCCACCAGACGGCCAGAGTGGCATCCTCCAGCAGTTGCCCGGCCCGAATGCCCGACTCGTCCTCGTTGACCAGCAGGGGAACCAGGGCGGAACTGTCCCAAAACCTCACCTTCCTTCCTCCCGTTCAGCCAGAATGGCGGCGACCAGGGAGGAAGAGCCTTTCAGAGCCGCCTTGGGCAGGGCGAGAAAAGCCTTGGCGTCCAAGGCCTGTCCGGACGGTGGGAGAAGAACCCCCGAGGCATGCAGGCTTTCCAGCGAGAGAGATTCGGGATGGGAAACCGAGCTGATGGGCTTCAGGTAGGCCACCGGACGTTTCCGATCTGTGATGAGGACAGACTCTCCGCGGCTGACGTGCCGAAGGAGTTTGGAAAGTCCGTTTTTGGCAGAAGCCACATTGGCTGTTATCATATGGCCAAGATAGCCATATAAACCTCAAGAACAAGACAAAATCCAGAATGAAACACTCCAAACAGGCGCATCAACTGGCCTTGGAACTCATCACTTATCACTCGCGACTCATCACTTGTTTTCCCTCACAAGCCCGCAGCCAGCAGGGCCTTTTCAAACCTGGCGGCATCCTCCGGCACATCAATGCCCACGGTGGTCTCGTCCGTCTCGCCCACGGCGATGGTTTTGCCGTTTTCCAGGGCGCGGAGCTGCTCGAGTTTCTCCACCATCTCGAGGCGGCCGGGGGCGAGTTTCCCGAAGTCCTTGAGGAACTTGGCTTTGTAGGCATACATCCCGAGGTGGAGCCGCGCGTGGGTGTCGAGGAAGGCCTGGTCGGGCACACCCTTGAGGTCGCGGGGAAACGGGATGGGGGCGCGGCTGAAATAGAGGGCGCGGCCCTCCGTGCCGGTCACGACCTTGACCTTGTTGGGATCAAGGAAATCGGCCCCGGAGGTGAAGCGGGTGGAGAGCGTGGCCATATCGGCCTCGCCCGCGATGAGGCGGGCCAGGGTGCGGAGGTGGCCGGCGGTGACGAGGGGCTCGTCGGCCTGCACGTTGATGACGGCGTCCGCCCCCACGGTCTCGTTGGCCACGGCCAGGCGGTCGGTGCCGCTCGGCAGGTCCGGGTCGGTCAGGACGGTGCGGAAACCGTTGTCTTCCAATATTTTTTGGAGTTCGGGTCCGTCCACCGCAAACCAGGTGTCAAACTCCGGGGCCTGCTGGCGGAGGCGCAGCGCGGTCCAGAGGATGAGGGGCCTTCCTCGGACGGGGAAGAGGAGTTTGCGGGGGAAACGCACCGAGGCCAGGCGGGCGGGAACGATGATGGCGGTGCGCATCTTTTTGGTAATTAAAGATTAAAAATTAAAGATTAAAAATTGCCTGCCTGGATGGATGTTTAACACGAAAATGACGATGACAATTCTTCATAGCTTTTTACCATTCACTCCTCGAAACACACCTCCTGTAAAACGAGCCGAAGGCGCACTTCGGCTGAAGCTTGTTCCGTTGAGCGAAGCGAAATCCCGCCAGAGCGGGGCTCATTTTAAATTCTTAATTCTTAATTTTTAATTCCCGAACTCCGGCAATGGCCGGGTTCGGGTTTCAGGAGCCTTTGCCGATGCCGTGGGCGGTGAAACCGAGGGCGCGGAGAGCGGGGATGTCGAGGATGTTGCGGCCGTCGAACAGAAAGGCGGGCTTCTTCATGCCGGCGTAGATGGCCTTGAAATCGAGGGACTTGAACTGGTCCCACTCGGTCAGCACCAGCACGGCGTGGGAGTCGCGGGTGGCGGCCTCGGCCGAATCGGCCACGGTGAGGCGGGCCAGCAGGGCCTCGGCGTCATGCCCGCGTTCGGCCAGGACGGCGCCCACATCCTCGCGGATGCCCTTTTCCGTCACCTTGGGGTCAAAGACGGTGAGGGCGGCCTGCTCCTCCAGCAGGTCGGCGCAGACGTAGATGGCGGCGGACTCGCGGGTGTCGTTGGTGTCCTTTTTGAAGGCGAAGCCCAGGACACCGATCTTCTTGCCGCTCACGGTGTTGAACATCGTGGTGACGACCCGGCGGGTGAAGCGGCGCTTCTGGTGGTCGTTCATCTTGACGACCGCCTCCCAATAGGCGGCGACCTCGGGGAGGCCGAAGAACTGGCAGAGGTAAACGAGGTTGAGAATGTCCTTCTGGAAACAGGAGCCGCCGAAACCGACGCTGCTCTTGAGGAACTTGGGGCCGATGCGGGAATCCCGCCCGATGGCGCGGGCCACCTCGTCCACGTCGGCCCCGGTGGCCTCGCAAAGTTGGGAAATGGCGTTGATGGAGGAGATGCGCTGGGCCAAGAAGGCGTTGGCGGTCAGCTTGGAAAGTTCGCTCGACCAGACGTTGGTGGAGAGGATGCGCTCGCGGGGAATCCAGCGGGCGTAAACCGAGGCGAGTTTCTCAATGGCGGCGAGGCCGGCCGGGGAGGCGGTGTCGCCGCCGATCAGGACGCGGTCCGGCAGCTGGAGGTCGGCGATGGCCGTGCCCTCGGCCAGAAACTCCGGGTTGGAAAGGACCTGGAAGGAGCAGCCGGGTTTGGCCGAGGCGGCCAGGATCTGGCGGACCACATCGGCGGTGCGGACGGGCACGGTGGACTTCTCCACGATGATCTTGGACGAGTCCGACACCTCGGCGATGCGACGGGCGCAGAGCTCGATGTATTTGAGGTCGGCGGCGCGGCCGGCCCCCTCGCCATAGGTCTTGGTCGGGGTGTTGACCGAGATGAAGACGATGTCGGCCTCGCGGATGGCGGTGTCCACTTCCGTCGAAAAGAAGAGGTTGCGGCCGCGGGCGGCCCGGACGGTGGCGTCGAGGCCCGGCTCGTAAACCGGCAGGGTGTCGGAGTTCCACGCGTCAATGCGCTGGCGGTTGATGTCCACCACCGTGACGGTGATGTCCGGGCACTTTTCCGCGATCACGGCCATCGTGGGTCCGCCGACGTAACCAGCTCCAATGCAGCAAATCTTCATGAGTAAACGCTCGGTCATGGAAGAAACGAAAGGAAGGGCAAGCGTGTTGCCATCCGCCCCCCTATTTTTTGACCTTACGACCAGGCGGAAAAAGCCACTCGGGAAGGCCGAACCAGAGGAAAAGGGAGTTATACTTGAGGTAACGTCCGGCCAGGCGGCGGGGATCCTTGGCCAGGCGGTGCAACCAGGTCAGCCCGGCCCGTTGCATCCAGTCCGGAGCCGGCTCCCGTTCCCCGGCCAGAAGGGCGAAACCGTCACCGATGCCGACGAACACCCCGTGTCCAAACTCGGGCAGATGGCGGTGGATCCAGGTCTCCTGACGGACTCCTCCCAGCGCCACCCACACAAAATCCGGGCGCGCCTCTTTGATCCGTGCCACCAGCGCCGCCTCCACCCCGGGACTCCACGGCCCGAAGGGCGGTGAGATCAGGTCCGCCACCTGAAGGTCGGGACGGAGTTTCAAGGCGGCCTCCTTCAGCTTCTCGAGCGTTTCCGTTTTCCCCCCGAAAAACACATGGCGGCGGGCCTGCGGCAGGGTTTTCAAGGCCTCGCGGAAAAACCACGGGCCGTAACAACGGTCGGCCAGGGCGAATCCCTGCCTCCGGAGCAGCCAGACCAAGGGCATGCCATCGGGAAGCACCAGGGCAAACGACTCCAACACCTCGGCAAACCCGCCGTCCAAACGGGCCTCCGTGACCAGATGGGTGTTGGCCGCCGCCACCGCCGCCGGTTGGCCGGACTGGCTCAGCGCATCGGCATGGGCGACGGCTCCGGCGTAGTCCAACGCATCCACGCGGACGCCGAGGACACGGCCGGAGGAGGGTCGGGCGGGCAGATTCATGTCGCGACAGGTTCAGGGGTGACGGACCGGTTGCGCAAGCCCGCAGGGGGAGGATCTCAGGGAATCGTCGGAAAGGCCGCCCGCCTTGTCCGCCACTCCACCCGCTGGCTCGTCGGCCGGGAGGTTCCCCATTGATTTCACCCGTGCCTTGGTCTCAAGTCCGGAGACACACCCATGCCACGCCGCCTCGCCCTCATCTCCCTTTTCCTGCTTTCCGCCTGCGGCGAGAAGACGCCGCCCCCCAGCCTGTTTGCCCGCATGGCCGGGGAGCTTGACTCCG
>JANOBW010000166.1:0-12499 GCA_031411855.1 Opitutia bacterium
CACATCTGAGTCCTTGAGGAGGGTGGTGCCGTGGCTCATGAGGTCGGCCACGGTGCGGCCGTCACGGGCTCCCTCCATGATTTCGTAGGAGATGATGGCGATGGCCTCGGGGTAGTTGAGTTTGAGGCCCCGGCCCTGGCGTCGGCGGGCGAGGTCGGCGGCGGTGACGATGAGGAGTTTTTCGCGTTCGCGGGGAGTGAGGTGCATCTGCTAACTAATTAAAAATTAAGAATTAAAAATTAAAAATCACGAGACAGGTGGCAAGACAACGTCATCGGTCGAGGCTGGGTTTTTCGTTCAGACTTGGAGGTGCTCTTTGACCACGTCGTCGGTGAGGGTGGAGATGGGGCCGGAGATGGTGACCGCGCCTCGGTCCATGGCGTAGAAGCGGTCGGAGCAGTCGCGGCAGAAGTCCACGTATTGCTCGACGAGGAGGATGGCGAGGGTGCCGTCGGATTTGAGGACCTTGAGGGTGTCGCCGATCTGATCAATGATGGAGGGCTGGATGCCCTCGGTGGGTTCGTCGAGGATGAGGAGTTTCGGGCCGGTGAGGAGGGCGCGCCCGATGGCGAGCTGCTGCTGCTGGCCACCGGAAAGGACGCCGCCTTTGCGGGCCAGCATTTCCTTGAGGACGGGAAACAAGGTGTAAACACGCTCCAGGGCTTCCTTGGCGTAGGAGGAGGAACGGCCGTGGACGACGAGGCCGACGCGGAGGTTTTCCTCGATGGTCAGGTGGGGGAAAATGTCCCGGCCCTGCGGCACGTAGCCGATGCCGGCGCGGGCGCGGGCGTCGGGGGTGAGTTTGTCTATCCTCTTGCCCTCCAGGGTGATGGTGCCGGCACGGATGGGCCGGAGGCCGGTGATGGAGCGAAGCGTGGTGGATTTGCCGACCCCGTTGCGGCCCATGAGGGCGACGACCTCGCCGGCCTTCACCTCCAGGGAGACACCGCGGAGGATGCGGGAGCCGCCGATGTCGGTTTCGACGGAGTCGAGTTTGAGGAGGGCGGGTTTTGACGGGGCTTCTAAAGTGGCTGCGGGAGCTGTGGCGGAGGCGATCATTTTGGGGACTTTGGTGAACCTCGAACGTCGAACGCAGAACGTTGAACTTCGAAGTTAGAGTTAGCTGAAGGGAGGGTAAGGATGAATCAGGGTTCGGCTGTCTTAACTTCAAAGTTCAGCGTTGGACGTTCAAAGTTCGACGTTCAGTTTCGGTCACTTCGCTTTCCCGCTTTTGCCGCGGCCGAGATAGACCTCGCGGACCTTGGGGTTGGATTGGACGTCGTCGAACTTTCCCTCGCAGAGGACGGAGCCCTGATGGAGGACGGTGACCTGGCCGTTGCGGGAGATCTGTTTGACGAAGGTCATGTCGTGCTCGACCACGACGATGCTGTGTTTGCCGGCGAGGGAGAGGAGGAGTTCGCCGGTGCGGTGGGTTTCCTCGTCGGTCATGCCGGCGGCGGGTTCGTCCACGAGGAGGATCTTGGGGTCTTGGGCGAGGAGCATGCCGATCTCAAGCCACTGCTTTTCGCCGTGGGCGAGCTGGCCCGCCTTCCAGTCGCGTTTGCCGTCGAGGCGGATGAGCTTGAGGAGTTCGTCAATGCGGTCGCGGTCGGTGGAGGAGAGCCGGTGGAAGATGGAGGCGAAGACGCCGCGTGACCCCTTGAGGGAGAGGATGATGTTGTTGAGGACGGTGTGTTCCGTGAACACACTGGGGGTCTGGAACTTGCGGCCGATGCCGAGCCGGTTGATCTGGTATTCGTTGAGGGCGGTGAGATCGGTGCTCACGGCGAACTCGATCTTGCCCTTGTCGGGTTTGGCGCGGCCGGTGATGAGGTCGAAGAAGGTGGATGTGCCCGCGCCGTTCGGGCCGATGACGGTGCGGAGCTCGCCCTCGAAAAGGTAGAAGTTGAGGTCGGTGATGGCCTTGAAACCGTCGTAGGTTTTGGAGACATCCTCGACCGCGAGCATGTAGTTGGGTCTGGTCATCGGGAGGCAGGAATTAAAAATTAAAGATTAAAGATTAAAAATTGGTGGTGAGCTGCTTAGGAGGGAGGGCTTGCCGTGGCAGGTTTGGCGTCGGTGAGAGGGTCGTGATCGGGCTTACGTTTGAGTTTTTGCCAGAGTTCCTTCAGGCGGGCGGGAAGGCTGACGATCCCGCCGGGAAGAAAGAGCACGACGATGACAAACATGCCTCCCAGAATGATGAGCCAGTAGTCGGGGTATTGGCGGGAAGCCCAGCTTTTGAGGGAGTTGATGCTGATGGCACCGATGATGGGACCGACCAAGGTGGCGCGTCCGCCGACCGCGCACCAGACGACGGCCTCAAGGGATTTGTCGGGCGTCATTTCGGAGGGGTTGATGATGCCGACCTGGGGGACGTAGAGGGCACCCGCGACCCCGGCGATGAGGGAGGAGACGACGAAGATGAAGAGCTTGAAATGGGCGGTGGCGTAGCCGCTGAAGAGGACGCGGTTCTCGCCGTCGCGGATGGCGCGTTGGACGAGGCCGAACTTCGTGTGGTTGAGCAGCTTAAGTCCGGCGTAAACGAGGAGGAGAAACACCGCCGTGATGATGAAAAGTCCGCGCTGGGTGGAACCGCTTCGTAGGTCGAAGCCGAGGATGAATTTATAGTCGGTGAAACCGTTGTTACCGCCCATGAGCATGTCGTTACGGAAGAACATCAAGGAGGCTCCGTAGGTCAGGGCCTGGGTCAGGATGGAGAAGTAAACCCCTTTGATGCGGGAGCGGAAGGCGAGGAAGCCGAAGATGAGCGCGAGGAGCCCTGGTAACAGCAGAATCATGGCGGCGGCGAACGGGAAGCTGGAGAACGGTTGCCAGAAGGCGGGCAGCTCGGTCCAGCCGAGGAAAACGAGAAAATCGGGGATGGGTTTGTGATACTGGCCAAGGTCGCCGATCATGCGCATCAGATACATGCCCATCATGTAGCCGCCGAGGCTGAAGAAGAGGGCCTGGCCGAGGCTGAGCAAGCCGGTGTAGCCCCAGAGGAGGTCCACAGAGATGGCGAGCATCGCGTAGCACAGGTATTTGCCCCAGAGGTTGATGGTGAAATCGCTGACCAGGCCGGAGACGTTAAGCAGTGGCAATACGACGATGAAGAAGACCGCGATCAGGCCGGTGGCGGCGAGTTCGACCTTGTGGCGGGTGGTGAGGGAAGGCATCGGGAAAGTGGGTGTTTATGCGTAAGTTGTCCCGCCTTCAGGCGGAAGGAGACGATGTGATTTCGTTTATGGTCAGAAGTTTGTGAGATTTATTCCGCCTGAAGGCGGAATAACTTACGAAAGGCATGGGAGTTCTAGTCGTCCAGGTTGCGGGTGCGGGTGACGAAGAGCCCCGAAGGTTTCCACTGGAGGAAGAGGATGATGGCGACGAGGACGAGGATCTTGCCGAGCACGGGGTTGAGGAGGATCTGCTGGAGGGACTGGTCCACCATACCAATGCCAAGGGCGCTGATGACGGTGCCGGCGAGGTTGCCGACACCACCGACCACGACCGTCATGAAGCAATCCACAATGTAACTCTGGCCGAGGGACGGGCCGACATTGGTGATTTGGCTGAGGAAGGCTCCGGCCAGACCGGCCAGACCGCTGCCGAGGCCGAAGGTGAGCATGTTGACCCGCTCGGTGCGGACGCCCATGCAGGAGGCCATAGCCCGGTTTTGCATGACGGAACGGATGAGGAGGCCGAGGGAGGTTTTCGTCAGAATGAGGCGGACGCCATAGACGATGAAGACGGCGAAGATGATGACGAAGACCCGGTTCCAACCGAAGACGATGTCGTTCACGGTCCAGTTGCTGCTCAGGTAGGAGGGGCTGCTGACCTGGACGTTGTTGGAGCCGAACATCAGCTTAAGTCCCTGCTGGAGAAGGAGGGAGACCCCCCAGGTGGCGAGGAGGCTTTCGAGGGGGCGGCGGTAGAGGAAGCGGATGATGGTCCGTTCCAGTCCGATGCCGACGAGGGCGGCGGCGAGGAAACTAAGCGGGAGGGCGAAGAGGAAGTAGCTTTGGTAGAAGGCCCCGGTGGCGTTCATGCCGGGGATGCTGAGGCTGTAACCGAAGAACGGGATGGTGATGCCCGCGCCGAAGATGTTTTCCACCAGATAGGTGGTGTAAGCCCCGATGGCGATCATCTCGCCGTGGGCCATGTTGATCACGCCCATGAGGCCGAAGGTGATGGCGAGGCCGATGGCGACGACGAGGAGGATGCTGCCGTTGCTGAGGCCGCGGAACAGAGTGCCGAAGAAGTTGATGAACTGCTTGTGCTGATCAATGGCGGTCAGGACGTTGCGGGCGGTGGTGGCGACCTCGTTCTGACCGGCGGCCTCGGCCTCCTGCGCGGCGGTGCGGACGAGATCGTAACTGGAAAGGGAGTGCAGCACCCGGAGTTGTTCCAGGGCAGCGAGTTGCACGGCTTTGTCGGGGGACTTGAGCTGGGTCACCGCGATGGCTTCGCCGATGGCGCGTTTGGCGTCGGGGTCGTTCTCAGCGGCCAGGCGTTTTTGAAGCGCGGGGATTTTGGCGAGATCCTGGGAGAAACCGACGGTCTGAATGGCCTGGATGCGTTTGGAGAGGACGGGCGAGGTGAGATCGAGCAGGTCGAGCACGACCTTCATGGTGCGGCGCAGGTTGGAGGAGTGTTCGACGGCGGTGAGTTCTTTGCCGATGAGGCGGACGGGTTTGCCGGCGGCGTCCGCGAGGGGCGCGTTGGTGTCCACGCGGAGGGCGGCCTGGGCTCCGTCGGCATCCTTGTCGCCGGTGAGAATGACCGGAACGGCGGTGGCGCCGGCGGCCGGTTCGTAGAGGAAAAGGGCGTCCTCTTTCCAGGCGTTGAGGGTGGGGGCGATGGCCTCATCGCTTTCGCCGACCAGGGAGGTGACAAGCTCGATCTGTTTGGACTCGGCCGTGGCCAGGGCGGCCTGGACGAGGGTGGCGCGGGGCGTTTCGGCGGCGTGGGCCGGGCAGGCCAGGATCAGCAGGAGGAGAGGTCGGACGAACAGTTGGAAAAGGGATCGCACTTTGAAAAAAGGTTGGCGTGTGAAAACGAAGAGGGGCGGTTTCGCCGGGAAACCGCCCCTCCCGTGTGAACAGGATTAGTCAGCAGGCATCGTGCCCAAAACGGCACGGGATGAGTTTGCCTTACTTGGCCTTGAACTTGCCGAGGAGCCAGGGCTCGCCGACGACATCCTTGAACTCCTCAAGGATCTTGAACTGACCGTCGGCCTTGGTTTCGCCGATGAAGACGTTTTTGGTCATGTGCATGTTGGACTGGCTGGTGACCTTGCCGCCGGGGCCGTCGAAGGAGAGGCCGGCCTTGAGGGCGGCGCGGACTTTGTCCACTTCGAAGGAGCCGGCTTTTTCAACAGCGGCCTTCCAGAGGTAAACGCCGTTGTAGCTGAGGACCATCGGCGAGCAGGTGACACGGTTTTCCTTCACGATGCCGGGGACGGTAGTGGTCTTGAGCCAGGATTGGAAGTTCTTGACGAACAGCTTGTTGGCGGGGGACTTGATGGACTCGAAGTAGGTCCAGCAGCCGAGCTGGCCGACGAGCTGTTTGGCGGGGAGGCCGCGGAATTCGTCTTCCGAGATGGAGAAGGAGACGACGGGGGCGGTTTCGGCCGTGAGGCCGGCGGCGGCGTATTCCTTGAAGAAGGGGACGTTGGTGTCGCCGTTCAAGGTGCTGACCACCGCGGTTTTACCACCGGCGGAGAACTGTTTGATCTCGGCGACGATCTGCTGGTAGTCGGTGTGGCCGAAGGGGGTGTATTTGCCGGCGGAGATGATCTTGCCGGATTCGTCCTTCTTGAAGCCGCCACCGATCTTTTCGAGGGGCACGCCTTTGCTTTGGAGGTATTCCAGAAGCACGAGGTTGGTGGTCTGCGGATAGACGTAGTCGGTGCCGATGAGGTAGAACTTGGTGTAACCCTGCTTGAGGAGATAATCAATGGCAGGGGTGGCCTGCTGGTTGACGGCCTCGGCGGTGTAGAACACGTTCTGGCTCTCTTCTTGTCCTTCATACTGAACTGGATAGAAGAGGAGGCCGTTGTTCTTTTCGTAAACGGGAAGGACGGATTTACGGGAGACGGAGGTCCAGCAGCCGAAGGTGACGGCGACCTTGTCCTGCTCGAGAAGCTGCTTGGCCTTTTCGGCGAAGAGGGGCCAGTTGGAGGCGCCGTCCACGACGACTGGCTCGATCTTTTTGCCGAGGACGCCACCCTTGGCGTTGATCTCGTCGAAGGTGAAGAGCAGCACGTCACGCAGCGAGGTTTCGCTGATGGCCATGGTGCCGGAAAGGGAGTGGAGGATGCCGACCTTGACGGTGTCGGCGGCGTGGGAAGTGAGGGCGGCCAGGCCCAGCACGGCGGTGCTGATGAGTTTGGAGATATTTTTGATCATGGTGGAAGCTGGTTTTTGGGTTTAAAAAAGGGCGGGTCTTCGCATGCGCTTGGACCCGCCCCTTGAAAACTTTGTTAGTTAATAATCAGGCGTTTAAGTGAGAACGGTTTCGGTTCAGAACTTGAAGAGACCCTGGACACCGTAGAAGGTGGAGGAATCGGACGGGGCGGCGGCACCCGAGAATTCCGTGTAGGAGGCTTCGGCGCGGACGCTGAAGTTGTCGTTGAAGGTGTAGGTCGGGCAGACGGAGAACTTCAGGGCGGTGGCACCGGTGTCGGTGTCGTCGCCGCTGATCCGGAAGATGCCGGAGACGTTCTTGTCGTAGGTGTATTGGACAAAGGTCAGCCAGTTGTAACCTTCGGCGCCGCCGGAGAGGGCGGAGTCATCCTCGATGTAGGAGATTTCGGCGGCGACGGTCCAGTTGGCGTCAATGGCGTAGCTGGCCCAGAGGTCGGTGGTGTAAACATCCTGAAGGCCGGCTCCGTCGGGGGACTCGTAGCCGAAGCCGAGGAACACGGTCAGTTTTTCGACACCTTTGTAGGTGATGTTGCCTTCGAAGGCGACATCATCGCCGAATTCGCCGTCACCCTGGCTGATGTGGGCGGCGGCGGGGTTGAAGAGGGAGTCCACCACGCCAACCTGGACGCTGAAATCCTTGTCGGCATAGTCCAGTTTCGCGCCGGTATGGTAGCCGGGGATGCTGAACACCATGGAGTTGGAGTAAGACAACTGGGTCATGTAAACGGCGTGGAAGGACTCGTAGCCGAGGGAGCTGAGCCATTTGCCACCGGTGATGGAGAAACCGCTGCCGGCGTCATAGGTGACGTAGGCATCCAGGACGTCGGCCTCGTCGCCCGCACGGTTCGGATAGACGATGCCCCCGACCGCACCGGAGAACTGCTCATACTTGCCGGTCATCAGGATGTAGGCGGAGTCCGTGGGACCGCCGGAGTCGAGGCCGGTGAAGGTCTTGTTGCCGGGCTTGGGATCGGTCCAGGCTGCGGCGGCGGAAGCGTAACCACTGATGGCCAGCTGCTCGTTGATCTTGACTTCGGCGAAGGCCGGGAGGACGGCGAGGGAGGCCGCAAGCACGGCGGTTTTCGAACTTAGTTTCATGTTGGTGTTGGTCTTAGGTTAGGATTGGGAAGGGCCATCTCCCGGAAAACGATGTGGTTCGGGGAGAGGTTGCCTTCCCTGAGCGAAACGCGTGCCAGTTGTCCTGACGTTTCTTTATGAATCATGAAATTGTCTTTTTTTGCGCTTCCCTTTCCCGGCTCTCCCGGGATGTTCGCGCTCGCATATAATTTTCACAAACCATTGGTTTGTAATAAGAAGTGGAAATCCAGGGAGATCCGCCCGAGTGCGCCAATGGCATAATTTGTCCTGATTTGCCTCCCCAGTCCTTTCCTTTCCGATTGTCCAAAAACGGCCAGCCCGGGCCGCGCCGGGGGATGGTTCGTCAACAAAGGAAAGACGCCGATGCGGCGGGCCGTGGTTTTGGCGGGGGCTTTCCTGTTCAAGGAGGATGGACACCCGAAAGGGAAACCGCATCACTGGCCTCCCATGTCGGAACCCGAGCCCGAGCCCATCTTTTCACCGCCCGCGGTCCGGCGGCGCCCGGCGTGGCGCCTGCGGTTCCGTCTGCCGGGCCGGACGCTGGGCGAGGGCGAGCTGCCCGAGGGTTTGGTTGAGGCCGGTGTTTACCCGACCAAGAAGGCGGCCGGCGAGCGAGGGCTGGTCATTCTCTCGATGAAGATCGGCTACTGGCTCTTTCCGGCGGAAAACAGCCAGTGGAGGCTGGCGGTGCGGGCCAGGCATCTGGAGGCGGTCCGCCGCCAGCTTGATCTTTTTGAGAGCGAGCAGGTGGTGCGTCCGGTGCCTCCGACCTGGCCGGACCAGCCGGCGGGGTGGCCTCTCTGGTGGGGCTGGTGCCTCATGCTGGCGGCCCTTCATGCGTGGGGCGGGGGAGGGGCGGGCCCCCTGGCCGGTCCCGGACTGATGCAGTCCAGTCTGGTCTTTGGAGAGGGGGAAACCTGGCGCCTTTTCACGGCGCAGACTCTTCACGCCGACCTGGGCCATCTGGCAGGCAACGTTTTCGGCATCCTGCTTTTTGGCTGGATCTCCTCGCGCGGGGTGGGGCCGGGGCTGGCTCTTCTTGGGGCGGTCCTGGGCGGGGCCCTGGGGTTTGCGGGGACGGCCTGGTGGGACTGGCCTTTGGACCACCGTTCCCTGGGGGCGAGCGCGACGGTGTTTGCCGCCCTGGGGGTCGTCACCGGGCAGGCCATTCTGGCCGGGTGGATGCTGGAGTGGCGTGGTTTTTGGAAGAGTTTGGCGGGGCCGCTGCTGGGAGGCTTGTTTTTTCTGGGCATGCTGGGAGGCTCGGACGCCCGCACCGATCTGATGGCGCATTTGGCCGGTTTTGCCGGTGCCATCCCCTTGGGAATCTTGGCGGGTTGGCTGGTGTGGCGGGGGCGGGCCGGGGTTGTGGTCCAGGCTGTGGCCGGTTCCGTGGCCTCGGTTTTGATCCTGGGGTCCTGGGCGGCGGCTCTGATGTGAGAGGTCGCTTGCCCCTTGCTTGAAGCAGTTTAACTTTCGGCCATGACTCCAGCAGCCAAGCCTCCCGTTCCGCTTTCGGAGAGCCTGGCTGTGCTGGCTTCCGCTTGCCGGGAAGGGGGGGTGACCCTGGGGCTGGTTCGGGAGGCCTTGGGAGCCGGTTCGGGACATCTCCTGCTCCTCGTGATTCTGCTCCCGTTTTGCCAGCCCATCCCGTTGCCCGGACTTTCCACCCCGTTCGGTTTGGCCGTTTCCTGGCTGGGGGCCGGCCTGATGATGAGGGAGCCGGCTGAATTACCGCGACGTTTGGCAGGCCTAAAGGTTCCAGCCACGTTTTTCCCGTCCCTGCTGAAGGCCTCGGCTTGGCTGCTCGGCTTTCTGGAGCGTTCCTTTCCCGCCCGTGCCGCCTGGATCGCCACCTCGGGAATGGTCCGGCGAGGCTGCGGTTTTCTGGTGCTCTGGGACGGGTTCCTGCTGGCCCTGCCTCTGCCCCTGCCCTTTTCCAACACGCTGCCGGCCATTTCCGCCCTGCTTCTCATCACCGGATTGCTGCGGAGCAGTTTCTTGGCGCAGGTGTTGGGTCTTATCATTTTTGGCGTCACTCTTGGTTACTTCTATCTCACCTGGCATCTGGTCGTATCTGTTTTCGCAGCTTGGTTTTAGAGGGGTAGATTTTTACAGGTATTTTTCACCTGTAATCTATTTGGTTCTTGGAAAAACGATGCCCTAACCCATGATTACCTTACCCCTTTCGCTTATGACTACCCGCCGCCTGTTCAGTCACTTCGTCCTGCCGTTGTTTTTTCTTTTTGGCCAGCAGATGCTGCGTTCCCAGAGTCTCCAGGCCATCGGGCTCAACTTTTCGGAAACCGCTTATGATGTGGGTGCCGCCGATGCCCTGGGGTTGGCTCCGGATATCCAGGTCAATTGGAACAACCTGGCCGCCGCTTCCAGTTCTTCGAGCACGTTGTTGACCAGCAGCGGTGCCGCCGCCGGGGTGACCGCCACCTGGCAAAGCGCCAACACCTGGCGCAACGGGGCGACGGGAAGCGCCACCAGCAAACTCATTGGTGCCTATCTGGATGACGGGGTGACTTCCGGTTCCTCCTCTTTCCGGGCCTACGGGCCGAAGGTCACGGTGACCAATATCACTTACGCCAAATACACGGTTTATGTGGCTTGCGGGACCGATCAGGGCACCTGGACGGCGGGAGCGATGTGGCAGCCGATCGAAATCAATGGGGTCATTTATACCGCCTCGGGCACCAGCACCATTCCCGGCACCAGTGTCTGGGGCAGCCGGGATGATGCGAATCTCACGCTGGGCACGAATGTTCTCAAGGTGAGCGGGCTGACTGGCTCCACCCTGACGGTCAACGGCCACAACCGCAACGGCAACACCCGTGGTTCCCTCACCTTTGTCCAGATCGTCCGGGATGGAGTCCCCGCCATCAACACGTTCACCGCCTCTCCGGCCCGGATCCTGACGCCTGCCTCCAGCACCCTGGCTTGGACGGCAACCTCACCCGATGGCTCCGCCTTGACCTACACGGTGAACGGCAATCCGGTGTCGGGAAACACCCTCGTGGTTTCCCCATCAGCCACGACCGCTTACACCCTGGTGGCAACCAACGCCAACGGCTCCGATTCCCGCCAGGTCTCGGTCAGTGTGAACGACGCCCCGGCCATCACCTCGTTTGGCTCCACCCCGGACATCGTCCTGGCGGGAAACTCCGCCACCTTTTCCTGGACGACCGAATCCGCCGCTTCCGTCACCCTGGATCCGGGAGCCATCTCCCTGCCCGTCAATGGCACGACCACCCTGCCCATGCCGGCCGCCGGCGAGGGGATTTACACACTCACCGCCACCAACGCCTTTGGCTCAAGCACAGCCAAAACCATTGTCCGCACCTTTGCCGCCACGACCACGGACACCATCACCATCAACGAGATCCACTACCATCACAGCGTCAAGGGGCGTCCCGGCGAGTTTGTCGAACTCTACAACTGGGGTCCGGCCGCGGTGGATGTTTCCGGCTGGTATTTCTCCGACGGCGTGGCCTTCCGTTTCCCCGCCGGCACCTCCATCGTCTCCGGGGGCTATCTGGTGGTGGCGGCTGATCCGGCCTACTTTCAAACCCTTTATGGCAAGACCGCCCTGGGTCCCTGGACCGGTTCCCTTTCCGGCTCCGGCGAACTGATCCGCCTCCGTGATTCCCTGGGGAAAAGCATCTCCACCGTGAACTACGGTTCCGGTTTCCCCTGGCCGGTCTCTCCCGATGGTGACGGCCCTTCCCTGGAGTTGGTCCATGCCGGATTGGACAACGACCTGGCCGCCTCCTGGCGTCCCTCCGTGGGCGGTCCCACGCCGGGCGCCCGCAACAGCTCCTTCCAATCCTACGCGATCGCCCCGGCCCTCCGCCAGGTGGACCATCTCCCCCTCCTTCCCACGGCGGCCCAGGCCTTGCGCCTGGCCGATGGCCGCGCGGTGGAAATCCAGCCCGGCCAGGACGTTGTCGTCACGGCCAAGGCCACCGATCCCGAGGGCGTGGCCTCCGTTTCGCTCCTCTATCAAAACGTCAATCCGGGCTCCTATGTCCCCCGCAGCGATGCCGCCTACGAACTGGCCGCGAACTGGACGACCCTCGTGATGAAGGATGACGGCGTGGCCCCCGACGCAACCGCCGGCGATTCCATTTTCACCGCCTCCATCCCCGGCGCCAACCAGACCCACCGCCGGATCGTTCGTTACCGAATCAAAGCCGCCGACACCCTCGGCAACACCGTCACCGTCCCCTACGCCGACGACCCCCAGCCCAATTTCGCCTTTTTCGTTTACTCCGGCGTCCCCGCCTGGACCGGTGCGAACACCCCCGGCACCACCGCCGCCGTCACCTATCCCGCCGCCAACCTCACAACGAATGCCCCGGTTTACCACTTGGTGACCCGCAATGCCGACTTCGAAAGCTGCATGTGGAACACCGCCAACGGCTCCTACCAGGACTACCGTTTCCCCGCCGCCTTCGTCTATGACGGGGTGGTTTACGACCATGTCGGCTACCGCATCCGCGGCTTTGCCTCCACCTACCGCACCGGCAAAAACAAGCTCAAGGTGAACTTCAACAAAACCCACAGCCTCGATGCCCGTGACAACTATGGCAAACGCTTCGACTCCAAGTGGGACAAGATCAACCTGAACGCCGGCACCTGTCCCTGGTGGGCCTGGGGCTCCGGGGTCACTGATGTGGACGAGGAGGGGTTGGTCCTCAACGAGGCCGTCGCGCACAAGATGTTCCGCCTCTCCGGCGTGCCCGCCCCCCAGTCCGTCCTATCCCATTTCCGCGTGATCCGCTACGCCTCCGAGGACGGTTCCGTCAACATGCCGGCCGGGTCCGCCGCCACCCTGTCCCAGTTCTACACCGACTTTTTCGGCCTCTACATCGGCATCGAGCAGCCCGACGGCAACTTCCTCTCCTCCCGCAACATGCCGGACGGAAACCTCTACAAGGTCGAGGGCACCGCCGCCGCCTCCTCGC
>JANOBW010000167.1:0-2379 GCA_031411855.1 Opitutia bacterium
GTCCGAGGATGGCCACCTGCCAGCCTTGCGCGGCCAGGGCCAAGGCAACGGCCTGACCGACTCCACTACCAGCACCAGTGACAACGGCGTTTTTTGGCATAATAAAAACTCAAATCGGTAGGGTGCGACTACGTCGAACCCATTTGTTGTCCATGTCTTCCATCATCAAAAACAAAGTCACGGCTCGACGGAGTCTCGCCCTCCTATGAGGTTTGTCAAATGGCGACCGCGATTCTGAAGGCTTTTGTTTGTTGGTTTCTTGTTCTTTTTATTTGATGGCTGTCTTTTCCCTGTTTTTCAGGTTCTTCTGCTGGTTCCGTTTTTGGCGGGGGTTTTGGTCCCCGCCTGTCTTTGCCCCGTCAACCCTTCCACGCCTTTCCCGCCGGCTGTCCCTCTCGTTGCAACACTTTCCCTCTTTGCGTCTCTTCCGAAGCGGTGTCCCTGACTGGCGGACTCCAACCTCCTATCCGTGCGTGAGCTCTTTTGTCCCAGCACATCATGACCTATTCGATTTCCGGTCTGACCGGAAGAGCAAGCGGTTCCACCTACCGACCGGACGGTTTGGCCGTCCATGGGCGTTTACGAACGCGCTCCGCTCATCCGGAAAATGTCTCATGCACAGGCGGCCTGCGGGCTTGGGGCGTGGCGGGGTTTGCTCCATCTCTTACACGAATCCAAGGGCCCCGGCCGTTGTTTGTCCCGTGGCCAGCCGCCACAGGTCGATCACCAGCCTCCTGGCCACCGCCACTATCGCCCTCTTGCGGGTCCGCGCCCCGTTTTTGGCCTTGTTCCTGAGCGTCTCAAGCCACGGTTTCACCGCGTGGCAGCCGGGCTGGTAGCGCACCAGCCTCCAGGCCATCTCCACCAGCACCATCCTCACCACGGGGTTGCCCACCTTGGTGACCGACCCCTGCCGCCTGCTTTCCCCCGTGCTCCCCTCGCTCGGGACCAGCCCGCTGAAGCACGCCACCTGCCGCCGGTTCTTGAAGCGGCTCCAGTCCATGCACTCCAGGGTCAGCAGCCTCATCGACAGCCAGCCCACCCCCAATGGCAGCTTGGGCGCCTGCCCGGCCGCTGCTTTGGCGGCGGCGGCGGCCTGCGCGGCCAGTTTCTCCTCCACCTCAACCTGCTGCCGCTCCAGCTCCAGAATCACCGCCCGCAGCCGTCCGAGCCGCTCCATCATCTCCGCCTCCAGCCCCAGGCTCTGCCACCGTTTCTCCGACCACCAGCGGCCCTCCCCATCCTCCAGACACCCGAACTGCCAGAGCAGGCTCCGGCCCTGCGCCTCAAGGGACTTGCGGTGGTCCAGCAACTGCTGCCTCTGCCTGCCCGTGTGCCGGTCCAGCTCCTCCCGCCGCGTCGGTATCCGGCACACCGTCATCGCCCTCTTGTTCCCCGCAAGGTAACGGTCCAGCCTCCCGGCAATGTCCCGCGCGTTCAGATTGTCCGTCTCCACCCGCTTGTTTCCCTCGTCCAGCTTGACCGGCGACATCACCACGCACTGGATGCCGTTTTCCACCAGCCACCGCGCCAGTTCAAAACCCAGGAAGCCCGCCTCGTAACAGACAACGACCTCGCGCGCCTTCGCCTTCTGCCCCAGGATCCATTCCTTGAACTCCTTCGGGGTCTTGGTCTGCGGCGGCTCCTGCATCGAGCCGTCCACCTGCCGGCAGATCGCGTACTTCCGCAGACCAACGTCCACCCCCACAAGAATCCGCTCCGGCAGGGCCGCGCTCCCCGTCTTGATCACGCTTGTTTCAGGCTTGGCTTTCCGCCCAGCCTCCGCTTTGGTTCCGCTTGTCCGTTTCATTCGTGGTCAGTCGTAGCCTTTTTATCTGCGGCTGGCCACTTCCTCATGCCATCTACCGGTTGTCACACAATTTCCCAACCGGCCCGGTAGGTTTCTTTCAGGTATTGGTCGGCCTCCGGGGCGTTGGTACATTTCATCGCCTTGGCGTCCCAATAAACCTTGCGACCGACCCGCATGGCGACGAGGCCCAGCAAGCCGACCTCGGTGAGGGCGGCTCCATAGGCGAAATTGGAGCTGGCCGGGGCGCCGCCCTTGCAGGCGTCCAGCCAGTCGCGGTGATGTCCTTTGGATCGCGGCAGGCTGGCCGGGGGGCGTTGATATTCCTTGTCGCGGCTGACCGGGAACAACTTGGCGCGACCACCCCAGCCGGGGCTGGAGAGTGTCCCCTTTTCTCCCACAAACAGGATGCCGTTGCCGTCCAGCTTCTCGGCCGGGTCCATGCCCTCCGGTTGAGGCGGTTTCAGGCCGCCCTCGTACCAGGTGAATTTCACCGGCGGCTTGGTGCCGCGCGGCCCAAAGAAGTATGTGTAAAGACCGGCCGGTGGCGCGATATACGAATCGACCGGGCC
>JANOBW010000168.1:0-3454 GCA_031411855.1 Opitutia bacterium
GCCGCGAAAGAACGCAGAGAACGCAAAAAAAGTTTCCCCCTTTGCGTTCTCTGCGTTCTTTTGCGGCTAAAACCTGATTTCAAAACCGTGCCCCACCTGCTCTCCCCTCTCCGCGACACCTGCGCCGACTCCTTCGTCCGTCGCGGAGCTATCGTTTCCCCGTTGCCCGAAGGTTTCGGCGAAGCGGTGAAAAATCCCGGACCCAAGGAGATCCGTTTCGAGGCACACTTCTGGACCATCCCCAACCGTGGCGACTTTCGCACCGTCCACATCGCCGGAGGAAAAGTCGAAATTCTCAATCAGTTCTTCTTCCCATTCAATGGTTTGGAGCTGCCGGTCTTCGCCATGGAATACGTCCTTTTCGGCGAAAAACTGGCCGTGGCCGTGCTCGATCTGGCCAACCCCGCCGGAACCCCCGCCTGCGCCGAGGCCAACCGTGCTCTCCTGCGCAAACTCCGCGCCCGGCACCCTGCCCTACCCTACGCCGACGACTACCCCGACTGGTATCGCGAATGCCGCTCGGGCGACGACCTCTTTGTCCGCTCCGACGACCTCGTTCCCCTGCCCGCCTTGATCGAGGCCTGCGCCGCGTTGGCGGAAAAAATCGCGGCCCGCCTCGCCACCGAGCCCGCCCCCGTGGCCGAATCCGAGGCCGTGGCGAACTACAAGCACCACCACCGCGTCAACAGCCCGGGCCTGCCGTTTCTCAACCGCACCTTTGGTCCCGAATGGACCGAAACCTTCCTCCGCGACCACCTCTTTGGCTGACCTTCTTTTGTTTTGCCCACGGGCGCGGCTGGCTCCTTCGTTTCCGCCCATGTCCTTCCTCTCCGTTTCCGGCAAAACCTTCCTCGTCCTCGGCGTGGCCAACAAGAAGTCCGTCGCCTGGCATATCGCGCAAACCCTTGAGGCCGAAGGGGCCAAGGTCATCTACGCCGTCCGTTCCCCGGCCCGCCGCGACAGCCTGGCCAAACTCCTGGAAGGCCGCACCGTCCTGCTCTGCGACGTGGAGCGCGAGGAGGAGATCGAGCGCCTCGCCAGCGAGATCGCCCCGCACGGCCCTCTCGCCGGTTTTGTCCACAGCATCGCCTTCGCCAACTACGCCGAGGGCATCAAGCCGTTTCACGAAACGAAGCGGAAGGACTTCCTCCAGGCCACGGCGATCTCCTCGTTCTCCCTGGTCGAGTTGGCCCGCGCGCTGAAACCGCACCTTGCGGCCGACGCCTCCGTCGTCTCCATCGGCATCAGCTCGCAGGTCACGGCCGCCAACTACGGCTACATGTCGCCCATCAAGGCCGCCCTCGAATCCACGTCCCGTTTCCTGGCCAAATCCTTCAGCGCCGACACCAAGGTCCGCTTCAACACCGTCAACGCCGGCCCCCTCAAAACCAGCGCCTCGGCCGGCATCCCCGGCTACCTGCAAAACTACCTCTTCGCCGAACAGCTCACCTACCGTAAGCAAGCCATTACCACCCAGGAGGTTGCGAACACCGCTGTGTTTCTCCTCAGCCCGCGCAGCAGCGGCATCAACGCCCAGGGCATCGTGGTCAACGCCGGGATGGACGGAAACTACTTCGACGAGACCGTCGTGCAGGCCGCCACCCGGATGTGAAAAAGGGACGGGGGTGGCCCCGTCCCTCGGAAAGACAGAAAAGGATGCCGACCTCAGATCGTCATCGCGCAGAAACCACCATCCACGACCATCTCGAGGCCGGTGATGAAGGAGCCGGCGTTGTCCGAGGCCAGCAGGATGGCGGCTCCGACGAGTTCCGAGGCCTCGCCGAAACGGTTTGCCGGGGTGCGGGCCAGGATGGAGGCGACGCGGTCGGGCGTGAGCACCTTGCGGTTCTGCTCGGCGGGGAAAAAGCCCGGGATGAGGATATTGACGCGGATGCCCTTCGCGCCCCACTCGCGGGCCAGGTTCTGGCTGAGGTTGTGGAGGGCGGCCTTGGAGGCGGAGTAGGTGAACACCCGGGACAGCGGAGCCACGCCGGAAACCGACCCGAGGTTGATGATCGCCCCCTTCTGGCCGTTGTCCAGCCAGTGCTTCGCAAACACCTGGCAGGCATACACTACCGACTTGTAGTTGACGGAAAGGATGCGGTCGAGGTCTTCCTCGGGGATGTCCAGAAAAGGCTTCGGCGAGTTAACCCCGGCTCCGTTCACCAGGATGTCCACCCGGCCATATTGTTTCAAGACGGCGGCGAGAAGTTCCTCGACAGCGGCCTTGGAAGTGGCCTCGCAGGGGATGAAGATGCCCTCGGCCCCGGCGGCGTGGATGCGGGCCAGGCGGGCCTCGGCCTTGGCCGGATCGCGGCCCACCAGGACCACCCGTGCGCCGGCCTTGGCGTAACCTTCGGCGATGGCGCCGCAGAGCTCGCCCGTGCCGCCGATGACGACGGCCACGCGGCCCGTGAGGGAAAAGAGGGACTCCAGAAACGAGGAAGCTGACATGGTAAAAAGGTCAAGGGATGTGGATTGGCCGACCGTTGTTAACCGAAAAATCCACGAATTTTGGCCGGGCCGCCACCGGGTTCAGAAGGCGTAGCCGAAACCCGTGGTGAGGCGCTGCTGCTGGCGGTCTATGCCCAGCGGCAGGTAATGGTCGTAGTCAAAGGAATAGCGCAGGTTGTAGGTCAGACCGCCATCCAGGCGCGCCTCAAACCGCAGCCCCACGACCCAGTTGTAGGTGCCGGGATCGTTGAGGTCGAAGGAGTAAAGGGCGTCCTGCCCCAAGGTGATTTTGGCCGAGGGTTTCCAGGAGAGGTCCTGGAAAATCGAGCTGTAGAGGTCCGTGCCGGAATCCTTTCCGCCCAGGCTCTGGTTCTTGACGGTGAGGGCCGGTGTCACCGTGCCGTTCCACTTGGGCGTCTGCACGTAGATGTAACCCACCCCGGCGCTTTGCTCGATGCGGCGATCAATCTTCTTCACCTGGTCGGTGAGATAGTCGGTGTTGGTCTGGGTGAAAAAACGCTCGGACAGGGAATGCCGCCAGCGGAACTCCGTGAACCAGCGGTTGGCCACGGTGACGTTGCCCGTCTTGCCGGGCTGGGTGGCCGTGGCGTGCTCCAAGATGTAACGGTAGCTGTCGGGCCCCGAGGTTTTCTGGGTGTTGAAATCCAGCGTGTAATCCGTGCGGTTTCGCTCCCCCTCCTGCCAGGTGAGGCTGAAGACAAACTTGGACTTCCACTCCTTGAGCGGACGGTGCTCCTGCCACCAGCCGAGAAAACCATCCTCCGGCTCCTCGGCCGGCTTCACCGCCGCCGCAGGGGGAGTCGCCGGCTTGGGCGCGGCCGGTTTCGCCGCCTCCGCCACCACGCCAGAAGCGGTTTTCTCCACCTTGGCCGAGGCCAGCGGGACGTTGAGCTCCCCCAGAAGATCGGACCGGAAACGATGTTTCCCCTCCACCTCGCCGACGTAAGTGCCGCTGATGCGGTCCCCGTTGCTGAGGACC
>JANOBW010000169.1:0-71588 GCA_031411855.1 Opitutia bacterium
ATCTATTATTCTACAGGTCAGCTGAGTTTGCAAAAACCGGATACGTTAAACGGAATAGTTTACTACAACAAGAGTGTTTCTTTTAACAACTCTTTTTCCCGCAACAAATACTACCCCTTGAACATAAGGCACGATTAAATAGGCATCACCAACGGAGAGGGTGGGTGGTGTATCAATAATGATTCGGTCGTATCTAGTTCCTAATTCTAAGAGAAGTTCTTCAAGTCGGGATGAATTCAGCAATTTGGAAGACTGGCGTGTTTTTCCTCCAGATACAATAACATCAAGGGTATTCAAAACATTTTTTTGAATAATTTGATCAATCTCCAGAGATCCATCCAAATACCCCATCAATCCCATTTTATTGGAAACTTGAAGTTTTGAGGCAATCGTTGGCAAGCGACAATCAGCATCAATTAAAAGAACCCTTTCGTTTCGCATCGAAAAAGTCAAAGCCAAGTTAATCGCGGAAAATGATTTACCTTCTGAGGGCGTTGAGCTTGTGACCAAAATTGATTGAGATTTTTTGAAAGTATTGCCAAAGGTTAATCGAGTGCAAATTTTATCATAAGAGATTTTTAAATTAGATGACACGTATTTTTGCATATCAAAAGCAGAGTCTTTGACAAAGTAAGATTGCCTTGCGACGTGTCCTAAAATGGGAACGTTGGTAATTTCAGGCAAGAGTTCAGTTGATACAACAGAAACATCTATATAAGTTAATGCACCAATATAAGTTGCGATAACAATAAAGCTTGATATGATACCAGTTGTGATAGATAAAAACCAATTTGGTCCAATTTCTTTTGCCTGACCATCACTTAGAGACACTATTTTGACTGGGGAAAATTCACCACCTTCGTTTGTTTCATTGTTTGATAATAATGATTGAGTTTTAGATAAGGCCAATTTTAACCTTTTAAATTCGTCATTAACATTATTGTATTCTTGTCGTATGCGATTATCCTTGATTGTTTTATCGGTCAATATTCTTTGTCTTTCACGAAGTGTGGATAGATTTGTTTTGGCGGCTCTCCAATTCGCTTCAAGGCCAACAATAGTTGACGTGTATGAATTTTCCACATTTACTTTTGCTTCTCTGAGATTTTCGGTCGCTTGAATGACGAGTGGATGTTTGGGGCCATATTTTACTTTTAATTGCTCCAAGTTTGAAGATATAACATACAATTCATCTCTTGCTTTCACTACCAACTCACTCGCGTTAATAAAATTAATGCTTTTTAGCTTTTCGATATCTTTTATCAGGGGGAGAATAATTGACAGTCTCACTTCGTAGTCTGAAATGGTTTTTTCACATTCAACGATGTTCTTACTGAGGAATGCTAGGTCTGCTTCATCACCACCATTTTCTAAGCTCAAAGAAAGTTCAGCATTTTGAGAAGCAAGTGCGGATAACTTAGCTTCAGATAGCTTTAAATTAAGCAACAGTCTTTCTTCTTCACCTTTAAGCGCTAAGTATTCACTTTTATTTATACTTCGAAGAGCAGAGGATTGATATTTTTTATATTCATTTAAATAGGTGTCAAGTATTTGACACGCTACATCTCTATTGGGATGAGAAAAGTAAACTTTAATAAGTCCATCTTTAGTGGTAACATCAAGCAAGTTTTGTATCATTCCCACGTCATCAAGACCACTAAATTTGTATCGCAAAATAAAATTATTTGCGATCGGAAACTTAAAGAGATTTTTTAACTTCCCATCTAATTCAATGACATGAAAGACTTTTTCTGCAACATCCCTTGAATAGAACTTGTGTAGGTGCGTTGCCAACTCTTCACGTGTCACCGAACCTTTTTGAGCTTTTGATGCATCCAAATATCCCAGTGGAGAGGAAATAATTTCAATACTTCCTTCACTTTGATAGAGAAGTGGTTTAACCAGACAAAAAACTACAGAAATTACAATTCCACAGAGAAGAAAAAATAAAGCAGAAATCCATCGTTCTTGTAAACTCGCAAGAAATTGGGTTTTACGAGGCCAAAAAAGATTTCTTGAGTTATTCCTTGGATGCCAACTTGGTTGAATCTGAGATTGTCTCCTCATTTTCGTTGTCGTCAAGGTAATAGCTCTCGTAGGATTTATCGTAATAGTGAGAGTAATAGTAGGAAGCTACATTTACGGAAATGTTATTTAAGACAGCACCAAAGATGGGAGTCTCGGATTCCATTAACTTTCTAATATTTGTTCTTACGGTTTTACGTTTAACTGTATTAAATTTAATAACGTAAACAACGCCATCAACAAAGGGAAGAATATTTAAAGCGTCGCTGACAGGGGCAAGTGGTGGTGTATCAATCACAATCTTATCGTAACGAAGCTTCAATTCATGTAAAAAATCTTGAAATGCTTGGCTAGAAAGCAGTTGAGTGGGATTTTTACTTTTGCCACCCGTAGGAATGATATCTAGGTTTGGGACAAAATCTTTTTGAATTACATCATCCAAGTTTTTCCCTTTCTTAAGGTGAGTGATAACACCAACATCATTTGGCAAATCGAGAGATCTGGCCACATTTGGCATTCTAAGGTCACAGTCAACAAGAACGGTTTTTTCCCCATGCATTGCGAAGGTTGCAGCAAGATTGCTACTGACAAAAGATTTTCCTTCTCCAGGTATGGTTGATGTTGTGATGTAAACTTTGGCTTTTCTGCTTTCTTCGCTCAATTTTAAAGTAGAGTGAAGACTTCTAAACGCCTCAATAGACCTTTTATCACCATTCGCCGCCACAACTCTGGCTCTATCGGTATTGTTCATTCGTTTAATGGAGGGAACTAGTCCAATAATCGGAATACCAAGTCCAGTTTCGATATCAAAAGCTGTTTTGACGCGGTCGTCGAAAAGGGATACGGCGAAAGCCAATCCAACACCTGTGGCCAGACCTAGGCTTACTCCCAACATCAGGTTGAATACAACATTGGGTTTGCTGGGACTTAAAGCAGGGCCGGCACGATCAATGATTTTAGCTGGCTCTAAAGTGTTTTGGATAAGATTCATCAACTGCTGAATTCGAACCTGATACATTTCATATTGAGCTTTGGACCTTCTGAGCGCATCTTCAAGTTTGCTGAATTCAATTTTAAGTTGATTCACCGTCACCATGTGAAGTTTTTTGAGTTCGACGCGTTTTTCAGAATTATCAAAATTCGTTTTCAAACGAGATACATTTGCTTCAATTTTATCACATGTTGTATTTACTGCCAGTTCTAATTCTTTACTTGCGGTTTCAAGCGATTTTAGGGCTTCCAACATTTTCGGGTGTTTAGGCCCATACTTTGTTTTTAATCCGGCCACAGCAATATTTGAAGATGTTACACTTTGGATAAGTTGTCCGACTTGAGTGTTGGTCGCAATAAATTCTAAGTCAGTTAAAGATCTTTTCTGCTCTTTATAATTCTTGATTAAAGCGATTTGGGTCTGCGATTCATTGTAGGCCAGTTTGTCACGATTCAACATTTCCGTATAGGCTGTCAACTCCTGTTCTTCATTGTCCTTGCGTTCGAAAATAAAGATCGTTCCGTGGCGAGTTTGAAACTCCTTGATATTATTCTGAATTTCATCGCTTTTGGCTGTTTCAGTATCAGCACTGATTTTAAGTTCTTCGATGGCCCGGCGAGCAGTTTCCGTGGATCTGTCAATATAGGCTTGAATATATTCCTCGGCAAATAAATTAGCTATTTCTGCTGCTAACTTACTGTCTGGATGGTGAAAGGTAATTACAACCATGTAGCTGTTACGAAGTGGGTTTACTTCGCGATTGTCAGCCAAAATAGACCGCTCGTCCCGAGTGCCAAAAATATTCAACGAACCTTCGTATGGCTGCTTCAGCCGATTTTTCTGAGCAGGTGTAAGTCTTTGACTGACACGCGTGATAATGGTGCCACTCTGCATCATGTATATTTGTGTCAGCAGCTTCATGGGGTTTGACCTCATGTCTGACTCAAGCAAGTCAACACCTGTTGAAGCTGTGCTGGCCTTTTCAAGGATTTCAAGCCTGACAGCAGATTCAAACTCAGGAGTTGTCCGCATCGTGTATATCACAGACGCGGAAAAAATAATAAATAATGTGGCGACAATCCACCAAAATCTTTCTCTTAAGACGAGAAGATAGTCTTTAATGCTTTTGGTTGGTTTTACCTCTTCGTCACCGTAACTCCCGTAGCCACCATAGGTTTGTCCATAACCGGAATAACCTCCGTATCCATATCCACTGGATCCGTAGCCATATCCGTAGCCATGACTTCTTCCTCTATAACCGGAGTCAGAATCCTTTCCAGAAGGAGGCGGCTGTGAGTTGTTTTGAGTAGACATTACTTCTAAAATAATTTGTTAGGAGGGGCCAAAAATTCCAAACTCATCAATAAATAAGATATCATCTTGTTCCAATTTCTCATCTTTTGGTCCAATTTTCTTTGCATCAATTTTTTTGGTCTTGAGTTTTCCATCCGGACCGATTCGTTTTATGTAAACGATTTTATCTGCAACACGTGAAAAATCTCCTGCCTTACCAATTGCTTCCAAAAGGTATAATTCACCATCGGCAGGAATTTCCACCGGTCCGGGGCGATTAACCGCCCCCATCACCGATACAATTTTAATCCGACTCGAAGTTACGATGAGGTTGATTTGAGGATTTACATAGTAATCAGGCTTATATAAGCCTGAGATATGATCTCTTGCTTCAGAAACTGACAGTCCTAAAACTTTAACATCACCTATGAAAGGAAGGCTTACCGTGCCTTGCTGACTAACTTTAATGGCTGTGTATGTTTCGGTTTCACCGAGAATCCCAAATTGCATTTGGTCCCCAGAACTTATTTTATAATCACTGGCAGCTATCGCTGTGCTCGTGGATGTATTAGCTGTTGACACCGGGGCAGGAGATGTAGTCCCATTACCAGCGATATTGGTTTGAGCAACTAAGGTCAAAGTGTTGACCAAAGAAAAAAAGATGGTTAACGCTTTCATAAGTTAAACAGGTAAAAATGAAAAAGGAGGAGGTCAGGTTCTGACCTCCTCCATTGAATCTGGAAATGGCTTAATATACGCAGTCTAACACGAGAGAAACGGTGTTGACCTTGTAATCAATGTCGTTTGCATTGTTAACAGTCTCGGAGATATTATCTTGGAATTGATATCTACCAGTTAAGGTCAAGTATCTATTGATGCTGTATTTAGCAATTGCCCCCAAGATGATATTGTCATCATTACGTGAGATGACGGGATTGGCATAGTCATAATTCCTATAGCCAAAGAAACCCGAAAAAGTCCACTCGCTGGAGAATTGATTCGTGAGTGAAATTTGTCCCCCGGTGCGTTGGACCGAACCACCAGTGGCGCCAAGAGAGAGATCAGAGTCCAAATCCAAATCAATTTGAGTTTTGGGATTCAACGTGTAGGTCAACCGGCCCATCGCAGCGAGTGAACCCGTATCGGGAGCGTTTGAATCAAAAGTTCTGACTTGGTAGCCCACATTAAAAGAACCACTTAATTTTGCGTTAATTGAGCCACGGAGACCAACGTTGTAGTAGTTATCCTGGGAATCACCATTGATTACGCCGTCCACTTGATTCTCGCGGTGTCTGTAACCAAGGCTTCCGTCGAGATTAGGATTGATTGCGTAATAGAAGTTTACCGGAATAGACCAGCTTTTGTTGTCATTGAGACCGGCGATCCCGCTGTAAGAATTTTTGTTGTAATCAACCCCCGTGGAGGCAGAAACTTTGGAATTGATTTTGTATGCAGCAGTGAGGCCAAAGGTAACCGACTCAGTGATGATTTGAGTGCCGTTTTTGACAATTTCCGGGGCGTTTTGATCGCTTTCCGCGTAGGCAGCGGTTGCACCCAGCTTTAACTTGCCATTATCGTAAACACCTTCTGCCTTCGTGGTGTTTAATTGATTGTTGAGGTGAGAGAAGCCTGAGGTATAGGCGGTCAACTGTTCCTGGGTGGTGAGCACCGCATAAGCTTCAGCCAAGGGGTCACCAAGGTTAAGACGCAGGCCGGGAGTTGTTGAAAATTTGAGGGCGTCCTGTTTTGCGTTGTTTTTCTGGAACAGGAGGTTGTCGGAGTATTCAACCCCCGCGCTACCCACAAACTGAAGTGCCACATCCTCCTTGATTTGAAGAAGTGGTGCAGCGAACGATGAGCTGGCCAGACTGGCAGCGGCAAGGAGGGGAAGTTGGAACTTGGTCTTCATGAGATGGAAAGTGACTGGTTAGAGGAATTTCACTGCACGGAAAATGTTGTGTGGGCAAGATTTTTTGAAAAAAAGTTTTGCGGCTTGGGGGAAAAATCCTGCCTCATGGTCTTCTCATGGCCACACCTACCCAGTCCGCTCCGCAAGCCCAACCCGTGCTTTTTGGTTTTGGTTACAAAACGCGCGATGGCTCGGGGCGCCCCGTGATCGTCCTCCGGTGGTGGCGGGTCGTGTTACTTCTCGTCGTCTTTGTGATCACGCTCTGGCTCGCGGCGGTGACCTCACTTTGGGCCACGATGAGATTTTACCGGGGTTACCCGGAGTCTTCCTTTGTGAACTGGTTTTTCCTGCGCAAGACGACGGAGCGCGAACGTTTTGGAAATTACCAGGTGGAAAGGGCCCTTGAGCACATGGAGAAGGGGGAGTTTGGAAAGTTCAACGAGCAACTTCGGCTTGGGGTCAAACGTTCTCCCGGGAACATCAAGGGCCGCATTTATCTGGCGCAGTTGAACATGATTTTTGGCCGCAATGACTTGGCCCTCAAGACGTATGAGGAGGGAATCCCTCATCTCCGGGCCCGTTTTGGAAAACCGACGAAGGATGATCAGGATTTCATCCGTTCCTACCTTCAGTTTCTTTTTTATGAGAACCGGGATTTTGAAATCCTTCGCCTGGCCAAGGAAATCTTGCCGGCGAAACCGGAGTTCAGCGACCTTTACCTGATGACGGCCTATGCCGGCGCCCAGGCCAGTTTTTTAAGGACTGATTACGCGGCTTCCCGGAAATTCCTTTCTGACTATGGTTTGGACATGACCGAAGAGGGGCTTTTTCTTCGCTCCGAGATTCTTTGGGCTCTCGACAAAAAAACCGAAGCCATTGACCTTATCTTTGAAGGGCTGAAAATTCACCGGCAGAGCCCCCGGCTTTTCAACCAGATCATCAGCCTCTACCGACGTCAGGAAGACTACGCCAGGGCCTTGCGTTACTCAACGTGGTTTGCCAACGCCCGTCCTTTGGATCCTTCGCCACGTGTCCAGATCATCAGTGACATGCACAAGCTCGGGCAAAGGGACCAGGTGCGTGCCGAAACCGAGAGGTTCATTGATGAGTTCCAAAAACAACCGGACGCCCTGCAACTGCTTTCCAACTTCGCGACCGATGTGGGCAATGCGGCGCTGGGGGAAAGGCTTTATCAAATAGCCTTGGAGAGGAACTACCGGACGAGTGTCTTCGCCCTTCTTTACATTGAGGCGCTGGTCAATGCCCGCCGCTATCAGGAGGCGTCCGAATTCTGCGACCAGATTGCCACGGAGAAACCAGCCTGGCTGAAAGAGCCCACGAGCACTTTCAACGCCCTGCGCGCCGTGGTTGCCTTTGGGTTAAATCGGCCCGAAAACGCTCTCATTCATCTCGAGGGGTATCTGACGGACAAACGTCCTTCCGATCGCACCTGCCTCATGATTGTCAAAAGGTTCCGGGATTTCGGAATGAACCTGGGGGCCCGGAGGATACTTGAATATGCCCGCAAAGCCTTCCCGGCCGACCAAAACCTTCTGGCCAACGCGATTGACCTGGCGCTTGACGAAGTTGACTCCGATTCCGTGGTGGAGGATTTGAGCAAGCTTCTTGACCTCAGGAAGCCCCCCTTGAACGTCATCATGAAAGCCCGCAAGGAATTGGCCAGCGACCGCTTTATCTTCGCTTCCAACCGTGACACCATGCTTGTGAAGCTAGACCAATATGTCGCCGAGCAAAAGCGTAAGGAAGATGATTTTAAAGGCCTGTGATCAGGCGTTGGAAAGAACGTGGTTCAACTCGGTCAGAAACCGGGCGTTCTGGGTTTCCAAGCCGATGGTCACCCTAATCCACTCCGGCAGCCCATAACCGGCCAGGGGACGAACGATCACCCCCCTTCGTTGGAGGGCGTTGAAGGTTTCAACTCCCTTCCCGACCCGGATCATCAGAAAGTTTCCCGCCCCGGGCACGTAGGTCAGCCCTGATTTTTCAAGTCCCGCAGTCAGTTGGACGCGGCCGGCGTTGTTGCTCGCCACGCTCCGACGTGTGAAATCATCGTCCTGTAACGCCGCCTCCGCTGCGGCGAGGGCCACGGAGGTCACGTTGAACGGCGCCCTCGCCTTGTGCATCAGCTGGATGAGTTCGGGGTGACCGCAGGCGTAACCGACCCGCAGGCCGGCCAGCCCGTGGATTTTGGAAAAGGTCCTGGCCACCACGACCTTTCTGCCTTCCTTGAGCAAGGGGACAAAGTCAGGCGGATTTTGAAGGTATTCCACGTAGGCGCCATCGTAACAGAACACGACGTGATCGGGCAGCGAGGCGGCAAAAGCGACCAGTTCCTCGGGGTTTTCCTCGACGCCGGTGGGGTTGTTGGGGCTGGGTAAAAAAACAAGCCGTGTCCTGGGGGTCACCGCCGACCGCATAGCCCTAAGATCATGTCCAAATCCTTTCATGGGGACCGGCACGGGGACCGCTCCCTGCAGCAGGGCGGCAAGTTTGTAGGAGATAAAAGCCTGCGCGCCAAAGACAACCTCCGTGCCCGGGCCGGAAAAGGCGGCGGCCAAGGTGTCAATGACCTCGCTGCTGCCCCGGCCCGCAAAAAAATGATCCGCCCCGAGATTCCACAGGGAGGCGAGTTTTTGACGGAGAAACAGTGCCCCGTTTTCAGGGTAAAGGTGCCCGTCCGACACGGCCTTCCAAGCGGCTTCCCGAGCCTTCGGCGAGGGTCCGAGCGGATTCTCGTTCGAGGCCAGCTTGATCACGCCGGCCGGGTCCAAGCCATATTCGGCCGCCACCAGTTCGGTGGGTTTGCCGGGTTCGTAAACGGGCTGCGTGGCCAGATGCGGGCGGGCGAGGTCGGCGTAAGTCAGTTTCATGGTGGAATCAAAGCCCGTGAGGGAAACGCATCCCAACTCCGGCGCAATTTTTTCTTTCGCGCCCGGCCGGTCCTGTTTGCTTGGGTGGTGCCGCCTGGCGGCTATTCATGCGCATCATCCTCTTTGGAGCCTCCGGCCTCCTCGGCACCGCCGTCCATCGGGCCGCTGTCACCCATGGCCATACGGTCACCGTGATGGCGCGTTCGCCCCTGCCCGGGCAGGTGGCCTTTGACGCGGCCTCTCCCCGGGCCGCCGAGGCTCTCACCCGCCAGCTTTTGGATGACTGGCCCGACGCCATCATCAACTGCGCGGCTGTTTCCTCCGCCGCCGCCTGCGACCTTGATCCGCGTGGTTCGTCGGAGGTCAACTGCACCCTGCCTGCCACCTTGGCACGTCTTGCCCACCACCTCGGCTGCCGTTTTATGCACATCTCGACGGACATGGTGTTTGACGGGGACGAGGCCCCCTATCGGTCCACCTCGACACCTTGTCCGCGCGGCCTTTACGGCCAGCAGAAGCTCTTGGCGGAGCGGTCCGTTCTGCAGGCCGCGGCCGATGTGGCCGTCGTGCTCCGGCTTCCCCTTCTGACCGGAACCAGTCTGGGCGGCCGGCGAAGCCTCCACGAGGTTCTCTTCACTCAGTGGGCGGACGGGCGGGCCACCCCCTTGTTCGAGGATGAATTCCGGACACCGGCCTCGGCGGAAAACTGCGCGGATCTCGTGGTCGAGCTTCTGGACCGCCGCGAGCTCACCGGCCTGTTCCACTGGTCCGGATCGGAACGTCTGAGCCGGGCCGAGATGGGCCGCCGCCTTCTGGCCCGCTTCAACCTTCCCGGCCGTCTTATCCACACCTGCCTGCGCGCCGATGTCCCTGGTTGCGCGAACCGGCCCCATGACCTGAGTCTGGACCCCGCCCCCCTTGTTTCCAAGGTTCGTTCGGTTCCGGAAAGCTTCAGCGAACAACTGGCCCGCCTGGGAGTCCCCCTCCCGTTTCGTCCCTGGTATCAGGGGCTGAAGGACTGATCCCATCAACCATTCGTATCGTGATTCCTGAAACCGGTTACCTCCACGACGTTGTTGTGGTCGGAAGCATCATCCTTCTTGAGGGGCTGCTTTCCGTGGATAACGCCCTTGGGATTGCCTCCATCGCGAGCCATTTGCCCAAGCATCAGCAGAAACTGGCCCTGCGGCTCGGAATCATCGGGGCCTATGGATTCCGGGGGCTGGCCCTCTTTTTTGCCTCCTTTATCGCCGAGAGTCCCTGGCTGAAACTTTTGGGCGCGCTCTATCTGGTTTACCTCATGGCCTCCGAGCTGACCGGGAGGGACGAAGAGGCGCAGGAGGATGCTTCTATCTCCGGACTGGCAACGGTTGCCGGTCCCGGCCTGATCGCCACCATCTTCAAAATCGAACTCATGGATCTCAGCCTGAGCCTGGACAATGTCGTGGTGGCTGTGGCGATGAGCCCGGGAAGGATGTGGCCGGTTTATCTCGGTGTCTTTGCCGGAATCCTGGCGCTTCGTTTTGTGGCCGGTTGGTGCATCGGCCTGCTGGAAAGGCACCCCATTCTGGAACCGACTGCCTTCGTGCTCGTCGGCTGGGTTGGCTTTCTCCTGCTGTGGCAGGAAGTTCCGGTGGCCATGGGATGGGTCCAGCCCGACAAGGCCCAGCATATTCCCTCTTACCTCAAATTTGCGGGCATCACCCTGATTTTGGGTCTGGCTTTGGGATCGGAACGAAGCCCCGCGCTCCGCCGTGTCCTCAATCTTCTGGGGATCGGTTTTAGGCCGATTTTCCGTTTCGTGGACTTTTTCGGCACGATCGTGAAGTGGCCCTTCCTTGCCCTGAGCAAAAAAGTCCTCACTTATTGGAGATCAAAGCGTTCCCTCACCTAAGGAATCCCGCGTCGGGAGAGAGCGCACCCCTTACCCCAGTCATGACATCTAAATCATATTTTTTCCTTACCTTTCTTCTGGCCCTCGGCACGGGTTCCCTGCGTTCAGAGCGGTCCATTTACCTGAACACTCTGGACCTCACGCCTTTTGTGGCGGGGTTTGCCAAAACCACCGCCAACCAGACTTTCGAAAAGAAACCCCTTCAGGTCGGCACCCAGACTTTCTCCCAGGGGATTTGGAGCCACGCCCCCTGCACCACCCGGCTGGCCCTGCCCTCCGACGCCCTTTTTCTTTGCGCCACCGTGGGGGTTCAATTGCAGGCAGGCAAAGGGGGGACGGTGCGTTTCCTCATCAAGGACGAGGAAAACGCCATCCTGTTCGACAGTGGGGTGATGAACGCCGACACCCCGGCCCGGGATCTCGAAATTCCTCTCAATGGCCGCAAGTATGTGACGTTGGTGACGGATCCGGGCTCGGACGGAAACAACGGCGATCACGCGGTCTGGGGTCAGGCCCGTCTCATTGTTTCCGGCCGGGGGCTTCCCGCGCCCGCGTTTGTGAGAAACGACGTCATCAGTCCGGATATTTCCAGCCTCCAAATGCCGGTGGAGGCCCCGGTGGACGGCCTTTTGATTGGCAATGGGCGCTTGGGGGCCTCGATCTGGGGAGAGGTGCGGGTTCTCAGGTTTAGTCTTGATCTGGCGGGCCTCTGGACGCGGCAGCCCGGTCCCCCATGCCCTCCTTTGATTGGGCTGAACCCGGAGGCCGCCCTCCAGGCCCTGCCGCAGACCGGTCCGGGAAGTGGTCCCCGCCGACTGCCTCTGGGACGTCTCGAGCTCACCCCCAAGTTTTCCAACAACTACGCCAACATCAGCGTCAATCATGGCACGGGGGTGGCACTCGCCAATTTTGCCGCCTCCACCGCTTCGGTTTCGGCCCTGATCCACGCCGAGGAGCCGGTTCTCTTGATCAATTGCGGCTTGAACGAGTTTGGCGCGCAACTGCTGCCTCCCGCCGCCGCCGCCCGACTGGGACTTCCCGAACCTCAGAAAGGGGAGGAGGTTTTGCCATCGGGAACCTTTTCCTGGTTTGCCCTGCAAAACGGCCCGGAGACCACCTTCACGGGAAGCCTTCTCCGTCCCAAAACCGGGGCGGAACCCTGGCTGGTGCTGGTCACGGCCGAATCGGCGCCCGATCTGAAAACCGCCCGCGAGGCGGTGCTGGCCCGGCTTTTGCGTATCGCCGGAACCGAATGGAAGACCACCCTGAAGGCGCACGCCGATTGGTGGAAAGTTTATAACGATCAGGTCCGCCTCCTCCCGGGGCCGATGGTCTGGAAGTCCCGCACCCGGCTCGCCCAATATGTCCTCGGCTCCTCGGCTCGGGCCGGGATGGAGCCAGGAGGCTGGCTTTGGACGTTTGAAGAGGCCGATCCGGACCGTCTTCCGGCCGCTCTTTCCACCGGATATCCGGCCTGCGCCCCCCTCTTTGCCTCCTACCGCCTCGGGTTCGCCGAGACCGCGACGGCTTTGTCGGAATGGCACCTGGCCCGCCGCGAAATTTACGGCCAGCATGCCCGGGCCGTCTTTGGCGCGACCGGCCTCCTCGCCCCCGGGTTGCTGCTGCCCAACGGCGCCCCTGCCGCCCTCGCTCCCGAATGCCTGGACCCCGCCTTGGCCGCCCAGGCCGGCTGGCCGTTCCTGCTCCGGGCGCGGCTGGACCCGACCGCCCCCTTTGTCTCGGAAAAGGCCCTGCCTTGGTTGGAGGATACCGCCCGAGCCCTTTCCCAGCTCGCCGGTGGAGAAAACTCCCCGGCCCCGAAACTTCCCTGGGGGTCATCCCCGGGCCGCGCCCCCGACTCACCGCCCTCCGCCGCCACCACCTGGCAGGATTCCCTCCTGCTCCGCCATTCCTTTGGAGCCCTGGGGGATGTGGCAAACTCCTTGAACAACAACGCTCTTGGGGCGAAATGGAGCGCCCTGTCGGCCCGGGTTCCCCTGCCGTCGTCCTTCGCCGAAAAAACGCCCGGCCAGCCCTGGCCCGGTCCGGGCGAACGCCCGGGCCAACTTCTGGCCCTCCATCCCCTCAATCTCGTGGCCCTCCCGTCCCTTCCCTTGGAGAACCCGCCCGGGCCGGTCCCCCTCTCCACGCGGCTTTGGCTGGCCTGCGCGGCCTCGCGCGGACAGCCCGCCGAGGCCGCCCGGACGGCCCTGGTTCCGGTGGGAAGAAATGGCCTTCCCCTCGCTTTGGAAAGGGACCCCGGCGGCATTCAGGGTCTTTTGGCCCAAACCCTTGAGTTTGTGGAAAACCAATTCCTGGTCGAAACCCCGGAGGGAGCGGCCCTGGTCTTTCCCAATTTGCCTCCGGATTGGAGCTCCTCCTCCTCCTTTAAAAACCTGACCCTGGGCCGGGGGGTCCGCTTTTCGGGCGACTGGGCCGGCGGGGCCCTCCGCCAGGTGGAGGTAACCGCCAGCCGCGATGGCGAGGTTTCCCTGGTGGATGTTTTTGGGGCAAAAGGATTTAAAACCAGCCACAAAGGATACCGCCGGGCCGGGGGAAAGATCATCCTGAGCCTCAAGGGCGGGGAGACTGCCGTGCTGAAAGCCCCGTGAGGGATGGCGTGCCTGGATTGGTGAAACGACAAAAACAACCTTCCCCCTGCTGGCAGGGAGCACCGGGCGGTGGGATGGGTCTTCCCTCCCCCGCATGCGTCCATCCGCCTCCTTTCTTTTGTCGGTCCTGAGCCTCGCCTCGGCCGTTCCGCTCCTGGCTGCGGACACCGCTCCGGATACTTTCGCCGCCACCGATTCCCTGGGCCGCACCCTGCCCGAATATGCCACCGTGGGCCCGCCCCGGGCCGGCAAAACCACCGCCCTCTTTTACTACGTCTGGCATGGTTCCCACGGGACCAACCTCCGGACCGTTCCTGATGTTTTCAAGGCCGACCCCAAGGCGGGAAACAACTGGGACAGCCCGGCCTGGGGGCCTCCCGGGGCCTTCCATGTCTGGGGCGAGCCGCTCCTGGGTTACTACCGGTCCCCCGACCCCTGGGTGATGGACCGCCACACCCGCATGCTCACCGATGCCGGGGTGGATGTCCTCTTTCTTGATGTCACCAACGCCTTCACCTACGACAACGCGGTCAACGCCCTCGCCACCTCCCTCCGCGGCCTTCGCGCGGAGGGCCGCCCTTCGCCGGCCTTCGCCTATCTCGCTTATTCCTCCTCGGGACGGGTCGTGAGCAATGTGTGGAAAAATTTCTACTCCAAGGGCTTGCATGAGGATCTGTGGTTCCGGTGGGAAAACAGGCCGCTGATCCTGGCCAAATCCGCCGAACTCACCCCGGAGAACCGGGCCTTCTTCACCGTCCGCGATTCCTGGGCCTGGCAGCCCGGGGAAAACCAGTGGCCCTGGCTGGAGGCCTCACCGCAGAAAGGGGGCTGGACGGGCACTCCCGCCCACCATGAGTTTGCCTCCGTCTCCACCGCCTCCCACCCCAGCAGCAACCACGGAAAATCCTACGCGCTGGGCAGGCAACTTCCTCCCGGTCAGGCGGATGCGCGCCTTGGCCTGAAGTTTGCCGAACAGTGGCGGACGGCCCGCGCCCTCGATCCCCAGGTCCTCTTTGTCACCCAGTGGAACGAATGGATGGCCCAGCGCATGCGCTACGACGGGGCCAGCCACATCTTCGCCAACTACCGCATCAGCAAGGGTGATCCCTGGTTCATTGATGTCTTCGATCCCGAGTTCAACCGCGACATCGAGCCGATGAGGGGAGGGTGGGGGGATTGCTACTACGCGCAGATGACGGACGGCCTCCGCCGCTTCAAGGGGGTCAGGTCGCCGCCGCTGTCCACCGGTTCCAAAACGATCAGCCTGAACGATTTCGGCACATGGGACAAGGTCGGCCCCGATTACCTCGACGACCGGGGCGACACCGCCTTCCACGATGCCGGGGCCCTTGTGGGCCAGGAGCGTCTGGTCAACAAAACCGGCCGCAACGACTTTGTCCGCGCCAAGGTGGCCCAGGACCGGGACCATGTTTATTTTCTCGCCGAAACGGCCGCGCCCGTGACCGACCGCAAGGGCGGGGGCTGGAACTGGATGAACCTCTGGGTCCGCATGGAGAACAGCGACTTGCCAGGTTGGGAAAGCTGGCATTTCACCGTCAACCAAAAGTCCGGGCCGGACACCCCGCCCCACCTGTGGCGCTGCCAGGGGGGCTGGAAATGGGCCGATCTCGGGGAGGTCCCCATGAAAACGGAGGGCAACCGCCTCGCCCTCGCCCTTCCCCGTTCTCTGCTGGGCCTTGCGGCCGGATCCTCGGTCAGCCTCTCCTTCAAGTGGACGGACAACTGCGGCGAAACCGCCGAAAGCTGGCTGACCGATGGCGATGCCGCGCCCAACTGGCGCTTCCGCTACCGCTTCTGGGCTCCCGGGGCCGGGGTGGCGCCCGGGCGCGGGCGCACCTACCGGCTCATCGAGCAGGCCACGGGCCGCGTCCTCGGCCTCCTGTCCGACGGCACCGTGGGTCCCGGGGAAAACCGGTTTGAAAACAGCCAGAAATGGACCTTCTGCGACGCCGGGGACGGCACCTTCGCCCTCGTCAACACCGCCTCCGCCCTGGGCGCGAAACCGGTCGCCGAGGTCCTCACCCTTGACGCGTCCGGACCCGCGGTCCAACCCTGGGCCAATACGGCCGTCCAGCGCTGGCGGCCGCGCACCGCCGGCGGGTGGACCACCTTTGCCTCCACCGCACCTTTGGCCGGCCCATGGGCCTGCGAGGAGGTCAATCCCGTCGCTCCCGGCCAGCTTCTCCGCCTGGAGTCCTCCGTCGTCGGCAAAAACCTCGGCGTTCCGGCCGCGTCCCTCACCGTCTCCCCCGCCGCGCTTGGCCGCGACGGGCCCTCCTTCGCCTGGCAGGCCAACCCGGACGGCACGCGCATTCTTTTCGTTAACGAACTGAATCGCCTCAACCTCGCCGCCACCTCCCCCCCGTCCCTGGTCTCGCCGGCCACCTCCCCCCCGCTCTGGCAGCTCTTCGGCACTGTTCCCGGTTCTTACGCCCTGGTCCCGGCCGGCACCGCCACGGCCCTGGCGGCCGGCGAGGGTCTGTCGCTTGTCCCGGTCAACCCCGCCGCCCCGGCCCAACACTGGCGGGTCTGTCCACCTTGAGGTCGCTCAGCCCGAAGCCCGCCGGGGTGGGGAAAACATCTCCAAAAACGTCCGGTGTCTTTCACACCCGGGTGGTGCCGATGTGGTGGCCAAAAAACCATGTGTGAGGCCGAAAAAAGAATTTTCCTCAAAAAAGGCTTGTAGTTTACCGTTTAGTCAACAATGTCTGAATCCATGGGACGCACCAGTGATGCCAAAGAACGCCTGCTCAAAGCCGCCAAGGATTTGATCTGGGAGCGCAGTTATGGCGTCGTCACCATTGATGCGATCTGTGAGAAGGCCAAGGTCAAGAAAGGCAGTTTCTACTACTTTTTTGACTCCAAATCATCTCTGGCCATCGCCTCTTTGGACAATGAGTGGGACAATATCTACAAGGCCAAGTGGGACAACCTGTTCTCGGCCTCCACCGCGCCCCTGGAGCGTATCCGCAACCTCTTCCAATCCGTTCACGACGGCCAGGCTGAACTTCAAAAGACCCACGGCTGTGTGCTCGGCTGCCCCTGCTTTTCCCTCGGCTCGGAGACCTGCACCCAGGACGAAAACCTCCGCCTCAAGGTCCAGGAAGTCCTCCAGCGCCAGATCCGCTACTTTGAATCAGCCATCCGCGACGCCCAGGCCGAAGGCTCCATCCCCCAGGGCGATGCCTCCATGAAGGCCAAATGCCTCTTTTCCCTCTTCGAAGGCAGTCTGGCCCAGGCCCGCATCCACAACGACCTCGCTTATCTTCGCAACCTGCCCGAAACCTCCCTCCAGATCCTCGGAGCCAGACAACCTGTTTCGGTCGCCTGATGGGTCCCCTTTTTTGCACTCTTACTTTACTAACCAGTCAACTACACATAACTCCACCATGAACGCTTCCTCCAGCCTCATTCCTTCCCGGGCCCACCGCCCGTTTGCTTCCACTTCCGCCCTTTTTGCCCTGGGACTCACCGCTTTGGGCCTGGCTGGAATCTATCTGGCCCCGTCCGCCCGGGGTGACGACAAAACATCCACCGCCGCCGCCCCGGCCGCTCCCAAGGTCACCGTCGCCCCCGTCGAAACTCGCACACTCCGCGACTACCGCGAGTTTCTCGGCCGCGTCGAAGCCGTCGAGAGCGTCGAGATCCGTCCCCGGGTTTCCGGGCACATCGGCCGCGTGCTCCTTCAGTCCGGCCAGCTCGTCACGAAGGGCGATGTCCTCTTTGTCATAGACCCCCGCTGGTATCAGGCCCAGTTCGACCTCGCCACCGCGCAGGCCCAGCGCGCCAAGGTCCGGGTGGACATCGCCGAGCGCGAGGCGAAACGCGCCACCGAACTCCTTCAGGAACAGGCGGTTTCCGCTGAGGAGGCCGACACCCGCAACTCCCGCCTGGCCGAGGCCCGCGCCGAACTTCTCGCCGCCCAGGCCGCGCTCGACACCGCCCGCCTTGATCTGGAAAACACCGAGGTCCGCTCGCCCATCACCGGCCGCGTCAGCCGCGCCTATGTCACCGCCGGCAACCTGGTCTCCGGCGCTCCCGGTGGCGCAACTCTTTTGACTTCAGTGGTTTCTGTCGGTCAGGCCCATGTTTACGCCGACGTGGACGAGGCCACCGTTCTCGCCTTCAACCACCACAACCGCGGCGGCAGCCCGGTCGCGGTGGACATGGAACTGGGCGACGAAACCGGGTTCCCGCGCCACGGGGTCGTCGAGTCCACCGACAACCGCCTCAACCCCGACACTCGCACGCTCACCTTCCGCCTGGTGTTTCCCAATGAGGACGGCGCGCTCGTTCCCGGACTCTCCGCCCGCGTCCGCCTTCCAGTCGGCCCGTCTCAGCCTGCCTTACTCGTCAGCGAGCGTTCCATCGGCACCGACCAGAGCCAGAAGTTTGTTCTCACCGTCGGCGCGGACAACACCGTCGCCTACCGCACCGTCAAACTCGGCCCCACCGTTGAAGGCCGCCGCGTCATCCTCGACGGGCTCAAACCCGGCGAACGTGTGATCATCAACGGTTTGCAACACGTGCGTCCCGGCATGGTCGTGACCGCCGAAACCGTTCCCACCACGGTCGCGGCCAACCTCTAAGTCCCGCCGTTTCCATCCTTTAAAGCCGCGTTTTCACGTGGTTCCAGCTACCGCTTCGCCCACTTCAAACGCTTCACAGCCATGAACTTCTCCGATTTCTTCATCAAACGCCCGATCTTCGCCGGCGTGTTGTCCATTGTCATCTTTCTCGTCGGGCTCATCTCGCTCTTCCAGCTCCCGATCAGCGAATACCCCGAGGTCGTCCCGCCCACCGTGGTCGTCCGCGCTGTCTATCCGGGAGCCAATCCCAAGACCATCTCCGAGACGGTCGCCGCGCCTATCGAGCAGGCCATCAACGGCGTCGAAAACTCGCTCTACATGTTCTCCCAGGCCACGAGCGACGGTGTGATGACCCTCACCATCACCTTTAAGCTCGGCACCAATCTCGACACCGCTCAGGTGCAGGTCCAGAACCGCGTCGCCCAGGCGGAAGCCAAACTGCCCCAAGAGGTTAGGCGTATTGGGGTGACCACGACCAAGACCTCGCCCGACCTCCTCATGGTCGTCCACCTCTTCTCGCCTGATGGCCGCTACGACGACATCTACGTGCGCAACTACGCCACGCTCCAGGTCCGCGACGTGCTCGCCCGCCTGAACGGCGTCGGCCAGGTCCGCATCTTCGGTTCGGGCGATTACGCCATGCGCGTCTGGCTCGACCCCAACAAGGTCGCGGCCCGCGGCCTCACAGCCTCCGATGTGGTCACGGCCATCCGCGAGCAGAACGTCCAGGTCGCCGCCGGGGCAGTGGGTGGCCAGCCAAACTCGCGTCCCGCCGACACCGAACTGCTCATCAACACCAAGGGCCGTCTGGCCACCGAGGAGGAGTTCGGCGACATCATCGTGAAGACCGGCGCGAACGGCGAACGCGTTCAGCTCCGCGATGTCGCCCGCATCGAGCTCGGCGCCTCCGACTACGCGTTGCGTTCCCTTCTCAACAACAAGGCCGCCGTTGCGCTGCCCATCGCCCAGTTGCCCGGATCGAACGCCATCGCCACCTCTGACGCCGTCCGCGCCACCATGGCCGAGCTGAAGAAAAACTTCCCCGAGGGACTCGACTACAACATCGTTTACGACCCCACCATCTTCGTTCGTAACTCCATTGAGGCTGTGGTGCATACGCTTCTTGAGGCCATTGCCCTCGTGGTGCTCGTCGTCATCCTTTTCCTGCAAACCTGGCGCGCCTCCATCATCCCGCTGGCCGCCGTTCCCGTCTCGCTCGTCGGCACTTTTGCGGTCATGAGCTACCTCGGGTTTTCCATCAACGCCCTTTCGCTCTTCGGCCTCGTCCTGGCCATCGGCATCGTGGTGGACGACGCCATCGTCGTCGTCGAAAACGTCGAGCGGAACATCGCTCTCGGCCACTCGCCCTACGAGGCTACCCGCATCGCCATGCGCGAGGTCACCGGCCCCATCGTGGCGACCGCCCTCGTGCTCTCCGCCGTGTTCATTCCCACCGCTTTCATCAGCGGCCTGACCGGACAGTTCTACAAGCAGTTCGCCATCACCATCGCGATCTCGACCATCATCTCGGCCTTCAACTCACTGACTCTCTCGCCCGCCCTCAGCGCCCTGCTGCTCAAGAGCCATCATGCTCCCAAGGATAGACTTACGCGCTTCATGGACGCGGCCTTCGGCTGGATCTTCCGTCCCTTCAACCGCTTCTTCACCTGGGCCTCGCAGAAATATTCGAACGGCGTGGCCCGCCTCCTGCGCCTCTCCGTCATCGCCCTGGTGGTTTACGTGGGCCTGCTCGCCAGCACCTACCTGCTCTTCCAAAAAGTCCCGACCGGTTTCGTGCCCACGCAGGACAAGCAATACCTCGTCGCCTTCACCCAACTGCCCGCCGCCGCCTCGCTGGAGCGCACCGACGCCGTCATCCGCCGCATGGGCGAGATCGCCCTCAAACACCCGGGCGTGGCCAACGCCATCCAGTTCCCCGGCCTCTCCATCAACGGCTTCACCAACTCGCCCAACAGCGGCATCGTCTTCGTGGGCCTGAAAGGCTTCGACCAGCGCAAGACTCCCGAGCTCTCCGGCCCGGCCATCGCCCGCCAGTTGCAGAAGGAGTTTAACGAAATCCAGGACGGCTTCATTGCCATCTTCCCGCCTCCTCCCGTGCAGGGTCTCGGCACCATCGGCGGCTTCAAACTCTACGTGGAGGACCGCGGCGACAGCGGCCTCGACGCGCTCTTCGCCGCCACCCAGGGCCTCATCGGGAAGTCACATGAAACTCCGGGCCTGGCCGGCATCTTCTCCAGCTTCACCGTCAACACGCCGCAGCTCGACGCTGATGTGGACCGCGCCAAGGCCAAGGCCATGGGCGTGCCGCTCCAGAACGTTTTCGAGACCATGCAGATCAACCTGGGGTCGCTCTACGTCAACGACTTCAATCGCTTTGGACGCACCTATCAGGTGGTCGCCCAGGCCGACGCCGAGTTCCGCGACAGCGCCGACGACATCATGCGTCTGCAAACCCGCACCTCGGCCGGCGGACTCGTTCCCCTGGGCTCGCTCGTGAAGGTCAAGGAAACCTATGGCCCCGACCGCGTGATGCGCTACAACGGCTATCCCGCCGCCGAAATCAACGGGGCCGCCGCGCCCGGCACCAGCTCCGGCCAGGCCGAGGCCCTCATGGAACAGCTCGCCGCCGCCAACCTGCCCAAGGGCATGGTCCTCGACTGGACCGAGCTCACCTTCCAGAAGATCATCGCGGGCAACACCGGCGTGCTGATCTTCCCCCTGAGCATCCTCCTCGTCTTTCTCGTCCTCGCCGCCCAATACGAAAGTTTCCGCCTTCCGTTCGCGGTCCTCCTCATCGTGCCGATGGCGCTGCTCTCCGCCATGTTCGGCGTCTGGCTCACGGCGGGTGATAACAACATCTTCACCCAGATCGGCCTGATCGTGCTCATCGGCCTGGCCGCGAAAAACGCCATCCTCATCGTCGAGTTTGCCGTCAAGCTGCGCGAGGAAGGCAAAGGCATCGTCGAATCCGCGCTGGAGGCTTCCCGCCTGCGGTTGCGTCCTATCTTGATGACCAGCATCGCCTTCATCGCCGGCGTCTTCCCGCTGGTGGTTTCGACCGGCGCGGGTTCCGAAATGCGCCACGCCATGGGAGTCGCCGTGTTCTCCGGCATGATCGGTGTCACTTTCTTCGGCCTCTTCCTCACCCCGGTCTTCTACGTGGTCCTGCAAAAGATCGGAGTGAAAACCGCCAAGACCGCCGAGCCCGTGGTCCACGACGAAGCCGCTCCCGAACCCGCCGCGACCTGAAACGCATCTCAAAGGAGCACGGGCTTCCGGCCCGTCATGGATCATCAACGACGGCCAGGATGGCCGTGCTCCTTTCCACTAACCTCATCACCCTCAACGTCATGAAACACCTCCTCTTCTCCTCGCTCGTTCTCACCCTCACTTCCCCGCTCAACGCCCTGCCTACGGTTGGCCCCGATTACCAGCGCCCCGAAACAACCGCACCGTCGGCTTACCGCGACGCCAGCTCTTCGCCCGCGCAGGCTGCCTTACCCGAAGCTTGGTGGAACTCCCTGGGCGATCCCGCCCTAGACGCCCTCGAAACCCGCGCCCTCGCCTCCAACCAGAACCTCCGGGCCGCACTGGCCCGCATCGAACAAGCCCGAGCCGTGGCCGGAGTCGCGCGTTCCAGCTACCTGCCGGCTCTTTCGCTTGATCCTTCGGTGACCCGCGAGCGCACCTCGCGGAACACGCCGAACGTCCTGCCCAACGCGACTGGCACCACCTGGCGTCTGCCGTTGGACCTCAAGTGGGAGTTGGACCTCTTTGGCCGCAACCGCCGTCTCAACGAAGGAGCCAAGGCCGAACTGGAAGCGGCCGGGGCCGGTTTCGAGGCCGCCCGCTTGTCTCTTACCGCCGAAGTGGCCTCGACCTACTTCACACTTCGTTCTCTCGATCAGGAAATCCGCATCGTTAACGAAACAACTGGTTTCCGCCGCGACGCCCTCAAACTCGCCCAGGCCCGCTTCAAGCGGGGACTGGACGCCGAACTCGATGTCGTCCGCGCCGAAACGGAACTCGCCACCACCGAGGCCGAAGCCTCCGCCCTGGCCCTGCGCCAGTCCTCGATCCGCAACGCCATCGCCGTCCTGCTCGGGGAACCGGCTCCGGCCTTCTCCCTTGCGGAGACGGTGGCGTTTCCCACTGAAATCCCCGGAGTTCCCGCCGGTCTTCCCGGCGACCTTCTGACCCGCCGCCCCGACATCGCCGTGGCCGAGCGTGCCCTGGCCGCCGCCAACGCCCGCATCGGCCTGGCCAAGGCGGCCTTTTTCCCGACGATTTCCCTGACCGGCAGCACCGGCTTTGCCAGCGCCGACCTGGGCGATTTGCTCAAGAGCGACAGCCGCGCCTGGTCCATCGGTCCGAGCGTTTACCTGCCGCTTTTCCAAGGTGGCCGCAACCGCGCCAATCTCGACCGCAGCAAGGCCGCCTACGAGGAAACCCTCGCCGCCTACAACCAAAGCGTGCTCACCGCATTCCAAGAGGTGCAGGACTCGCTGAGTGCGTCGCGTTTCCTCGGCGAACAGGGTTCCGCTCTCCAACGGGCCGTGGCCAGCGCCCGCCGCGGTGCGGTGCTTTCCCGCAAACGCCACGACGCCGGATTCGTCAGTTATCTCGAAGTCGTGGATGCCGAACGAACCGCCCTCGAGGTGGAACGTTCTCAGGTCCGTCTCCAAGGCCAGCGCTGGCTCACCCACATCTCGCTGATCAAGGCCCTCGGCGGTGGCTGGAAACAGCCTGCGTCGTGAACGAAACAGTCATGCAAAGTGTCTCGCGAAGGACGCGAAGGAAAAGGCAAAGGATTTTTAAGGAAATTATTACCTCTAAATCATTTGTTATAAAATGCTTAAGGTTCTTATCACTCGGCCCTATCAAATCGGTTTTAATCTTCAAAACAACAAGTCAAAAGTTCCCTGAACCATCCCTTCTCAAACCCTTCGCCTCCTTCGCGGCCTTCGCGAGACCCATCCAACCACCCATCCTCACTTCGATTCTTTCCGAGACACTTCCTTCAATTTCCTTTCTCCACACACCTCATGAAAACCAACACTCAAAAACTCGCGGGTAAAACCGCTCTTGTCACCGGCGCCTCCAAGGGCATCGGCGCTTCCATCGCCAAACACCTGGCCGCCGCGGGTGCCTCGGTTGTCGTCAACTACGCCTCCAGTCGGGCCGGCGCCGACCAGGTTGTCGCCGAAATCACCGCTGCGGGCGGCAAGGCCGTCGCCGTGCAGGCCGACGTTTCCCAGAAGGCCGACATCGTCCTCCTCCTGGCCGAAACGGTCAAAGCCTTTGGCCGCCTCGACATCCTCGTCAACAACGCCGGCGTCTATGAGTTTGCCCCGCTTGAAGCCATCACCGAGGAGGACTTCCACCGCCAGTTCAACCTCAACGTCCTCGGCCTGCTTCTCACCACCCAGGAAGCCGTGAAACACTTTGGCCCCGAGGGCGGCAGCATCATCAACATCGGCTCCATCGTGGACACCCTGGCCCCGCCGAATGGGTCCGTTTACAGCGCGACCAAGGCGGCCGTGACCGCCATCACCAAGTCCCTCGCCAAAGAGCTCGGGCCCAAGAAGATACGCGTCAACGCCATCAACCCGGGCATGGTCGAAACCGAAGGGGTTCGTTCCGCCGGCATTGACGAAAGCGACATGCGTAAAAACATCGAGGCCAACACCCCGCTCGGCCGGATCGGACAACCCGGGGACATCGGTCCCGCCGCCGTTTTCCTGGCCTCCTCCGACTCCGCCTGGATCACCGCCGAAAGCCTCTACATCTCCGGCGGCTACCGCTGAAGCCCTGAACGTTGTGGGTGAGGTGTGACTTCTGCCATCCGGGGACTCGCCGGGGAGGCTGGTGGTCGGGGCTGCGCCAAAAGGGAACCTGGCGCCCTCCGGTCCGTTCCCACCCTCCTTTCCCCATGCCCCATTCCCGCCTGTCCCGCCGCTCTTTTCTCCGCCACACCGCCGCCCTCGGGGCGGCCGGGCTCGTGGGAGGACTCCCGTCCCTGCGGGGCGAGGCCGACGCGAAGTCCGGCCCCGATTTTTGCCTCTTTACGAAACATCTGCTCGGGATGGAACCGGCGGCCCTGGCCGAACATGTCGCCTCGCTGGGTTTTGCCGGGATCGAGGCCCCGGTGCGCGCGGGCGGCCATGTTCTGCCGGAACGGGTCGAGGACGATCTGCCGGGGTTTGTCGAAACCCTGAAAAAATCGGGCGTGGAAATCCGCATCCTGACCTCGGGCATCAACGCCGTCTCTCCCGCCCAGCACACCGAAAAGGTGCTGCGCGCGGCCTCGCGGCTCGGGATCAAACGCTTTCGCATGAACTGGTGGCGCTACGATCTGAAAAAGCCCCTGCCGCCGCAGTTGGAGGAAATGGGGGCCAGGGTGAAAGACCTGATCGCCCTAAGCCGCGAGCTTGGCCTGCAGGCCCTCTACCAGAACCACAACGGGCCGGACTACGTGGGGGCCACGATCTGGGATGTGGAATCGCTCATGCGCGCCCACCGGCCGGAGGACTGGGGTTTCGCCTACGACATCATGCACGCGACCGTGGTGGGCGGAACCTCCTGGCCGACACCCTATCATCTGGCGCGTCCCCGGATCGGCGCCGCCCTCTTCAAGGATTTCCAGTGGGGCGAGGGGCTTTCACCCAAAACCTGCCCGCTGGGGGCCGGGGTGGGGGCCGGACCCGAGTTCGCCAAACTACTGAAAGGGAGCGGGTTCCGGGGACCGGTGGTCCTTCACGTCGAGCATCTCAAGGCCGAGCGGATCACCAACGCCGAGGAGGCGCGGACCGCCCGCGAGGCGACCGTGGCGGACTTTGCCACGCTGAAACGCTGGTGGGAATACGGCGGATGAGGGCTCAGGGCGCCGGGCGGGTAATTCGTAAACGAAGGAACTGGTTGGCGCCGGTCGCGGGGACGGTGGCGGTGGTGTTGCCGTTGCCGTCGGGGGTGCCCTGGGTGACGCCCGCGCTGGTCCAGCCGGCGGGGTTGGCCAGGCTGGGGTTGGCCTCGACGGTGTAGGTGATGTCGGCGGCGGCGCGCTTGTAGCTGAGGGTCAGGTTTCCAACCGAGACGGTGGCACCGGGCAAACCGGTGAGGGTGATGGTGTTGGGAGCGAAACCGAGGGCGTATTCAAGGAGGTTGGGCAGGCCGTCGTGGTCGGGGTCGTCGTTGGGGCCGCGCTGGTTGGCGGGGACGCCGGCGGTTTCCAGATAGGTGTCGAGCGGATCGGCCACCGGACCACTGTTGGTTTCGGTGGCGCCGCCGTTGAGGACGACGATTTTGGCGAGGTTGGTGTCGCCTTTGTAGGAAACGAAACTGCCCACGGCCCAGAGGCGGCCCTGGGTGTCGGCCACCATGCTTTCGACGGTGCCGTTGAAGCCCGCACCGGCGTCGAAGGCGGCGTCGCGGGTGCCGTCGGCGTTGATCCGCACGAGGCTGGTGGCGGTGACACCGCCGTAGGTGGTGAAGGAGCCCTGGAGGTAGAACTGGGAGCCGGAGGCCGCGTGTTTCAGAATGGCGGCGTTTGGCCCGCCACCGACGGGAAAGGGCGAGGTGATGGCCCCGGTGGCGGCGATTTTTTGGAGGAAGGGGGAGTTGTTGCTGAAGCTGAGGACGGAGCCGTCGGGGAGGGTTTCCAGGCCGGTGGAAGTCATGGTGCCGGGGTAGGTGAAGGCAGCGTCCTTTACGCCGAATTCGTCCACGAGGACGATGCGGGACTGGCCGCCCCAGGAGTTGGCGTGGGAGAGCCAGAGGCGGCTGCCGGAGGCGAAATCAATGTCGGGGATGGAGGCGAAGGCGCTGGAAACAAAGGTGGCGTCGCGGGAGCCGTCGGCGTTGAGACGGACGATGTAGCCACTGGTGGTTTCGGCGCGGTAGCTGGTGAAGTTGCCATGGACGTAGAGGCGTCCGGCGGCGTCGAAGCGGATGCCGAGGACGGTGTTGTTGGGGCCGACGAGAGGGTCGAAGGTGGTGTCGAGGACACCGGTGGAGCTGAGGCGGAGGAGGCGGTTTCGCGTGATGGCGCCGGCCCCGGCGGGGGTGACTGTGGTGAACGTGCCGCCAAGGTAGATGCGGCCGGTGGAGTCTTGCGCGATGCAGGTGACGGCGGCGTTGACGACGGGCCAGGTGGTGTCAGGGGAACCGTCGGCCTTGATTTTGGCGAAGTATGAGCGGGAGGCGGAGCCGCCGGGATAGGTGATGGTGCCGAAAGCCCCACCGGCCAGGAAACCTCCGCCGGCCAGGGGGAGGACGGTGTTGACGGTGCTGTTGAAGGTGGGAATGACCAGGCCGGACGCGAGGCTCGAGGGGCTGCGGACGACGGTGAGGACGACGGCGCTGGAGCTGGTGCTTCCGAAAGCGTTGGTGATGCGGACTTTGTAACTACCGCCATCGGTCAGGACCAGCGAGGGGAGGGAGAGCTGGGCGGTGGTGGCCCCGGAGATGGTGGCGGAGTTGGCCAGGACGGTGGTGCCTTTGAGCCACTCGTAGGTGAGGGTGCCCGCGCCACGGGCCGCGACGAAGAAAATGGCGGACTGGCCGACCTCGGCGGTGACGGCGACGGGGGCGGTGAGGATTTCCGGGGCCTCCAGATAGATGAACTCGGCGGCCGAGCTGGTCACATTGCCGGAGGAGTTGGTCACCGTGACGGAGTAGAGGGCCTCGTCGCCCGGCTGGACGCCCAGGACAGTCAGGGTGGCGGTGTTGGTCCCCGAAAAATGCGCGTCGGTGGACAGGGGCGAGCCGTTGCGGAGCCATTGGTAGGAAAGGGCCGAGGTGCCGGTGGCGGTGACCTTGAAGACGGCGTTTTGACCACCGGAGGCCGAAACGGGATCGGGGCCTTGGACAACGCCGAGGGCAACCTGGTCGCCGTTGACGACCACAAGGGCATTGGTGGCGAACACGCCGTTGTAAACGGAGATGGTGCCGCCGAGCCAGACGCGGCCGTAGCCGTCCACCTTGGCGAAGGCGAGGCCGGTGGTTTGGCCGGTGACATCGAAGGTGGGGTCATTGACTCCTTCGGAACTGAGGCGCATTAGGCCGTAGCGGGTGACGCCGCCGAGGGTGGTGAAGGAGCCGCTGATGATGAGGCGGCCGTCGGGCTGGAGGGTGACGTCGTTGAGGCCGGTGGCGGTGAGGGTGGGGAAGGAGGTGTCGGTCGCGCCAGTGTCGAGGAAACGGGACAGGGTGGTGCCGCTGATGGCGAGGAGTTTGCCATCAGGCTGGGCGATGAAGTTCGTGATGGTGTTGGAGAGAGAGGGCGCGAAGGTGGCGTCGAGGGCGCCGGTTTCGCTCAGGCGGACAAAGTAGCTCCGCCCCTGGTAACTGGTGAAGCTGCCGCCGGCGTAAACCTTGCCGTCGGCGGTGACGACGACCTTGCGGACAAAGTTGTTGAAGGTGCCGACAAAAGAGGTGTCGTGGGAGCCGTCGGCACGAAGGCGGACGAGGCGGCTATGGGCGGCGTTCCCGTTCCAGGAGGCGAAGTCGCCGGCGGCGTAGATGCGGCCGAGAGAGTCCAACGCGAGGCTGTAAACGTAGGAACTGGCGGGGGCGGTGACGCCGGGGTCGAAGGAGGTGTCGAGGGAGAAGTCGGCGTTGAGGCGGATGATCCGGCTGCGGGTCAGGGTGCTGCCTCCGGTGGGTGTGACGAGGCTGAACTCGCCGGCCACGAGGAACTTGCCGCCGGGAAGGCGGACGATGTCGCGGACATCGCCGTTGGTGGTGAACGGCACGGAAGCGACGGTGCCGTCGGGCAGGACGCGGGCGATGCGGGCGGTGGTGGTGGAAGAGCTGGCACCGTTGAGGGCGTTGAACCTTCCGCCGATGAGGGCGCCGCCATCGGCGAGGGGCAGGATGGTGTAAACGGGCTGGCTGGTGGAGGTGACGAGGCTGGAGAAGGTGGCGACGCGCTCGACGGGGTTGGGCAGGACGGTGAGGGTGAACTTGCCGGAGGGGGTCGCGGCGGTGCCGGTGACCATGACATCGTATTCGCCGGAGTCGGCGAGGGCGAGGCTGGCGAAGGTGAGTTTGGCCGTGGCCGCGCCGGTGATGCCGGAGCCGTCGGAGACGGGGTTGCCGCCCTTGCGCCACTGGTAGGTGAGCGGGGCGATGCCACGGGCGGTGACGGCCAAGCTGAAGGGACGGCCGGTGTAGGAGACGAGGGAGGCGGCCGGCTGGGTGAGGATCTCGGGCGAGCCGAGGACGACGAGGGTGGCCCCGTTGCTGACGGTGGTGCCGGAGAGGTTGCTGACGCGCACGGAGTAAACGTCCTCGGCGGCATCGGTGGCATTGGCGATGGTGAGGGTCGCCGTCGTGGCGCCGGAGATGTTGCCGCCATCGGTGAGGTCCACGCCGTTGCGGAGCCAGCGGTAGGTGAGGGCGGAGGTGCCGGTGGCGCGGGCGGTGAAGGTGGCGGTGGTGGCCGGGTTGGTTTCCACCGCCTTGGGCTGGAGGGTGACGGCGAGCGGGATGGCGTAGCCGTTGAGGCGGATGAGGCGCTGGGTGGCGGCGGCGTTGAAGGTGGTGAAATCGCCGCCGATCCAGAGGCGGCCGTTCTCGGCCAGGGCGACGGTCTGGGCGGTGTTGTCAAAGCCGGTGCCGCCGACCCAGGTCTGTTCCAACGCGCCGACGGTGCTGAAGGAAGCGAGGTTGCTGAAGTTCACGGGGGTGCCGACAAAGGTGAAGCTGCCGACCCCGACGGAGCGGCCGTTGGACTGGAGGACGAAGTCGTAGAAAGTGCCGCTGGTCTGGCCGAAATATTCGGCTGAGTCCCAGGCTCCGGTGGCGGAGAGCCGGGTGATGACGCGGTTGGAGGGAGGCAGGGCGCTGCCCGAGGCCATGACGCGGCCGTCGTCCAGGACACGAATGCGGGTGAAGGAAGTGCTGAAGGTGGCCCCGGTGGTGGCGAAGGTGGCGTCAAGCGAGCCGTCGGCGTTGAAGCGGACCATGCGGGAGTTGGTGCCGTAAACCAGGTTTCCGCCCGCGACAAAGGTGCCATTGGGTCCGGCCCCGAGGGCGGTGACGACATTGGAACTGCCGGTGACGGTGGCGGTGTTGAAAGGCGAGTGGAGGGAGCCGTCGGAGTTGATGCGGGCCAGGAAGTGATGGGAGGTGTTGGCGTTGTAGCTGGTGAAATCGCCGCCGAGGAGGAGGTCGCCGTCGGAGAGGACGGCGAGGGCGCGGACGGTGCCATTCGCGCCGGTGCCGAGGGCGGTCATGAAGGTGCCAAGGCGCAGGCCGGTGGTGGCGTCGAGGGCGGCGAAGTTATTGAGGGCCGCGCCTCCGCCGATTTGAGTGAGTGTGCCCAAACTACTGAAGGCGTAGAGGCGATTACCATCAAGGACGAGACTGGTGACCGCCGCGTTCGGGGCGGGGGAGAAGGCGGTATCCACCACGCCGGTGGAGGAGATTTTGACGAGGTAGCTGCGGCCGGTCTGGCCGTTGAAGTTGGTGAACTGGCCGGCCACGTAGGCGCCGCCGTCCGGCAGGGGCACGATGGCGTTGACCGTGCTGTTGATGGTTAAGTTGAGCGGCCAGGCGGCGTCGGTGAAGGCGGGGTTGAGGGCGATGTCGAGCGAGGCCGGGTCGGAGGTGACGGGGCCGTTGGTGTTGGTGACGCGGACGCGGTAGGTGCCGACCCGGGTGGGGCCGACGGCGGTGAGGGTGAGGGTGGCGGTGCCGGAGCCGGAGACGCCGGAGCCGTCGGCCAGGTCGGTGTCGTTAAACGTCCAGCGGTAAGTCGCTGCCGGCACGGAAGTTGCGACGACGGTGAAGGTGACGTTCGCGCCCTGGGCCACGAGCTGGGTGACCGGGTGGGTGGTGATGCTGGGGAGGTTGTCGTCGTCCACGATGGTGACGACGGCGTCGGCCAGGGCGAGGGTCGCGGCGGTGTCGGGCGTGGGGGCGCTGAGGCGAAGGCGGAAGGTTTCGTTGGGCTCACCGGTGGCGTTGTTGGCCAGGGTGATGGAGACCGTCTTGTCGGCGGTGTCGTTGGCGGCCCAGGAGAGGGTGCCGGAGGTGGCGGTGAAGTCGGAACCGGCCGTGGCGGTTTCGGCGACGGTGGCGTAGGAGACGGAGACGGGAGAGGTGGCGGTGCCGAAACGTTTCACGGTGACGGTGGCGGTGCCGGCGCCTTCGAGCACGGAGACGGCGGCGGGCGAGACGCCGAGCGCGCCGGGGCCGCCGACGAGGAGGGCGGCGTATTTGCGGGCGGTGCTTTTGTAGGAGGTGAAGCTGCCCGCGATGAAGAGGTCGCCCGAGGCGGTGTAGAGGGCGGAGGCCACGGTGTTGTTCGCGCCGGAGCCGACGGCGAAGGTCGGGTCGAGGGTGCCGTCGAGGTTGAGGCGGATGAGGCCGCCGAGGGCGTTGCCGTTGACGGTGGTGAAGTTGCCCCAGACGAGGAGGCGGCCGTCGCGATAGGTGACGCCGAGGGGGTTGTTGTTGAGGATGCCGGTGCCGAATTGGAAGGAGGTGTCCTGGGCCCCATCGGCCTTCAGGAGGGCGAGATATTGGCTGCCGGGGAAGACGGCGTTGTTGAAGCGGGCGGCGATGACGATGCGGCCGTCGGGCAGGATGTCGAAGCCGGTCAGGTAAGTCGGCAGGATGACATGGCCGCCGGTGCCGAAGGAGGTGTCGAGGGAGCCGTTGGCGTTGAGACGGGTCAGGCGGTAGGTGGGGCTGCCCGAGGCGCCGTTGGTGTGGGCGACGAGGACCTTGCCATCGGATTGTTCCTTAACGAACCAAACATAGCCGGCGGTGCCGCTGCCAACGGTTATGGAAGGGACGCTGAACGTGCCGTCGGACGCGCCGGTGGAGGTGAAGCGCTGAAGGCCGACAGAGCTGGCTGCGAAGACACCGGCGTAGAACTTGCCTGAGGCACCGGCGGCGAGCGTGGTGACCACTCCGTTGAGGGAGGGTGTGTAGGATGCGTCAATGGTGCCGTCGGCGTTGAGGCGGACGAGGCGGGTTCCGACCGTGGAGGTGGTGTTGGAGGGCAGGTGGGTAAGGGTGCCGAGGTTTCCGCCAAGAAGGGTTCGGCCATCGGCCAGGGGGAGGATCGAGGTGAGCCCGGAGACGCTGATGCCGAAGGTGGTGGTGGGGTCGAGGGTGCCGTCGGCCTTGAGGCGGCGCAGGCCGGTGTTGTTGCCGATGAGGAAACGGCCGGAGGAATCGAGGGCGGAAAAGGTGGCGGACAAAGTGTCGGCGGGAGGGACAAAGGAGGTGATGACGGAGCCGGCCGGGACCTTGACGGTGACGGCCACAGCGAGGCTGGTGTCGGACCCGTTGGCGTTGGTGACGATGGCGCGGTAGGTGCCGCCGTTGAGGGCGGGATCGGCCCCGGAGACGGTGTAAACGAGCGAAGTCGCGCCAGGGACGTTGGTGAAGCCGGAACCGGTGTCGCGCTGCCATTGGACGGTGGCGGGGAGCACGCTGTCGTAGAAGACGACGAGGCTGAAGTTCGCGCCCTGGTCGAGGGAGACAGCCACGGGTTCGAGGACGATGACGGGGGGGGCGTCGTCGTCGCGGATGCCGACGAGGGTGGTGGAGGTGCCGAGGACGGCTCCGCCGGTGAGGCCGGCGAGGGTGACGTTGAAGGCCTTAAGCCCATCCTGGGCAGTATCTTGCAAAATGGGGACGGTGATGTTTTGGACGCCGCCTTGGTTTGAATTCCAAGTCAGAGTGCCGGAGACAGCAGTGTAATCGGTGCCGGGAACGGCGTTGAGCGGGGTGATCGAGTAGTTGACGGAAACCGCGCCGATCAGGCCGCCAAAGCGGGAGACGGGAACGGTGACGGAGCCGGCCAGCTCGGTGGTGGTGATGGTGGGGGCGGTCAGGCGGACGGTGCCCGGGCCGGTGCCGTAGTCGCCCATGACGCGGGTCAGGCTGTAGGTTTCGACGGCGTTGTCGGTGAAGCGTCCCATCCAGCCGCCGAGGAGGATCTTGCCGTCGTCCTGAACGGCGAAGGTGTATAAGTGGGTGAGGTAGCCGAGGGCGGTGGTGGCGAGGTAGGGGGCGGGGTTGAAGGTGGGGTCGAGGGTGCCGTCGCTGTTGAGGCGGGCGACGGAGGCGCGGGGCTGGCCGTTCCAGCTGGTGAAGATGCCGCCGGACAGGATCGTGCCATCGGGCAGAAGTTTCAACTCGCCGCCGGCCCAGCCATTGGGACCGGTGCCGATGTTGGTGTTAAAGGTCGTATCGGGCGCGCCATTGGCGTCGAAGCAGGCGATGTTGCGGATGGTGGTGGAGCCGAGGAGGGCGAAGTCGCCGCCGACCACGACACGCCCGTCCGGCAGAGGTTGGATCTCGTTGATGGCTCCGTAGTTGTCGCCCCAGATGATGTTGAAGGAGGGGTCGGTGGAGCCGTCGTTGTTGAGGCGGTAAACGATGGGGTCGTTGCGTTGCAGGGTGGAGTTGTAACGGGAGCCGCAGATGAGGAGGCGACCGTCGGGGAGGACGTCTATGTCCGTGACGGCGGACATGGTTCCGGCGATGGCAGCGTTAAAGGAGGCGTCCGGCGTGCCGTCGGCGTTGACGCGGGCGAGGTTGGGGTAGCCTCCCCCGGAGACGGCGAGGAACGCCCCGGCGACGAGGAGTTTGCCATCGGGCTGGACGGCGAGGGCCTGGGCGTAGCGGACGCCAAAGGCCAGGGATAAAAGGCCGGTGTTGTTGAAGGTGGTGTCGAGCGAGCCGTCGGCATTGAGGCGGAGGAGGCCGTTGCGGGTCGTGCCGTTGTAGGTGTTGAAGGTGCCGCCGACGTAAATCTTGTCGCCGGAAACGACGAGCATGGAATTGACCTCGGGCTGCCCGGTGGTGGAGGCCAGGCCCGCGCCGCCGGAGTTGAAGGTGGAGTCGAGCGAACCGTCGGAGTTGAGGCGCTTCAGCGCGGTCAGGTTGCCGGTTTTGTTGTATTTGGAAACATTGCCGCCGGCGACGATCTTGCCGTCGGCCTGAAGGACGATCACGTTGGTGGCACCGGTGCCGCCGTCGAAGGTCGGGTAGCTGTCCGGCGTGAGCCCGGACCCGATGGTCGAAACGAAGGCGGTGTCGAGGGCGGGGGAGCTGGCGGCACCCGGTGAGCTTAATCCAAAAAGTGAGACAGAAAGGGCAAGAAAACGGAAAAGGCGCACGTGTTTCATGATGAAGAAAAACGATTTATGGCAGAAAATTCAGATTTTTCCAATCCCGGATTTCACCTGACCGGTTTGTCAGGACCTTTGGGCTGCCTATCCAGAAAGAACTGGCCTGGGTTTTCGCCTGCCGCCTTTTGGTCTCAAGGCGGCTCAAACGCCGCTTTTGAATTCAATCCGCCAGGGATTGGAACTCACGCACGGCGGCGGCGGTGTCGGAGGCCAGAAGGGCGTCGGAGACGGCCACCAGGCGGGTGGCTCCGGCGGCGATGACCTGACGGGCGTTCCGGCGGCTGATTCCACCGATGCACCAGAAGGGGAGGGCGGGTTTCAACGCGGCCACGGCTGCGACCAGTTCCAGCCCCACGGCCTTGTAGTCCGGTTTGGTCCGGGTGGGAAAGACGGGGCCGACGGCGAAGTAATCGAGTGTGCCCGGGGGCAGGGCCAGGGCGGACCGGGCCTGTTCGATCGAGTGGGTGGACAGGCCCAGGAGGCGGTCCGGTCCCAGGCGGCGGCGGGCTTCGACGGGCGGGGCATCATCCTGGCCGATATGGAGGCCGAGTCCCGGGTGGGAAAGGGCCAGTTCGAGATCGTCGTTGATAATGAGCGGAATGGTGCTGCCTTGGAACAACGGGAGGATGCGGGCGAGCAGTTCGCGGCGTTGTTCCGGGGTTTCCCGTTTGGCCCGGAGCTGGATGAGGCTGCAACCACCCTCGATCAGGGCGCGGCACTTGGTTTCCCAAAGCGAGTCAGGGACGTAGCCGGTGTCGAGCAGGCCGTAGAACATCGGAGCCATTTACGATTCTTGATTTATGATTTAGAGACAACAAGGCAAACTTCTCTCCATCAAGAGTTTGTCTCTGCCTTTTGAGTTAAATCAAGAATCTCAAATCATGAATCACAAATGTGCCCTCATACCGGCGGCTCGTCCGGGATGGAGGGGGCGGGCGCCCATTCGTCGAATTTGCTCATCATGTCCTTGGGGGAACGGGCGATGAACTCCTCGACGAAGTTGGTGGTGGCGTGGCCGGCGCGGAAGACGGGGTCCTGGATGACGGCCTTGGAGAAGGGGATGGTCGTCTTGATGCCGCGGATGATGTATTCGCTGAGGGCGCGGTTCATGCGGTCCAGGGCGATGTCGCGGGTGCGGCCGTAGGTGATCAGCTTGCCGATCATGCTGTCATAATGGGGCGGCACCTTGTAGCCGCCGTAGGCGTGGGAGTCCACCCGGACGCCGTGGCCGCCGGGGGCGTAGTAGAGTTTGATCTCGCCGGGCTGGGGGGCGAAGTTGCGGGCGGGGTCCTCGGCGTTGATCCGGCACTCGATGGCGTGGCGGTTGAAGGTGATGTCGCCCTGCTTGTAACGGAGTTTCTCGCCGGCGGCGATGAGGATCTGCTCCTTGATGAGGTCAATGCCCGTGACTTCCTCGGTGACGGCGTGCTCCACCTGGATGCGCGTGTTCATCTCGATGAAGTAGAAATTGCCGTTTTTATCCACGAGAAACTCAATGGTGCCGGCGTTGACATAGCCGCAGGCTTGGGCGGCCTTGACGGCGGCCTCGCCCATCTTTTTGCGCAAGTCCTTGGTCAGGAAGGGGGACGGAGCCTCCTCGATCAGTTTCTGGTGCCGGCGCTGGACGGAGCAGTCGCGTTCGCCCAGGTGGATGGTGTTGCCGTATTTGTCGGCCAGGATCTGAAACTCGATGTGGCGGGGTTCCTCGATGTATTTTTCGACGTAAACATCGCCGTTGCCGAAGGCCTTTTCGGCCTCCATGCGGGCGGAGTTGAACTCCTTGGCGAAGGTCATGGCGTTGTAAACGCGGCGCATGCCTTTGCCGCCGCCGCCGGCCACGGCCTTGATGATGACGGGGAAGCCGATCTTCTGGGCGATCTTGAGGCCTTCCTTTTCATCCGCCACGGTCCCTTCGGACCCGGGGACAATCGGAACTTTGGCCTTTTTGACCGTTTCCTTGGCCACGGCCTTGTCGCCCATCATTGCGATGGACTTGGAGGAGGGGCCGATGAAGGTGATGTTGCAGGCCTCGCACTGTTCGGCGAAGCGGGCCTTTTCGGAAAGGAAGCCGTAACCGGGGTGGATGGCATCCACGTTGGCCACTTCGGCGGCGCTGATGATGCGGTCGGCCTTGAGGTAACTTTGGGCCGAGGGGGCGGGTCCGATGCAGATGGCGTGGTCGGCCAGTTGCACGTGAAGGGACTGCTCGTCGGCCTCCGAATAGACCGCCACGGCCTTGATGCCGAGTTCGCGGCAGGCCCGGATGACCCGCAGGGCGATCTCGCCACGGTTGGCGATGAGGATTTTTTGAAACATATCGGCGGTAGGGGGCTGCGCTTAGGCCTTCTTGACCTTGAAAAGGGGCTGTCCGTATTCGACGGACTGGCCGCTGGAGGCCAGGACTTCGACCACGCGGCCGGAAAGTTCGGCCTGGATCTCGTTCATCACCTTCATGGCCTCGATGATGCAGACCACGGAGGTCTCTTTGACCTGGGATCCCACTTTGACAAAGGCGTCGGACTCGGGGGAGGGGGCGGAGTAGAAAGTTCCGACCATGGGGGATTTGATAATCAGGACGCCTTCCTCAGCCACGGGGGCGGGGGCGGCGACCGGGAAAGGGGGGGAGGAGAGCTGCTGGGGGGCGGGGGCGGTGAACTGGGCCACCACCGGTGCCGGTGCGGCCGGGGCCGGGGCTGCGGGAGCCTGCTGCCGGCTGATGCGCACTTTGAAACCCTTATCTTCGACTTCGATTTCCGTTACGGCGGAAGTCTCAATCATTTGGATGAGCTGTTTAATGTCTTTGATGTCCATCGGAGTGTTTTTAAAAGTTTAGAGGTGTCGGGGCGAAAAGCTTTGGCACGAATTGAAACAATCGGCTAAAGAATCTTTTTATGGACCAAAGCAACGCCATTGTTGGTTCCCGTTTTTTAATTGGTCATTTTTACTCAAGAAATGTATGAATCCTGACATGGAAACCCACTCCCGCCACCTTCACCGCCGTTTGAAATGGGAGGAAATCAACCTAGTGCCGGTTCGCACTCTCATTGCCGCCGCCCGGGAGGAGGATCTGCAACCTTTCGGCCTGGCCGGGCCGCAGCGTCCGGGAGGCGATGCCACGACCGCCCTGCTTGATCCTGCCGTTCGTGGCTCGGCTCGGTTGGTGGCCCGCCAGCCTTTGACGGTTTGCGGTCTTTCCCTGCTTGCGGAAATTCTGGCCGCCTACGGGGCCGGGGTGAAGGTCAACCTGGAGTGCCGGGACGGTGATCAGTTGGACCGGGGGGGCGTTCTGGCCGGTCTGGAAGGTCCTGCCTGCGTCGTCCTGCCGGCCGAGCGGGTCCTGCTCAACTTTCTGCAAAAACTCAGCGGCATTGCCACGCAGACCCGCCGCCATGTGGATGCTTTGGGTGATTCCCCCACCAAACTCCTTGATACCCGGAAAACCACCCCGGGGTGGCGGTTGTTGGAAAAATATGCCGTGGGCTGTGGAGGAGGCTGGAACCACCGGTTGGGCCTCTACGACCGCATCATGCTCAAGGACAACCACCTGGCTTTTGCCGGGGCCACGGGCGGGACCGGCCTGGCCGACCTGGTGCGCCAGGCCCGATCCTCCCGCCCCGACCTGGTGGTGGAGGTGGAGGTGGACCGGCTGGACCAAATCCCGCCTGTGCTGGAGGCGGGGGCGGATGTCATCCTTTTGGATAACTTCACGGTGGACCAGCTCCGCCAGGCGGTGGCCTTCATGGGAGGCCGGGCTTTGAGCGAGGCCAGCGGGGGGGTAAACCTGTCGAGCCTGTCAGATTTGGGCCGGCTGGGACTGGATTTTATTTCCTGCGGTTCCCTCATCCATCAGGCCACATGGGTTGACATTGGGTTGGATTGGGCCGACGCTTAACCTTTCCTGTTCAACTCCCCGCTGTGACCACCGACGCCCGCATCCTCCTCGCTCTCCTTCGTGCCGGACCCGACTATATTTCAGGTGAGACCATCGCGGCCGACCTCGGGGTGACCCGCGTGGGGGTTCACGCCCGTCTCGAAAAACTCCGGGGCCACGGTTTTGAAATCGAGGCGGCCCGCCACAAGGGCTACCGGTTGATCGGGGAACCGGCCCAGCTTCATCCCGCCTGGATTGAGGCGCTTTTGGCCGAGGCGGGCCGGGAGCTCACCCTCGTTTATCATTCCGTCATTGATTCGACCAACAGCGAGGCCGAACGCCTTCTGGCCGCCGGACAGGAAACCCCCTTTGCCGTGATCGCGGAAAAGCAGACGTCCGGCCGGGGCCGTCTGGGCCGTGTCTGGCACAGTCCGGCCGAGGGCAATCTTTACCTTACCCTTGGTTTTCGCCCCCTGCTTTCCCCCACGCGGATGGGAACCTTCACCCTGTGGATGGGGGCGCGCCTGGCCCAGATGCTTCGTAGGGAAACCAAACTGCCGCTCACCGTCAAATGGCCAAACGACCTGCTCTGCCGGGGCCGGAAGCTGGCCGGACTCCTGGCCGAGGCCAGGATAGACACCGACCGCATGCGCGACTGCCTTCTCGGCATCGGCCTTAATGTGAACTCCCAGCCCTCCACCTGGCCCGCTCCCGCCGCCAGCACCGCCACCAGCCTGACCGCCGAGCTGGCCGCTTTGGGGGGAACCGGCGCCAAACCGCTCAACCTGAACCGTCTGGTGGCGACGATTCTGGGCGAACTCACCTCCGCTTATGACGATTTTGTCGCCGGCGACATCACCAACCGCCTCATGATCCTCTGGCCCGAGGTGGATGGCGTGGCCGGTCAGACGGTGGACATCCGGTCCGGCACCCAGGAATGGCGCGGCCAGGTCCAGGGTATCACCCGGGAAGGGGCCCTTTTGGTGAAACTGTCCGACGGTGCCGTCCGCTCTTTTCACGCCGGCGAGGTCAGTCTGGGTTCCGCCCAGATGGCCCCGGGGCATTGAGTCGAAGGCCGCACACCAAGGCCTTAAACGACCCCGGGACTGCGCCGCTTCAACTCCCAGGCCAGCCCTCAGCCGTTCAACAGGACGTTGGGGGCGTTGCCGTGCGTCAGGGTGATTTTGCCCGGACTCTTCAGGGTGGCCTGGATGTCCAGCAGCGTGAAAAGGGCGGTGGCGACCTCGGGGTTGCGCTGGATCTCGGCCAGGGCATGGCCGACGACGTGGGGCCGGACGGCGGCGGCCTGGCCAAGGCGCTGGGAGGCCTTGTTGTCGGCGGCGGAGTGGATGATGGCGACCTCGTTTTCCCCGGCCTGGCGCATGGCGGCGGTGACCTGGCGGAGGCGGTTGACGACCTTGCGTTGGATTTCGCCGATCATCCCCTTGTCGCGGAAGGCCACCTTGCGGATGTAGGTGGAGCCCAGGTTGAAACCCCACTGGGAGGACGTGGGTGAGACTTCCTCGCGGACCTTGCGGGAGAGGGCGTCGCGGTTTTCCAAGAGGACTTCGAGGCGGAGATTCGAGAGCTGTTTCACCACGGCGGTGGCCACGTTGGCCTTGAGGGAGCCGATGGGGTCGGAGTTTTGGAAGAGAAAGGCCTTGGGGTTGGTCACAAACATCTCAAACCAGATGCCGACGCCCATGGGCGCGCCTTCCTCCGAGTTGACCAACTGGTTGCGCAGGTAGGCCTGGTGGATGACGGTGCGGACGGTGTAGGCCTTGCCGAAGAAGGGGAACAGCAGGGCCTTGGGGCCGAAATGGGCGATGGGGAAAAACAGGCCGGGCTCCTCCACCTGGCCGACGACCTTGCCGAAGAAGGTGTAAACAATGACGGTGCGCTCGGGCAGCACGCGCCAGACCTGGAAGAGGTTGCCCAGGGCGACGAGGATGCTGGTGCCGATGAAGGTGCCGATCAGACCGGCCATGACGTAGGTGAGAAAGTCCATGGGAGGAAACGGGTTAGGCGTTGATGATGGTTTGGGAGGCCTTCTCGCGGAGGGGGAGGCTGGCGTTGCGGATGTAACTGTCGAGGGCACCCTTGCCGCCTTCCGCGTGCATGGCGGAGAGGGTTTTGCTGAGTTCGAGCAGGGGGGAGGCCTCGGCCTGGGCCCGGTTTTCGGCGATCTGCACGGCCTGCTCGGCCATCTTGAGCTTCTGGTCGGCGTCGGCCTTGGCCTGGCTGATGGAGGCGGCCACCTGGTTCTGCGTGGTGTTGATGGAGGCGAGCGCCTCGTCCACATCGGACGGCGGATCAATGTTGGTGATCAGGGCGGCATCGAGATCAATCCCGTAACGGGCGGCGGTCTTGCGGCAGGAATCCTCCATGAAACTGTTGATGAGCGAGAGGTTGCGGCGCAGATCGTTGATCGAAACCCCCTCGACGGAACCTTCGGCGGCCTCGCCGTGGAAGGTGGCGATGCGGTCGCGCAGGACGGAGATGAAGTAGCCGACGACGTGGGCGGCCGGGTGCGAGATGCCGAAGAGGTAGGCGTAGAGGTTGCGTTCGCAGGGTTTCCAGCGGATCTGGCCGGAAATCTGGACGGTGAGGTTGTCCTTGGTCACCGCCTCGATGGAATCCTGGCGGATTTCCGGGTCCCAGGTGATGTCCACCGTCTGGATGGTCATGTCCACCTTGTAGAGCTTCTGCCACGGCCACTTGAAGTAGGGGCCGCCGGGCGGGATGACGCGGACGCCGGGATAGTTGTAGCGGGACTTCTCCTCCTCCGTGAGAAGGGCTCCCAGCTGGGGGTCGTCCGCCGTGGAACCTTCGGTGCGCTGAGCCCGGCCGAAGGTGGTGAGCACGCCTCGTTCGGTCGGGCCGATGGTGTAAACCCCGACGATGAGGGTGAGAATGGCGGCGAGGCCGAAACCGAGGGCGAGGCCGAGTATCATGGCGGAGGGTGGCATGGTGGGAAAGGTGGGTGGAATGACGCCTGGGGCGGTGTTATGTTTCGTGAAACCTATCGGCCGGGCCGTGTGGCGGCACAACTGCAAACGGAAGCCGATGCTGCGGACGCAAACGGACCGACTGTTTTTCAGTAACCCTTTGGTTTCCGGCGGTTTGGTTCAGCATGAGAAGCCGTCGTCCCCGTGTTTTCCGCCCCTTGGCCTCGGGAGTGATTTTGACCCTGATCCTGACCCTGGTCATGCGGGCAGGGGAAACCCCGCCGGCCCCCCACCAGGCCGAAGTTTCCCCACCTCCTCCCGGGCCCGACCTGTGCGAACCGTTTATTTACCATCCCCGGCCGGTTGGGGCCGATCTTGGCCGGCGGCTCGCGGCGGTGGTCGGACGCAAACTGCCCTACGTCAACGCGCAGGGCCGGCAAACCGCCTACTGGGTGCCTCCCCTGAAGCAAACCGGCCGCCTCCCTGACGCCGTCTGGATTCTGACGGCGGGAAACGGCTCGCTGGCCACCGACTGGCTTGAGGCCACGCGGGAAAGTTCGCCCCGCATCGGGTGGCTTCTTGTGGATTACCCAAGCTACGGCGAGTGTGAAGGTCACCCGAACCCCGACCGCATCCGGGCCAACTATGAGGATGCCTATGGATTGCTGGTCAGGGAGTTAAACACCAGCCGGGAGGAACTGCTGCCGCGCACCGGGGCTTTCGGCCATTCGCTCGGCGCGGCCGCCGCCCTCGACGGCGCCGCCACCCTGGGGCTCAAACGCGTCGTGGTTCTGGCACCCTTCACCAGCCTGCGGGATATGGCGCGAAAAATCGCCGGAAACTGGAGCGTCCTCGTGACCCACCGCTACGACAACCGGGCCCGGATTGACACCCTGGCCGCCGCCGGCGCGAAGGTGGTGATCTTCCACGGGACGGACGACGAGGTCATCCCCTTTGCGCAAGGGGAGGCCCTGGCCCGGAGGCAGCCCCAGGCGGTGGAACTGGTCCGGGTGGAAGGGGGGAACCACAACAACCTGCCCCGCCTCGCCACATCCCGGATTGGGGCCGCGCTTGGGAAACTCTCCGGATTCTGAGGGCGGTTTTGTTTCTTCGGTGAAACAACTCCTCCGTTCGATAACGCTTGGCCTTGCCCTCACCGACCATCCCCGGACCTTCCCTGCATGAAACCTGCCGCCACCATCCTCCTGTCCTCCCTCGTCTGTTTTGCCGGAGGGTGGGTGGCCGCCACGCGTTTCTCGGACTCAGCCGAACGGTCGGCACCCGTTTCCACCGGGCCGTCCTCCGCGTCCGCGGTCCGCAAAAAAACTTCGTCAACCAAGGAAGTTTCCCCGGACCCGGGCCCGCCCGCCGCCGGCGCGACCTATGGCGAGCTCATGGAAAACTTCCGCGGCGGATCGGACCTGTCCGCCCAGGGCCGGATGGCCTCCTACGCGGCCGGACTCAAACTCAATGAGGTGAAAAAGGCCCTGGAGCAGTTCAAGGGCATGGGATTCGGCGCGGATCCCCGCATGTCGGCGCTCCAGGGCATGCTTTACCAGCGCTGGGCCGAGATTGACAACGCGGGTCTGCTCGCCGCCTCCCGCAGCACCGGGGACATGATGGCCCGCTTCCTGGGCGGCTCGGCGGCGGTGCGGCAGATGGCCCGGCAGGACCCGGTAGCGGCTTGGAAGGAGGCCGAGTCCTTCGGCTCCCGTTCCTGGGGCATGACGGAGTCCGTCATCAGCGAAATCCAGGGGACGAATCCGCGCCAGGCCCTCGACCTGATCAAGCTGTCGAAATCCCGCGAATCCATCTGGAACGTGTCGGGACTGATGGCGTCCTGGGCGGCCACCGATCCCCAGGGGGCTTCGGCCGCCGTCGCGGAGCTTCCCCCGGGTGAACTCCGCGGCCGTGCCCTCAGTTCGATTGCCTCGGGGTGGGCGGCCCGGGATTTCAACGCCGCCTTCGCCTGGGCCGGTTCGCTGGCCAACCCGGGGGAACGCTCCAACGCGCTGGGCGAGACACTGCAAAGTCTGGCCCAAAACGATCCGGGCCGGGCCACCGCCTTTCTCGACGGGACGGAGCTCGGGGCCAGCCGCTCCGCCGTCCTGACCCAGATCACCACCACCCTGGCCCTGAAAAACTTCGACCAGGCGGTCGAGTTCGCCCTCGGCCGGGGGTCGTTCCAGGACAAGTCCAACGCCCTCTCGTCCCTGGGCCGGGCCCTCACTCCCGAAAACCGCGACCGCTTCATCGCCCTGGCCGAAAGCCTCCCGGCCAACCTGGCCAAGGTGGTTTACCAAAGCGCCGTTTCCGACCTCGTTTACAGCAACCCCACGGAGATGAGGGCCCTGATTGACCGCATTCCCCAGGCCTCCATCCGGGAGTCCGTGACCCAGCGCGCGGTGGACCGCCTCGACTGGACCGCGCCCGAGGAGGCCCTCGCCCTCTTCAACACCCTCCAACCCTCTTCCCAGAAGGCCGACGACGCCGGCAACATCGCCAACTATCTGGCTACCTACGCCCCGGAAAAGGCCCTCGCCTGGGCCGATACCCTGACCAACCCCGCGCTCAAGAAATCCGTCCTCTCCCGCACCCTGGCCGCCTGGGCGGAAAACGATCCCGCCGCCGCCACGGCCCGGCTGGCCACCATCACCGATAACGAGCTCCGCCTCGAAATCACCCGTTCCATCGCCGGCGGCATGGTCGGGCGCAGCCTCACCGAGGCGGAAAAATGGGCGTCCGGCCTTTCCGGCTCGCAGCGCTCCGCCGCCATGGCGGCCGTGGTCGAAGCCGCCTCGCACCAGGACCCGGCCCGCTCCGAAAGCCTCTACCAGGCCTTTGCCGCCGGCCTCAGTCCCGAGGATGCGGCCCGCTCCGAAAACCACGAGGTGGCCCGCACCATCGCCGCCCGCACGGCCGAGACGGATCCCGCCAAGGCCGGCATCTTCGCCGCCTCCCTGCCCGAGGGCGGGGCCCGCGAGCAGGCCCTCGCCGGTGTGGCCAAAACCTGGGCCGGCTACGATCCCGGCGCCACCTCGGCCTGGATAGACACCCTGCCCGCCGGCCGGGGCCGTGATCTCGCCGCCCAAAACCTCGTCACCACCGTGGCCCACGACGACCCCGACAGCGCCTGGGCCTGGACCGCCAGCATCTCCGAGCCCGACCTGCGCCGCTCCACCGCCGCCACCGTCCTCCAGGCCTGGAAGGAAAACGGCCGGAAAGCCGACGCCCTCAAGGCCCTTGAATCGGCCGGTTTCACCCCGGAGGAAAAAAGGGAGCTGACCCGCAAGCTCGACTGAGACGGCCGAGACCCATCCGGAGGAAAACTCCCCGCGGGAGATTTTTTCAAGCGGCGGCTTTACTTGGCCAAATCGCCAAGTAGTCTGCCCTCATGAATCTGCAACCTCTGAGACGGCTGGAAGTGTTTGATCCCGCCCTGTGCTGTTCCACCGGCGTGTGCGGGACGGAGGTGAACCCCGACCTGGTCAACTTCGCCTCGCTTCTGTCCCAGCTCCGGTCCCGGGGGGTGAAGGTGGAGCGCCACAATCTTGCCCAGCAGCCGCTGGCCTTCGCCCAGAACCCGGCCGTCAAGGGCCTGCTGGAGGCGGAGGGCACGGACGCTTTGCCGGTCATCCTCCTCGATGGAAAACTCTACCTGAAGGGCCGCTACCCGACGGCGGAGGAACGGCCCCCGCTTTACCGCGCCGCGACGGACGGGGAGAGCCAGCCATGAACCTTCCCCCCTATCTACCCGATCCGGCCACGGCCACCCGGCATCTGTTCTTCACCGGCAAGGGCGGGGTCGGCAAAACCTCCCTTTCCTGCGCCACCGCCCTGCGCCTGACCCGGGCGGGACGGCGCGTCCTCCTCGTCAGCACCGATCCCGCCTCGAATCTCGACGAAGTCTTGGAAACCCGTCTGACCAACCACCCTGCCCCCATCCCCGGCGCGCCCGGTCTGCACGCCCTCAACATCAACCCGGCGGAGGCCGCCGCCGCCTACCGGGAAAAACTCATCGGCCCCATGCGCGGGCTGCTGCCGGAACAGGCCCTGCGCTCGATGGAGGAGCAGCTGTCGGGGTCATGCACGGTCGAGATCGCCGCCTTCGACGAGTTTTCCGGACTGCTCGGTGATGATTCGATCACGAAAGATTATGACCACATCGTCTTCGACACCGCGCCCACCGGGCACACCCTCCGGCTCATGGGTCTGGCCAAGGCCTGGGACGGGTTCCTGAACTCCAACCAAAGCGGCACCTCCTGCCTCGGACCCTTGGCCGGCCTCGACCGGCAGCGGGCCGTCTATGAGCGGGCCGTGGCCACCCTGGCCGACCCCGCCTCCACCTCGCTGGTCCTCGTCAGCCGCCCCCAGCTGTCCGCCTTGCGCGAGGCCGAACGGACTTCCCACGAGCTGCGCCAGCTCGGGCTCGCCAATCAGATATTGGTCGTCAACGGCGTGTTCCGCACCGACTGTCCCGGCGATGCCACGGCGCAGGCCATGGGGCGTCGCGGGGAGGCCGCCCTGGCCGCCGCCGCAGGTTTCATCGGCTCCCTGCCCTCGTTTGCGACCCCGCTCCGCGCCATCAACATTCTCGGACTGGAGGGGCTGCGCGTGCTTCTCGATGGCGGGGAGGTTTCCGCACCGCTTCCGGATGGGGCCTCGGCGGCGGATCTTCCGGCCGGCCGGCTGGAGCCTTTGTCCGCCCTCCTGGCCGACCTCGAAAAGGGCGGACGCGGGGTCATCATGACCATGGGGAAGGGTGGGGTGGGGAAAACCACCGTGGCCGCCGCCCTCGCCGTCATGCTGGCCCGGCGCGGGCATTCCGTCCACCTCTCCACCACCGATCCCGCCGCCCATCTGGCCCAAACCCTGGCCGGCCAGGTTCCCGGTCTTGAGTTGGGCAGGATTGATCCGGCCGTCGAAACGGAAACCTACCGCCGGGAGGTCATGGACCGGCAGGCACCCCTGTTGGACGAGGCCGCCCGGGCCCTCTTGGAGGAGGATCTGAGGTCGCCCTGCACGGAGGAAATAGCCGTCTTCCGGGCCTTTGCCCGCGAGGTCGGGAAGGGGAGGGACGGTTTTGTGGTCCTGGACACGGCCCCGACCGGCCACACCCTTCTGCTCCTCGACGCCAGCGAGTCCTACCAGCGCGAGCTGCAGCGCCAGGCGCGTTCCACCCAGCCCGACGAGGTGTTGCATCTGCTTGAACGTCTGCGGGATCCGGCTTTCACCCGCGTCCTTCTCGTCACCCTGCCCGAGGCCACCCCGGTCCACGAGGCCGCCTCCCTCCAGCAGGATCTCCGCCGGGCCCGCATCGAGCCGTTTGCCTGGGTGGTGAACCAAAGCCTGCTGGGCTGCGGCACCTGCGATCCCCTCCTCCGGGGGCGTGAACAGTCCGAGCGCCGCTACCTTCGCGAGGTGGTGGAGCAGCACTCGAACCGCACCGTCTGGCTGCCCTGGGTCGCGGAGGAACCGGTCGGCTCCGACGCCTTGGAAAGGCTCGGTCAGAGGGCCCTCCCCGCCGCGCCGGCGCTCAGTTCCCCAGCCTGAGCTCCCGGGTCTGGCCCGTGCCGTCCATGGCCACCACCTTGGTGGCGGTTTTCCCTCCCATCAGCGCGGTGATCTCTTCGAGCGTCAAGGTGATCTCCGGCGGCGCGTCGTCGCGAAACTCGCGGAAGGTGCGGATGTCGGGGCCTTCCCAGAAACCCAGCCAGCGCAGGCCGGCGGCCGAGGAAAACACGACGCGTTTCCCGGGTTCATCCAAGGTGATTTTGGGGCGCGAGGGGGAGGCCGGTGGCGGGCTGTCGGGTTGGAACCAGGGGCTCCAGCGCAGGTAGGAGGCGCTGACCGGCGAGAAGTAGCCTTCCTGGTCGGGCGGGAAGGTTTTCGGAGGTTTGCCCGGGAAACGGTCCTCGAAGACGAAGAAGCGGTTCAGCCGGTCGAACCCGCGGGTCATGATGCAGCGCGGGTCCTTGCAGTGGGGCAGGCCGAAGGTGTGGCCCATCTCGTGGAGCGTGGCGCCGAGCGTGGTCGAGGCCACGGCCCAGTAGGTCCCGCGGCCGGCGCTGTCCTCATGGACCCGGGCCGGGTCCACTTTCCGGTCGTCCAGAAAGGCGGCCTGGGCCCCGGCGATGCTGTCCGGCCAGGAGAAGACCGAGGCGCTGCCGAAGAGACCGAGGTTGCCCCCTCCCAGCGCGGTGTGGGCCATCATGCGGCCGGTGGCGGGGTCCTTGCGGGTGAAGGCGGCCAGGACCATGTTTTTGGCCAGCGGGTCCGGATGCGCGGTGTTGAGAAACTGGCCCACCTCCCTCCAGAAAAGCTGGTCGTCCTTCATCTGCTGGTAGTGGGCGGCTTCCTCCGGGGCCTTGATCGTATGGACCACCACCCGCCCCTTTTCGTCCGTTTCCAGGCTGAAAGTGCGGCGGCCGTAGCCGAGCTCGTTCATGCGTTCGGCGGTGAAACACTGGAGCAGAAGGCCGGCGGTGCGGAGGCGTTCGGCGTAGTTCTGCGGGTCGCCGTCTCCGGGCGTGGCGTAGTCCGTCGCGCCGGTTTTGTCCGCCAGCCAGATGAGCCGGACGTGGTGCGGGTTGGTCGCGGGCTCGTAGGTCAGGGTGAGTGTGACGGGCGCCTGGGAATGATCGGCGGCGACGGCCAGCTCGTTGCGGCCGGGACTGAGCCCGACCAGGATCTTGAAACGTCCGCCCTGGACCAACCCTTTGGCCACCAACGGCTTTCCGTTCCCGGCCTTTCCCGCCACCTCCACGCCGGTGTCGTCCGCCCCGGCCGTGCCGCGCAGCAGGACGACGGAATTCCGGACGGTGTCGCCGTCACGCAAGTTCTCCACCGCCAGGGGTTTGCCAGGGAGCGGCAGGCCGGGCGCGAGAAGGGCGAGGACGAGAAGGCGGCGGGGGCGGAGGGAGGAAACCATCCGGGTTGCGACCCGGTCCGGCGGGGTTGGTTGCGACCTTATGGGCGCGATCCGGCCGCGGCCGGTGCCATCCGAAATTGCGCCCGCTGGCCGAAAAATAAGAGATTTGGGACTTTACCCAATGACGTTGTGATTAAAATGACCCATCCCCTTAACTCCCCATGAAACTATCCCGCCTCCTTCTGTCCCTTTCCAGCCTGTCCCTCGTGCCGCTGGGCGCGGCCGATTTCGTCAAACTGCAGAACACCAACGCCCTCAACACCGCCGCCGCCTGGTCCGGCGCCGCCGTCCCCGGCGCGGCCGATGTGTTTGTCTGGGACGCCACTTACACCACCCCGGGCGCGCCCGCCTCCCTCTCCCCGCTGGGTGGCGACACCCAGATCGCGGGCATCCGTGTCGGGGCGGTCGGGGGCGCCCGCAACGCCGCCACCACCCAGGTCGGCTTCCAGGACGCCAGCTCCCTCAGCACCCTCACGCTCGGGGCCTCCGGCATCAACATGTCCGCCGCCACCCAGGCCATGCTCATCCAGTCGCGCCTCACCCTCGGGGCTAGCCAGACCTGGAATGTTGCGAACGCCAACACCGGCACCAACCCGATGACCCTGAACGTGGGCGAGGATCTCCTCTTCCTGGCTGCCGCTGCCGGGGTTCCGGTCAACCTCGGCGGTTTCACGGTCACCAAGACGGGCGCCGGTGTGGCCGCCTTCTCCTCCGGGCACACCATTTTCAACGGAAACTTTGTCGTTAACGAAGGAACCCTCCACATCCAGAGCGGAACCAGCCGGGTCACCACGGTGGGATCGGACGTGGCCTTCGCCGTCAACACCGGCGGCACCTTCCAGATCGCCGTCCAGTCCAACGATGTGAACTTCGCCGGCCGCGTCACCCTCAACGCGGGAGGTTCGCTCGCCCTCAACAACGCCCAGGCCAAAACCCTCAATTTCAGCGGCCCGGTCGCGGTCGCGGGTGACTCCAACCTGATCGTTCGGGCGCAGCTCAGTGGCAGCAACGTCACCACTACCATCCTCAACTTCACCGGAGACCTGACCGGGGCCGCCAATCTCACCTACCTCAACACCTCGGCCAACTTCCTCCGCATGCTGGGCGACAACTCGGCCTTCACCGGGACGCTCACCCTCAACGGCGCGAGCGGCAACCGCACCCTCCGCCTGGATTCCGCCTCCTCCGGCAGCGCCGCCGCCACCTGGGTGGTCAACGCCGGCAACTCCCTGCTCTCCAACGGCGTGGAGGTCCAGCTGGGCACCCTGGGCGGCGCGGGTTCGCTGGGCGCGGCCTCCGGGGCCGCCACGTTCCATGTCGGCGCGGGCAGTTTCCCCGGTGTCATCGCCAACACCTCGGGCGTCGTCAGCCTGGACAAGGTGGGGCCGGGAAAACTGACCCTGACCGGGGCGAACACCTACACCGGCGCCACCACGGTCACGGCCGGCACCCTCGTCACCACCACGGCCCATTCCGGCACCGCCTCCGTCGCCGTGGCCGACGGGGCCGTCTTTGCCGTCCAGACCGTCTCGCCCGGAGCCACCTTCAGCACCCCGTCCCTTTCCCTCGGCTCCGCCTCGGGCGCGGTGCTGGAAGTCAATGTCGGGGCGTCCGGCAACCCCTCCGCCGCCCCCGTCACGGCCTCTTCCTTCACGGTCGCCGCGCCCTCCATCCTCCGTGTTTCCGGTTCGTCCCTGCTCCCCGGGACCTTCCCCGTCCTGGCCTACGCGGGCGCCATCGGCGGACAGGGTTTGCCCGGGCTCACCCTGTCCCTGCCACCGCGCACCCTGGGCTCCCTGGCGGACAACCCCGGGGTAGGGCTCAGCGTCACGATCGGTTCCATCGAGCAGATCCGCTGGAACGGCGACATCAGCGGCGTGTGGGACGCCGACACCGTGGGCGACGATTCCACCGGCACGGCCAACTGGAAGACCACCATCAGCCATGCCTCCACCCGCTACCGCCAGACCTCCTCCGGGACAGACTCGGTCACTTTTGACGACAACGCCACCGGCAGCGCCACCGTTTCGCTCGCCGGCACCCTGACCCCCGGAGGCGTTTCGGTCAGCGCCGAAACCCACGACTTCATCTTGGCCGGCCCCGGGCTCATCTCCTGCCCCACGCCTCTCCTCAAGTCCGGCGCGGGCTCCCTCACCGTCGCCAACACCGGCCTCAACAGTTTCACCGGCGGCATCACCCTGAACGCGGGGACCGTTTCGATCGGCGACGGCGCCACCCCGGGCGCGGGCAACCTGGCGGGAGCCGTGTCCCTGGGCGGCACCCTGGTCCTCAACCGGCCCGACGACGTGTCCTTCGCCCTTGCTCCCTCGGGTGCCGGCACCCTGCGCAAAAAACAGGCCTCGACCGTCACCCTGAGTGGCGCGGCCAACCTCTCCGGTCCGCTCGAACTTGAGGCGGGCAAACTCGTCCTGTCCGGGGGCGGCACGGTTTCCGGGCTCATCTCCGGCGCGGGCGGCCTGGAGGCGGCGGGCGGGACCCTCCTGCTCAACGGCGCGGCCCCCAACACCTTCGCCGGCCCCACCGCCGTTTCGGCGGGAACGTTGCAGCTCAACAACTTGGGCGGAGTTTCCACCGGCGGCGATGTCGCCGTCACCGGCGGCGGGACCCTGGCCATCCTGGCCAACGAGCAGATCCCGGACACCGCCACCCTCCGCATCCTCGGCACCAGCGCCGACTCCCTCGCCGGCACCACCGGCACCGAGACGGTCGCCAACGTCATTGTCAACCCGTCCGTGCCCACCGGCCAGCTCGTCATGCGCAACGGCTTCACCGTCACCGGCCTGGCCACCCTGAACCTGGGCGTCCTCGGCGCGGCCTCCTCCCACACCGCCACCCTCAACAGCCTGGTCATGACCGGCGGCACCCTCCGCATCGCCGGCAGCGGCGGCCCCTCCGTCCTCAACATCGGGCCCGGCGGCATCACCGCCTCGGGCGGCGTCATCGAGGTCAAGTTCAACACCAACGCCCAGGACGCCACCCTCAACCTGGGGGGCGACTTCACCGCCACGGCCGACATCGCCATCAACAACGCCGGCTTCACCGGTGCCAACCTCAACGTCATCAACCTCATCGGCCAACGGAACTTTGACCTCGCCGCCGGCACCACCACCACGGTGGCCCCTGATTTCGGCGGGGCCGGCACCCTCGTCAAAAAGGGAGCCGGCACCCTTGTCCTCGGCCCTTCCTGCGCCGCCGCCCACACCGGTGGCACCATCGTCTCGGAGGGAACCCTGGTGGTGAACGGGACCATCGGCGATCTCACCGTGGACGGTGCGGCCTCGGTCCTGGCGGGAGGGGGAACCGCCGGCAACATCACGGCCAACACCGGCGCCACCGTCTCGCCCGGGCAGGGCGGCGCGGGCCGCCTCACCCTCGGCAGCCTGACCCTCGCCCCCACCGCCCAGGTTCTGTGCGAGGCCATCTCCAACGGCAACAACGACTCCCTCAACGTCACCGGCGCCCTCACCCTCGGCGGCACCGTCCGCCTGACCCTGGCCGGAGGTTACACCCCGGTCCCCGGGGACAGTTTCGACCTGTTTGACGCCGCCACCGTGGACGCGACCAACTTCAACGCCTCCACGGGCCTGGTCCTGCCCGCCCTTCCGGCCGGAAGCGTCTGGAACACCTCGGCCTTTGCCACCACCGGAGTGCTCTCCGTCGCCGCCGGGAACCCCTTCCTCGCCTGGCAGCAACTCTACTTCAACGCCGAGGAACTGGGCGACGCGCTGGTCTCCGGAGCGACCGCCGATCCCGATGGGGACGGCCTGACCAATGCCGTCGAATTCGCCCTCGGAGGCCTTCCCCGTTCGCCCACACCGGCCTCCCTCCGTCCCGCCGCCTCGCTTTCCAGCGGCTCGCTCCGCCTCACCTTCCGCCGCCCGTCCGGCGGTGTCGCCGGTGTCACCTACGGGTTCAAGGTCAGCGACCAGCCCGGCTCCGGCTGGACCGCCACCACCGACTACACGCAGACCGTCCAGGCCAACGGCGACGGCACCGAGACGGTCACGGTGACGTTCGGCCCCTCCCTTTCGCCCTCCCGCTTCGCCCAGCTTTCCGTCGGCTTCTGACGGGTGGCCGGAAACACTTCGGCAACGAAGTGTTTCCTCAGCCGAGGTGGGCGTAGCCGGCTGCGCCCACGGGCAGGCCGTCGGCGCGGTTGACCAACCGTCCGGCGGTCCCGGCGGGGGCGTTTTCGATCCGGCCCATGAGCGTGAGAGGCACCTCCGGAAACTCGCCCCGCCACGCGGTCAGAAAGGCCTCCGGATCGGTCCCGGCCGCCAGGGCCATGACCAACTCATAGTCCTCCCCGTCGGCCAGGGCGTGGTGTTCGGCGGGCCTGCCGTCGCGGGCGGCGAGGGTGTGGGCGTCGGCGTGGAGGGGGAGTTTTGCGAGATCCAGGACCGCCGCCGTGTTTTCCGGCAGGAGTTCGGGCAGGTCCTTGGCCAGGCCGTCCGTCACATCCATGAGGGAGAGGACCTCGCCGCGTCCGGCCAGCCAGCGGCCCTCCGCCAGGCGGGGCGTGAAGTCGGCATGGCGGCCCAGGATGCTGCCGCCCAGCGCGCCGGTCACGGCCAGAAGGTCGCCCGCGCGCCCGCCCTTCCGGCTCAGGGGCCGCGCTGCGCTTCCGATCAGCGTCAGGCTGGCCGAGAGGTCGGCGGTCGTTTCGGAGATGTCTCCCCCGACGATCGCAAGTCCCGCCGCCGCCGCGGCCTCGGCCAGACCGAGGTAAAACTCCCGCAGCCAGTCCGTCCTCGTCCGGTGCGGGAGCATCAGTGCGACGACGGCGCGGTCCGGGATCCCGCCCATGGCGGCGATGTCGCTCAAGTTGCGGTTGGCCAGCTTGCGCCCGGCCCGGCGCGGGCTGACGGAGGCGTCGAAGTGGCGGCCGTAAACCACGCTGTCCACCGTCACGAGCATGGCCCCCGCGGGCTGGAAAGGCGCGGCCGCGCAGTCGTCCCCCATCCCGGCCGGGCAAGGGGGGACGACCGCGCCCAGCCAGTCGCGGAGGCGGCCGATCAGGCGGTGTTCGCCCAGGCTGGCGACCGTTTCCGAAGGGATGTCGCTGAAGGGGTGGTGGCTCACAGTTTCGAAGGCGCGTCCATGACCAGGGCCAGCAGAAGCGAAACTCCGTTGTTCATGGCGTGCAACAGGATCGGCACCTTGAGACTGCCGTGGCGCTCGTAGGCGTAGGCCAGGAAAAGGCCGAAGAGAAACAGCGGCAGAAAACCGTAGGGGTAGAAGTGGATCCCGGCAAAAACGAGGGCGCTCAGGGCGGCCGCGTTCGTCAGCCCGACCCGCGACTTCAGCTGGCGGTAAAGTCCGGCGCGGAAGAGGGTTTCCTCGGCCAGCGGCGCCAGGACGGAGGCGGCCGCGAAGAGGAGGATTTTCACCGCCAGGGAGGCGTGCGGAAACTGTTTCAGGGCTTCCTGGGACTCGGCGTCGGGGAAAAGCAGGCTGCTGAGCTGGGAGGAGGCCACCAGGACGGGAATCCAGGCCAGGTAGAGGGGAAGTGCCCGGAGAAAGGCCCCCGGCCACCCCAGGGGGCGCTGCTCGGCCGGCGGGGGAACCGGGCGGTTGCGGAAAATCCGGGCGTGCATCCAGCAGCCGAGAAGAAACCCCGCGCCGGAGCCAAGGTGGCTGGCGACCAGCAGTTCCGGCGCGACCGGCTGGCCTTCCACCGGGTCGGGCAGGGCCAGGGCCAGTTTGGTCAGCCACACCATCTGCACCATGACGTAGAACCACCAGAAGGTGGCGGTCAGAAGGTAGAGGCAGATTTCCCACCACTCCAGGTTCCAGGCGGCCAGTTGGACGAGGGGGGCGGGACCTTTCACCGCCCGGCGCACCAAGGCTATGGTCCAGACCAGCAGGCCCGCCCCGAGCAGGATCGTGAGGACCGGATCGGCCGCGAGTTCTTTGAGAAATTCAGACACATCCTAGGGGCAACCTCTTCCCCTGCCGGGCGCAAGCCGTGATGCGTCCGGCCCAGGGCCGGGGCGCAAAAAAGCCCGCCGTCACGGGGAAGGCGGGCCGGAGGAAAACGTTTCCGAAACTCAGGACCGGCGGCGGCGCGCCACGGCGAGGCCCAGGGCGATCACCCCGGCGGCGGCGGCACAGGAGGAAGGCTCGGGCACGAAGAAGGCGTTGTAGTTGTCGTAGCCTGCCGAAAAGGTGCCAAACCCGGGGTTGGCCGTGCTGTTCAACGGGACGGAGAAAGGGAGGGATTCGTTGGAGCCGAAACCGCCGGCGGAGGCGTAGCCCGCGAAGAAGTTGATGGTGGAGCCGCGGCTGACCCCCAGGGCCGAAAGCGTGATGGAGATCTCCTTGTCGGAACCGGTAGGACCGACGAAGTTGATGAAGTTGAGGCTGCCGGCGGTCAGTTCGAAAGCGACCGAGCCGAAGTTGCCGAAGACCACGCCGAAGTCCGGCAGGATGCCGGCGGGAAAGGGGTCGTTCGCGTTGATGGCCCCGTTGGTGATGACGAGACGGCCGCCGTCGGCGGTGTCGTTCATGGTGGCGTCGCTGAATCCGCCCGTCCGGGTGTCGAGCCAGAGGGCCACGTTGTCGTTGAGTCCGGCCCCGGGTTTGAAGCCGATGTAGAGGTTGGTGGCATCGGATTCGAAGTAGAACCGTCCGCCGCCGAGAGTGCCGCCGAAACCGCTGCCCGAACCATTGGCAAACGACTGGCTGTTGCCGGTCCCGTATTCGTTGGTGCCGATGGAGTCGTTCACGGTCACCGAGGCCGATCCGGTGCTGTCGGTGAGCGTTTGGATCAGGGCCGCCGAAACCAGGCCGGGGAGCAGGGATGCGACAAGCAGGGTTGGGATGAAAGGTTTCATGGTGGGAATAGGTGGATGTTCTCTGCGGGTGTTCTTCCTAAGGGACAAGCGCTGATCCCGGAGTTCTGAGTGAACAGTTAACTCATGGCCAATGCCCTGTTCCCGGTGTTTCGCACCTCGGATTGGCGAAGTCCGGGCTTGTTGGGGAAAGGGGCCACCCTGTTGAATCCGGCCACCATGAACCCTCCCCTGCGCGGCATTGTCCCGCCCATCCTCACCCCGCTGTCTTCTCCCGACTCCCTTGACGTGGCCGGACTCGAAAACCTGATCGAGCGGCTTCTGGCCGGCGGCGTTCACGGCATCTTCGCCCTCGGCACCACCGGCGAGGGCCCCAGCCTGAGCCACCGCCTCCGCCGCGAGATGGTCTCCCACACGCTCCGCCTCGTGAAGGGCCGCGTGCCGGTGCTGGTCGGCATCACCGACACCTCTCTGGAGGACTCGCTCGCCCTCGCCCGCTTCTCAGCCGAAGCCGGGGCCTATGCCGCCGTCCACGCCGCGCCGCCCTACTTCCCGCTCAGCCAGGGCGAACTCTGGGGGTTTGTGCAGAAACTCAATGCCGCCCTGCCGCTCCCGCTTTTCCTCTATAACATGCCCGGGCTGACGAAGGTCACCTTCGAGAGCGACACCCTCCACCGCGCCCGCGACCTGCCCAACGTCATCGGCGTGAAGGACAGCTCCTGCGACATGATCTACTTCCACAAACTCCTCGGCGTGGCCCGCGAACGTCCGGACTGGAGCGTCCTCATCGGCCCTGAGGAAATGACCCCCGAGGCCGTCCTCTTCGGCGCGCATGGCGGCATCAACGGCGGGGCCAACCTCCACCCGCGCCTCTACGTCTCCCTCTATGAGGCCGCCGTCGCGCACAACCTACCCGAGGTCCGCCGCCTCCACGCCGAGGTCATGCGTCTGGCCGGCTCCGTTTACACCGTGAGCCCGCACCGCTCCGCCCTCATCTGCGGACTCAAGTGCGCCCTCTCCCTCCTCGGGGTCTGCCAGGACATCCCGGCCGATCCGTTCCAGCCCTTCGACGCCGCCCAGCGAAGGGAGATGCGCGCGCGGTTGGAAACGCTGGGCCTGCTGGTCTGAGCTCCGAAAGGAGGCGCCAAGCCCGAATCTCCAAGCACGAGATAATCAACAAGCTCCAAACCGCAAACACCCCGCGTTTCCACCTCATCGAGCCCAACCCGAGCAAAAGCCTGAGAGACATGAAAGCATCCCTTTTTGAGGAGCAAAGCCGCCAGCCAACCTCCCTGTTTCCCTTTGTGTTCTCTGCGTTCTTTCGCGGCCAAAATACCTCTGTGGCTCGCCGCCTGCCGTTTTCCACGCTGAAGCCCCTGGCGGTTCTGGTCACTCCCAAGGCCGCCCTCCGTGACCAACCCAACTTTTCCTTTCCTTAACAATTGCCCCCGGAGGGCGACACATGGGCTTTACGGTGATAAGGTTTACTGCGTGCGGTCAGTAAACCACCTCACCCAAACCCTCATGAAAATCCGACCCCGACCCACCCTCCGCCTCCTGGCCGCCGCCACCCTGCTGGCGGCCGGAGTGATGACCGCCCAACCCCAGCGGGGACGTCCGCAGGAGCCCGCGCAACGTCCCCAGCACAACCCCAACCCGCCCATGCCGCCGCCGCCCGCCCCGGTTTTCGGCTCGCCCTTGGCGGGACTTACCCCCGAGCAAAAAGCCGCGTTTTCCGTTGGCGCCGAGGAGTTTGAAAACGAGGAAACCCCGGAGGGCGGCCTCGGCCCGATCTTCAACAACGTTTCCTGTGTGGCCTGCCATTCCTCCGGCGGGGTGGGAGGGGGAAGTGACGTTGTGGTGACCCGCTTCGGACGGATGGTGAATGGAAAGTTTGACCCGCTCGACAGCCAGGGAGGCTCCCTGCTCCAGGATTTCGCCATTGATGCCTCCGCCCAGGAGGTCATCCCGGCCGAGGCCAACGTCATCGCGCACCGCCAGTCCACGCCGCTCTTTGGCCTCGGCCTGATTGAGGCGATCCCGGATGAAACCCTCCGCCAGAGCGCCCGCCGTCCCAAACCCGACGGGGTCAAGGGCCGGGTGTCCGAGGTGACCGACATCACGACCGGCCAGGCCCGGGTGGGCCGTTTCGGATGGAAGGCCCAGCAGGCCGGGCTGCTCGCGTTCGCCGGTGACGCCTACCTCAACGAGATGGGCATCACGAGCCGCTTCTTTCCCGTGGAAAACGCCCCGAATGGCAATCTCGTCGTCCTGGCCCGCTTTGACAGCGTGGCCGACCCGGAGGATGCTCCCGATCCGGTGACGGACAAGGGTGACATTGACGCCGCCGCCGACTTCATGCGCCTGCTGGCCCCCCCGCCGCGCCTACCCCTGACCACCGGGGCGCGCAACGGCGAGTCCGTCTTCAATCAAATCGGCTGCGCCACCTGCCACCAGCCGGTCTTGCAGACGGGAAAGAGTCCCATTGCCGCGCTGGACCGCAAGCCGGTCAACCTCTACTCCGACCTGCTCCTGCACGACATGGGCGCCCTGGGTGACGGCATCGCCCAAGGCACCGCCTCCACCCGCGAGATGCGGACCTCCCCGCTCTGGGGTCTGCGCGCGAGCGGACCCTACCTCCATGATGGCCGGGCCGAAACGGTGGACGATGCCATCCGCGCCCACGAGGGCGAGGGGAGCCGCTCCCGCGACCGCTACCGGCAGCTTAACCCGCGCCAGCGCCGCGACCTGCTTGATTTCCTGAACTCCATCTGAACCTCCTCACCCTGCCGTGTTTGACTCCGGCAGGGTGTTTTTTGCGGTCCTCGCCGGGAGTGGACCCGGGGTCTCACTTGGCCGCCGGGACGGCCTTGCCCTTTTCCGAGAGGAACGGGGCCAGCGGATGGTTCGGAAGACTTTTCAAACCGGCGACGACGCACTCGGCGTTGAACTTCGCGCCCTCGTCGTTCGTGTGGGTGCCCTTGTCGGCGAAAAACGTGTCGGCTTTGTCGGCCCCGATTTTTTTGTAGGCGTTGGTCACCACCAGGGTCAGGTCAACATAGAGGGCCCCGCCGGCTTTGGCCACCTCTTCGTCCCACTGGGCGAACGAGGCGAAGTCGCGGCCTTTCTGCCAGCTCTGTTTGTGCGGGACGGGGGAGCAGAGGATGGGGGTGGCGCCCTTCGATTTTGTTTCGGTAACAAACTTTGCCATATACCAGCCGAAGGTGTGGACCAGCTCCTTGGACCCGTCGGCCTTGGTGTCCTCCACCGTTTCGGGCCCGGTTCCCTTGCCCGAGGCGCGTCCCTTGCTGGCCGGGTCGCCGATGCGGCCGCCGTCGTTGTGGCCGAACTGGATGATCACGACATCGCCCTTTTTGAGCCTGGCCGCCACCCTGTCCCAGCGGCCTTCGGTTTCGTAGGTCCGGCTGCTGCGACCGCCCAGGGCCTCGTTCACCACGTTGATCTTTTTGGTTTCTAAGTAGGGCGCGATGCGTTCGCCCCAGCCCCAGCAACCGTTGGATCCGCCGCTCCGCACGGTCGAGTCACCCACGATGAAAAGGGTGGGGAGGTCCTTGTTCACCTCCCTTTCCTTGGGAAGTTTGGAAGGATCCACCACGGGACGGTCATCCTCCGCCCGCAGCGGGCTGAACGCGCCCCCGCCAAGCGAGAACAGGAAGGCCAACACAAGCAGGGGGCGGGGGAGTCGAAGGAAGTTCATGTGGAAGGGGGGGACTAACCTATCCGTGGCGGCGGGGACAGGTTAGCAGTTCAGTTTATCGGCCGGGCCGCGCCTTGGTTTCAAACGCTGGCGGATGGTTTTTTCAGGTGTCCTTGGGGTTCGCGTCGCCCTCGATGTCGCGTTCGTCCAAGTGAAAGAGATGGAGGCCCCGGTGGGCGAGGGGAGCCAGCAGGAGGCCCATCACCCCGATCAGGACGATGCCGCTGCCCAAGGCGTAAAACGAGGCGAAGATTTTGGCGGTGTCGTTGGTGAGTTCGGAAACCGGACCCATGCCGGAAAGGATCATGGAGGCGTTGAGCAGGGCGTCCACCCATCCCAATCCGGCCAGATAGTGATATCCCAAAATGCCGGCGAAGAGGGAAACGGCCACCAGCATCAGGGCCAGAGCCGCGCTTCCCGCCAGGCGCAGCAGAAAGGTGCGGCGCGAGGCGGGGGGTTGGGTCCGGGATTCAAACATGTGGGATCACTGTGACGAAGGCGGCGCGGAGGCAAGTGTGAGACCCGGGTAGATGGGGAGGGCGTTTTCCAGGGGCCGTCCAGTCCGCTCCGGGTTCATGCGGGCACGTTTTCCCAAGTTCTTCAGTGCCAGGGGGGGCAAGTCATGTAAGATATTTATTGACCTGTGGTCAATTTTTTCATCCGTAACCGCATGCTCTTCCTTTTGGGAGTGGGATTCTTTTTCCTGGTCTGCGCTGGTTCCATTTTGGGTGTGGTCGCCTTTTTCCGCCAGGGAAACACCGGCCGCGACCCCCGGGACCTTGAGGAAATCCTGCGGGAACTGCAGGCGGTTCGCAGCCGGATCCTCGATGTGCAGAGGATGGAGCGGCGACTAAAAAAACTGGAACAGGCCGCCAAGGAACATGGTTGGGAGATGGCGGCGGAAACGTCCGCCGAAAAGCCCCGTCCCGTCATTGAGCAGGCCTCGGTCCCGCTCCCGGTTAACGCTCCCCGGCAAAAACCGGCCTCACCCACCGAAACTCCTGACCGGGCGCAGGTTCCACCACCCGTTCCGCCCCAGCAGGGGGTTGTCCACCAAGCGGCCATGCCGGGAGAGGTTTCCCCCTTCAAAAAACAGTCCGAATCGGCTCCCGCCTTCGCCACGACGGCCTTGCCGGTGCCGGAAGTGAAAATCAAACCGGAACCCCGGCCCGGCGCGCTTCCGGTCGCGGCCATGAAAATCACCACCCCGACCGATTCCGTGGCGGCGGAACCGGTCACTTCCGTCCCGCCGGCGCCTCCGAGCGAAAAACCGATCCCACCCATGGCCAGGGAAAGCGTTCCTGTTTCGGAGTCATCTCCTCCCCGGGGGGCCGCCTCCGCGCCCCCCGTGCTTCCCCGGGCCAGCCAGGAACCGAGTCCGCAACCTCCCCCTGCCTCTGCCCCGCCGATCCCCCACAAAGCCGGGTCGGACGAGCCGGACGAATCCTGGGTTTCCCGCTGGGCGCTGCGGGCGGGCGCGGTGCTGGGTGTCCTGGCGGTCATGTTTCTGGTTTACCAGCTCAACCTCAACTCCCCGCCGTGGCTGCGCTGGTCCGGCCTGATGACCTTCGCCGCCGGGCTCGCGGTTTTCGGACGCATGGGGTCGAAACGCGGCTGGATTCTGGCCCAGCCGGCGCGTCCGGCGGGGCTGGCCCTGGCCCACCTCGGGGTCTTTGCCGGGCACGCCTTTCCCGCCGTGCGGGTGTTTGAAAGTCCGCTCGCGGGGGCGGTCGCCCTGACCGTTTCCACCGTGGTCCTGGGCCTCCTCTGCCTGTGGGAGAACCGCCCGAAAACCTGCGCCATGATCCTGGCCATCGGGCAGATCTGCGGGCTCATCCTGCAAAACGATGTCGGCGGCGTCTGGCTGCCCGCCCAGGGTCTCGGCCTGCTGGCCCTGGCGGCCTGGATGCGGGCGCGCCGGGGCTGGGAACTCTGCCTGAGCATCGCCTTTGTCGGCCACGTGGGTCAGCTCGCGCAGGCCACCCTGGCGGGCGGCGCGGGCGGCATTCCGGTGGAAACCTTCACGGGCCTGGCCATCGCGGGCTGGCTCATCACCACCGTTTCGGAACTGCTCGCCGTGAGAAAAAAACCGGGCAAACCGCTGGAGGCCCTGCGCCTCAGCCTGCCGGCCGGGCTGGGCGCCCTGCTCTCCGTGGTTTACGCCCAAAAGTTCGGAACCGAACCAAACTTGTGGCCGCTCTGGCTGGTCTGGACGGGTCTCTTCGCCGGGGCGTCCTTCCTGGCCCGGCGTGCGGCCCCCGGCTCCGGCGCGGCCGCCACCTTCGAGCTCCAGGCCTGGGCGGCCCTCGCCGCCACGCTGGCGGCGCGCTGGGTCGGGGAGGCACGCTGGATCGCCCTGATGGTCGAGGCTTTGGTGCTGCTGTGGCGCAACTCCCAGGCCGGCGGTTTGTGGAAACGCGGCGCGGCCTGGGTGCTGTGGTCCTGGGCCCTCCTGGAGTTCGCTTTTTGGCGCCACTCGCAGGATCTCTGGCTGGCTGGTTGGTGGGAACACCCTTCGCTGCCGACGGGGGCGGAGCTGCGGCCGCTCGCGCTGCACCTGCTCATGCTCGGCCTGGCCACGGCCTGGCTCGGGCTCATTTCGCGGTGGAAACAGGCCGTCGAGGAAATCGGCGGGTGGGAGCGCGCGCTGGCCATGTTGGGCGCAATTGGTGTGGCCGTGGCTCTGGCCTTCGGCAACCCGCTGTCGCCGGCGTCCGTTTCCCTGGTGTTGCTGGGCGCGGCCCTGGCCTGGGCCGGTTTCCGTGTCCTGTTTCCCCAAGCCGGGCTGGGCTGGGCCGCTTCGGGGGCCTGGGTGCTGGCCTCCTGCGCCGCCCTCGCCTCCTGCCGCTGGGGTCTTCTCGGCTTCCCTTCGCCGACCGTGGCGGACCCGGCCCAACCGTGGGCGCTGGGAGCCGCTTTGCTGACCGGGCTGGCCTTCCTCCCCCTCCTCCCCGCCGGGGTGTTTCGGGGTGGCGCGGGCCTGGTGGCCGGTTTTCTCGGGGCCGCCCTGCTGGAGCAGTTTCATCTCGGCGCGATGCCACCTCTGGCTGTCTGGGCCGCCTTGCTGGCGGTTCTGCCCTGGCTGGTGCGGGAATCGGCCTGGTCGGTCCTGCGCGCCGGGGTGGCCTGCGGTTCGATCTGGTTCCTGCCGGTGCTGGTCCATGCCACGGTGGCCGGGCAAACCCTCTGGTCTCACTTCCTCGCCGGCGCGGCCCTGCTGGCCGTGGCCTTTGTCCGCCTCAGGCTTGACCCACAGGACCTTCCGCTCCGCTTCGGCACCTGCGCCGCGTTTCTTGTGGGTCTGGCCCAGCTGAACCTGGCCGGCTCCGCTTTGGCCACGGCTCTGACCTGCGGCGCGCTGGTCCTGGCCTCCACCGCCGCGTTGCGCCCGCTTTCCTGGGTGCTGGCCCTTAACAGTCTGATTGCTTTCCTCTTTTGGCGCACAAACCACCATCTCTGGATTCCGGGGTGGTGGAGCCACCGGGAGTTCCCCGCTTGGGAGCAACTGCAACCGATTGCCGCCCATACCCTTATGTTTGTCCTGGCCAACCTCTGGGCCGGACAACTGGCGCGTTGGAAAAGCGCCGGGAAAGGCATCTTCTCCCCGGAACCCCCTCTCGCCCTGCTGTTTGCGGTGGTCATCGGTTTCCGTATGCTGGTCGGCGACCCGCTCTCCGGTCCGCAGATTGCCCTCGTCCTGCTCGTCCTGGCCCTGATCTGGGGCGGCTTGCGTCGGTTGTTCCCCGAGGCGGGCATGGGCGTGTGCGGAGCGGTCGCCTGGACCCTCTCTGCCGGGACGGCTCTTTTCTCCACCCGGGCCGTCGTGCTCGCCTCCTGGGACACCCTGGCCACGGTGGTCGAAGTCCCGCCCCGCGACCCCGCCCTGATCCCGGCCCTGGTGTCCGTTCTGATCAGTGGTCTGGCGTTTCTTCCGCGTGTCAAGGCCGGGCCCGTCCGCGACGCCGCCGGGTTCATTCTCGGCACCCTCGGGGTCGCCCTCCTCGGCCTGATGGACGTTCCCTTCCTGCCGCCGCTCGGTGTGGTGGCGGTTCTCGTCATCGCCCTGCCTTGCCTCGTCAAGGAAAACGTCTGGGGCGTGCTGCGGGCCGGGTTGGCCTGGGGTTCTCTCTGGCTGCTGCCGGAGGTGTGGGACCACTTCGACTCGGCGGAAAACAACTGGCCCCAGCTCGCTTCCGGCCTCGCCCTGCTGGCGGCGGCGTGGTGGCAGATCAAGACTGACGAGGGCCACCGGCTGCGCCGCCACGGGCTGTATGCCGCCGGATTTTTGGGCATCCTGGCGGTGCAAAGTTCGGCCCTTCCCGATGTGGCGACCCTGATTGACGCCTCGCTCGCCCTGGTCGGGGCCCTGCTCCTGAGAAATTCGGCCCGCCCGGGCTGGCCCTGGCAGATCTCGCTCGGCCTGGTGGGCATCTGGCAGATGGTGGGACTGGCCGCCAGGCGTTCCCCCGGTCTTCTCACCGACCATGTGATCCTAGGCGTTTCCCTGTTTCTGCTGGTGGGGGCCCTGGCCGCCTCGGTGGTTCGGAATGCCCGCCTTCCCCTGGCAGCCCGGCATGTGGTTCTCCTGCTGGGTGCCCTGCTGCTGCCGATCGGCTGGCAGTATTCCTGGACGCACCACATCTGGCCGTTTGGGGCGGCCGTGAGCCTGGGCTGGAGCATCGTCCCCGTGGTCTTTCTCGCCGCCGGGGTGGGCTTCCGTCTGCGGCCCTGGCGTATCGCCGGAGGACTCTGGCTGGTGCCGCTCTTCCTGCGGGTGCTCGCCGTGGATCTGGCCGACACCACCCAACGGGTGATCGCGGTGGGTGCGCTCTCCGTCGTGCTCCTGCTCGTGGGCTGGGGCTACCGCCGGGCGGCCGGTTGGCTGCGGGAGGACGGATGTTGAGGGCGCTTGCCCCGTGGGCACAAAAAACCCGCCGGGTTTCCCCGGCGGGCCAACAACCAAAATATGAACAACGGTGCCCGGCTCAGATCAGATCTTCTTTGTCAGGGGAGGCGGCCAGCACAGTTCCGCCCGCCACGGAGGCTGAGACTTTGTCCATGATGGTCTTGGTCAGCTCGTCCATCAGGCCGGGGGTTGAGATCAGGTGGGCCTTGGCGGCTTCGCGGCCCTGGCCGATCATCTGGCCGTTGTAGGCGATCCAGGAGCCCTTCTTTTCGAGAATCTTGTGCTCGATGCCGAGGTCGAGGATGGAGCCGGAGCGGGAGATGCCCTCGCTGAACATGATGTCGAACTCGCACTCGGTGAAGGGCGGTGCGACCTTGTTTTTGACGACTTTGACGCGGGTGCGGTTGCCCACGACCTTGCCGCTGGGCTCCTTGATCTGCTGGGTGCGGCGGATGTCGAGGCGGATGGAGGCGAAGAATTTGAGGGCGCGGCCACCGGGAGTGGTTTCGGGACTGCCGAACATGACGCCGATTTTTTCGCGGATCTGATTGGTGAAGATGAGGATGCAGTTCGTCTTGCTGATGGCGGCGGTGAGGCGGCGCATGGCCTGGCTCATGAGACGGGCCTGGGCGCCGACGGTGGCGTCGCCCATCTGGCCGTCGAGCTCGGCCTTGGTCACGAGAGCGGCGACGGAGTCCACCACCACCACGTCAATCGCGCCGGAGCGGATAAGGGTTTCGGCGATGTTAAGGGCGTCCTCACCGTTGTCCGGCTGGGCGACCATGAGGTTGTCGAGGTCCACGCCGACGACGCGGGCATAGCGGGGATCGAGGGCGTGCTCGACGTCAATGAAGACGGCGCTGCCGCCCTTGCGCTGGGCTTCGGCGATGACGCTGAGACAGAGGGTGGTTTTACCGGAGGACTCCGGACCGTAGATTTCCACGATGCGACCGCGGGGCAAACCCCCGGAGCCAAGGATGAGGTCGAGGGCGACCGAACCGGTGGACAGCACGCTGACCGCCATTTTGGTGTTGTCACCCAGGCGCATCAGGGAGCCTTCGCCGAATTGTTTGTTGATGGCGGAGAAAGCCATGTCGAGCGCCTGGTTGGAGGCGGTTTTCGCGGCGGAGACGGCGGTGGCGGAAGCGGAGGGTTTGGCGGCCATGGTGGTGGGTGGTTCGGAGTTGTGTTGTGGTTTCGGTGCGGTTTGCGGAGGGAAGAGCAAGCGGGGAGAGGGACGTTTGCAAGTAAATAGTGAACAAAAGTGCAATAATCTTTGGGGCGACCGAAGTTGGTGCTTTTGAGGGCAAATCTACCGCGAGGCAAGGTTCAGCCGAAGATCTTCCCGCGGTTGAACCGCCACACGGCGACCGTCATCACCAAGGCGGTCATGCCGCCGAGAATGCCGAGGGTGGGCAGCAGCTCAAGGAAGGTGGCCTGGGCCCACAACACCTGCGAGAAACCCTCCATCGCCCAATAGACCAGGGTGAGCTTGCTGGCCTGCTGGATGGATTCCGGCATCAGCGCCACCGGAAACCAGGCGCCCCCGATCGCGCACATGATCAGGATCAAAAACGTGGAAAGGCCGCTCGCCGCCTCGGGCGAGGACGACACCGCCGCCACCAACATGCCAAAGGCCGTGCAGGCCGCGGCCGCAAAGGCGCAGACGAGCAGCAGCAGCCCGAGGTGATGCTCCACGTCTATCCCGTAAAGAACGCGTCCGGCGAGGAAGAGCGTAAGGAGCTGCAGCATCCCGATCAGGATGCCATAGACAAACTTGCTCCAGAGTATCTGCGCCCGGCTCACCGGCCCGGCCAGGAGGCGATGGAAAATGCCCTGGTCGCGCTCGTGGAAGAGCGCCGAGGCCGCGGCGCTGAGGGCGAACAGCAGGAACTGCATCGCCCAGCCGCCCACGATGCGCGTGGCCGCTGGGGACTTCACGTCCTGCCCCGCCACCTGGACCGCCTCGATGTGAAGCACGCGGGAAAGCAGGGAGTCCCACGAAACATCAGCCCCGGAGCCGCCCGCGAGGAGACCGGCGGTGAAATCACCCGACTCAAGGTTCTTCAGGATTTGCGCCGGATCGCCGCCAAACGACCGGGCGATGCTCTCCGCCAGCACTTGGTTGAAACGGGTCATGTTTTCCGTTCCGACGAAGCCCCGGCCCTGGGTCATCAGCGACTGGCCGAGCAGTTGCGGCACGCTGGAAAAAATCGTCTTTTGCAGGATGCCGTTGACGAGTTGGGTTTCGATCTCGTTGCGGGGATTCGTGTAGGTCTTGAGGTGCAGCCCGAAACTCTTCTCGCTCACGAGATCCTCAGGGATCACCACGGCGAAACGGAACTCGTTGGCGCGCATCAGCGCTGCGAGGTCGGCCTCGCGCAGGGGCCGCTCCGTCTTGTCGTCGGCCACGAATTTCGTGAACACCTTGAAAGCCTTTTCGGACTGGAGGGCCTGAACCAGCTTCTCCGCCCCGGGATTGCCGCTGGCGTTGACCACGGCCAGCGGGATGCCCCTGGGGCCCGGATCGGCGCGGTTCACGCCGAAAACCTGGCCAAAGACCCAGATCAGCACGAACGGCACAAGGAAGGTCAGCGAGACCGCCGCCTTGTTGCGAAAGAAAAGGGTGAAGTCCTTGCGGACGAGAATGAGAAGGGTGCGCATGGCGGCCGGGTTATTCGCGGAGGGTGCGGCCGGTCAGGTGCAGGAACAGCGCCTCAAGCGTGGGCCGCTGGCTGGTGAAGAGCCGCGGAGGCAGGCCGAGCGATTCGGTGAGTTGGTAGAAACGGGAAAGTTTGTAGCCGGGCGGCGGCCGGAAACGGCAGAGCCCGTCTCCTTTCTCGACCGCCCCGTGCGCGGCCAGTTGGGCGGCCAGCGCGGCGGTGGTGCCATCAAGCGGAAAGCGGATCTCTTCCTCGAAGGGCAGTTTGAGCAGCAGCTCGTCCAGGGTGCCGAGGGCGGGAATCTTGCCGTGATCAATGATGCCGATGCGCGAGCAGAGCCGCGTGGCCTCCTCCATGTAGTGCGTGGAATAGATCACCGTAAGTCCCTCTCGGTTAAGCTTTTCCAAAAACTCGAAGATCGCGTTGCGCGACTGCGGGTCCACCCCGACGGTGGGCTCGTCGCAGAGCAGCAGCCTGGGCCGGTGGAGGAGCGCGGCCACGATGTTGAGCCGGCGCTGCATCCCACCGGAGAAATGCTGCACGGGGTCGCGCCGACGGTCGGCCAGTTGCATCGCCTCCAGCCCCTCGTCCATGCGGTCGCGAAGGACCGCCCCGCCCAGGCCGTAGAGCTGGCCGAAGATGCGAAGGTTCTGCTCGGCGGAGAGCTTGGGATAAAGCGCGATGTGCTGCGGCACGAGCCCGAGGGCGGCTCGCGCCTCGAGCCCGGCGGCGGAGAGAGGCTGGCCGTTGAGCGTGATGCGGCCCGAGTCGGGCTCGCGCAGGCTGGCGACGAGGGACATGAGCGTGGACTTGCCGGCTCCGTTGGGCCCGAGCAGGCCGAAAAACTCCCCGGCCTCAATCCGGAGCGACACGCCATCAAGTGCCGTGAGCGAACCGTAGCGCTTGGTGACATTTTCAAGGGTAAGCATGACGGAACGGATGGGTGGCCGCAGACGATTGGGCCGCGCCCCGGCGAAGACGAGCCTTTCCCCAACCAAATCCCAACATCAATGTTCCTTGCCTCACTTTTGCCCTCCGGTTCATGGTTCCCGTTCCAACCTTCCCTCCTCATCCGACACACGCCGTGACCAACAAGACCGCCGCCGATTCCTGGACCATCGCCGACGCCAACGCCCTCTACAACTTCGAGAAGTGGGGCGGCGGCCATTTCAACGTGGACGAAAAGGGCGCGGTCTGCGTCAACCCCCGCGCCGACCACCGCTCCATCCGCCTGCTTGATGTCATCAAGGAGGCCGCCGAGATGGGGCTCAAGCCGCCCTTTTCCATCCGTTTCCAGGACCTCATCCGGCACCGCGTGGAGCGCCTCAACGACGCCTTCGCGGCCGCCATCAAATCCGAGGCTTACGAAGGCGAATACCGGGGTGTCTTCCCCATCAAGGTCAACCAACTCCGCGAGGTTGTGGAGGAGATCATTGACGCCGGCGAACCCTACCACTACGGCATTGAGGCGGGCTCCAAGCCGGAACTCATGATCGCCCTGGCCCTGCACCGCGACGCTTCGAGCCTCGTCATCTGCAACGGCTACAAGGACGACGAATACATCCGCCTCGCGCTCCTCGGCCGCAAGCTGGGCAAACAGGTCATCATCGTCATCGAGCAACATTCCGAAGTGGAGGCCATCATCCGCATCGCCCGCGAGGAAAAGGTCGAGCCACTCCTCGGCATCCGCGTCAAACTTGTCACCGCCGGCGAGGGCAAGTGGGCGGAGTCCAGCGGCGAGGAGGCCAAGTTCGGCCTGACCGCGCCGGAGATCATGTCCGTGGCCGAGCATCTGAAAAAGGAGGGCCTGAAAAACGCCCTCCGCCTGGTCCACTTCCACATCGGCTCGCAGGTCCCCAACATCCTGACCATCAAGAAGGCCGTGGTGGAGGCGGCGCGTTTCTACTGCGGCCTGGTCAAGCTCGGCTTCCCCATGGGTTTCCTTGATGTCGGCGGCGGTCTCGGCGTGGATTACGACGGCTCCTGCACGGCCTACGAAAGCTCGATGAACTACACCGTCGAGCAGTATGCCCGCGACGTGGTGGCCAACATCCTCGAGGTCTGCCGCTCGGCCGATGTGGCCGTGCCGAACGTGGTTTCCGAATCCGGCCGCGCCATCGTCGCGCCGCACTCGGTGCTCGTCGTGGAGGTATTCGACCGCATCTCGAAAACCATGATCCCGCCGGACACCCGCAAGTCCGCCAAGGATGTCCCTGTCATCAAGGAACTTAAGGATATTCTCGCCAACAAGCGGAAGCTCAACCGCCAGGAGCGTTTCCACGACGCCGGCCAGAAAAAGGAGGAGGCCTACTCGCTCTTCACCCTCGGTTACCTCGACCTCGCCGGCCGCGCCCAGGCCGAGGCCCTCTACTGGCGCATCTGCCAGGACCTGCGCACCCCCGAGCCCGACGAAGACTTTGAGCCCGAGGAACTTGGCATCCTCGACAAACTCCTGGCCGAGCAATACGTCTGCAACTTCTCCGTCTTCCAAAGCCTCATTGACCACTGGGCCTGCGACCAGCTCTTCCCGGTCGCCCCGTTGCACCATCTCGACAAGCGCCCCACCGTGAACGCCACCCTGGTGGACATCACCTGCGACTCCGAAGGTAAAATCAGCAACTTCATTGATCTTGAAGAAGATAGCCGCCCCTACCTGCCGCTCCACCCCCTCGACGGCAAACCCTACTACATCGGGGTGTTCCTCGTCGGCGCCTATCAGGACATCATGGGCGACCTTCACAACCTCTTCGGCCGCGTCAACGAGCTCCACGTGTTCCTCGAGGACGACGAGGAGGATGGCTTCTTCATCGAGGAAACCATCAACGGTTCGAACGTCTGCGACCTGCTCTCCTACATCCAGTTCGACGAGCGCGAACTCTGCCGCCAGATGAAGCGCCAGATTGACGACGCCACCAAGTCCGACCGCGTGAAACCCCGCGAAGGCGTGCGCCTGCAGAACTTCTACGAGGACCTCCTCAAGGGGAAGACCTACCTCAAGCCCAGGCTGGCGGCGGAGGCGAAGAAGAAGGGCAAGTGAGGGGCGTGATGAGATGCCTAACAACGCTATCTGGTGTTTCAGAACTTCAGCTTGACGGACTTTTCTAAAAAAGTCAGAAATGACCCCATGAATCCGACAAGCGAGGCGACTTCCATCTGGTTCACGACCAAGGGGCAGATCGTGATTCCCGCCCTGCTACGCAAACAGTTTCACATTGAGGACGGCACCCGGGTCGTGGTCCAGGCCACCCCCGAAGGAATACTCTTGAAGCCGGTCACGGCCGCCTTGGTCAAACGGGGACGAGGCATTCTGAAGTCAACCAACACCGACTCCAACGCCGCAGCCGAACGGGCCGCGCACAAAAAGACGGAAATCGAACTGGAGGAACGCCATGCCCGCCAAGGTGCTCGATAGTTTCGCCCTGATCGCGTATTTCCGGGACGAAGCGGGAGCGGAAGCGGTCGAGAATCTGCTGCTCCAGGCAGGTAAAAAGGACGCTCCGGTTCACATGACCGACGTCAATTATGCCGAGGTGAAATACTCAATCCTCAAGAAGGACGGTCCCAGGGCCTGGAACTCCGCAGCAGCCGTGCTGGAGGGGTTGCCGATCATTTTCCATTCCACCACGCGGGCCATGGCCGATTGTGCCGCCGATTTCAAAGCCCGCTTCAAAATGAGCCTGGCCGATACTTTTGCCGCCGCCCTGGCCAAAAGCCTGAAAGCCGAATTGGTCACAGGTGATCCCGAGTTCAAAGCCTTGGAGAAAGAAATACGGATCGCTTGGCTGAAGTGAGCGTCCTTTCCCAAAAATCCGTTGACGCAAATCGCCCATGATGGCAATTTGCCATCATGGTAAAAACCCAGGTGCAAATCCCCGATGTGCTCTATCATGAGGCCAAAAGGCTCGCGGCGGAAAACGAGATGAGTTTTGCCGAGGTGGTCCGGCGTGGTCTCGAAGAGATTGTGCGCCATCACCCCCCGGGCCGTTCCAAGGCCGAAACATGGAGCCTTCCCCAACCGGTCAATCTGGGGGAAACCCTGGCCCCGGAGGAGGAGTGGACAGCCCTTTGCCACGACTGAAACGGCGGACCAGATGCTCAGTTTCGACACCAACATCGCCGTTTATGCGGCCAACGCAGCCTCGCCCTGGCACCAGCCGGCCCGTGATTTTATCCAGTCCTTGGCCACGCGCAGGGATGTGGCCGTCTGCGAATTGATTCTGTTGGAGCTTTACCTCAAACTCCGAAACGAAAAAATTTTCTCCCGACCGCTGTCCGCCACGCAGGCGGCGGCCATCTGTTCGGCCTACCGCAACAACCAGGCCTGGTCGCTCATCGAGAACGCACCGGTGATGGACATCGTCTGGGAGCAGGCCGCCCGCCAAAACTTCCCCTTTCGCCGCATCATTGACCTGCGCCTGGCTCAGACCCTGAGGCATCACGGGGTCACCGAGTTTGCCACCTCCAATGAGAAAGATTTTGCAAACCAGGGCTTTCTGCGGGTTTGGAATCCTTTGGCTCCTTGATCCACAACAACTTGCCCAACAAAACACCATGCGCTCCATGACCGGCTTCGGCCGCGCCACCGCCAGCCTTCCCGGCCTCGAAGCCGCCGTCGAGGTCGCTTCCGTCAACCAGAAGGGGCTCGCCGTCGGCGTTTCCCTTCCGCGCGAGTGGGCCTCCCTGGAGCGCCCCCTTTCCGAACGAGTCCGCAATGTCGCCTCGCGCGGCAAGATCAACGTCACGATCCGGCTCGCCACGCTCCCGGGCAAGGGTTCGGCCGGTCCGGTGGACGAGGCCGCGATCCGCGCCATTCTTACCCGCCTCAAGGCTCTGGCCGACGACCTCGGCGCGCCCTTCCAGCCCGACGCCCGTCTGCTCCTCGAAGCCGCGGCTTTGGCACGTTCCAGCAGTTCCTCCACCGAACTTCCCGAGCAGCTCCAACCTGCTCTCGAAAAGGCTCTGGATCAGGCACTTGCCGCCTTTGCCACCTCCCGCGCCCGCGAAGGCGCCGCGCTACGCGACGACCTCCTCGCCCGCCTCGCCAAACTCCGCGCCTTCCACACTGCCGCCGCCGCCTTTGCCCCCGGCCAGGTCACCGCCCAGCGCGACGCCCTTCTCGTCCGCCTCCGCACCCTGGGTGTCGAACTCGATCCCTCCGACGAGCGCGTCCTCAAGGAGGTCGCCCTCTTCGCCGACCGCTGCGACGTGGCTGAGGAGCTGACCCGCCTGGCCAGCCATTTCGACGCCTTCGAGGCCCTCCTCCGCCGCGAGGACGGCGAGCCCGCCGGCCGCCAGTTGGAGTTCCTTGCCCAGGAAATGCACCGCGAGATCAACACCACCGGCGCGAAGTCTGTCTCCCTCGACCTCACCCGCGTTGTCCTCGACATGAAAAACGAGCTGGAGCGCGTCCGCGAGCAGTTCGCCAACGTGGAGTAACCCCATGAAGCTTAGCGAAAAGGAATACTTTGCCCAAAACCGTCCCCTCGGTTCCCACTCGGTCCTGGACAAGGGTCTGATCGAGGCCGCCCGCGACTTTCGCCGCCAGCTTCAGAAGGGCATTCACCAGCTCGAACTTGGCTACTTTGGGGATGATCATGTCGCACGCCTGGCCCTTCTCCTTGTTGAGTTTGGAGAGGATATCCATGCCGATTTGGGCCTGTGGCGAGCTCTGGAGTCCCTCCAGGAAAAACTCCACGGCACGCCGCTCCCCTTTGTCGTTCGCCCCGGCGAAGAGCCTGGCCTGACCCCTTTCGATGCCCGCCGCATCCGCTACCTGCTTTGGACGCTTTTGCCTGTTTTCGACGATGATATCGAGCTGTCACCTTCCGATCCCGATCTGATCAAGCTGGCGGAAATGGTGTCGCGTTTCCTGACCGATAAATTTGCCAAGCTGCCTGCCACTTCCTCCCTCACCCCGTTTCTCCAGACCCCAGATCTTCATGCCTGGGATGTGAAACGCAAACTGCTGTGGCTGGCCCGGAGTTCCTATCTGTTCCGCGGCATGTATGTGCGCTTCATCACCGAGAGCAGCGAGAACGGGGATGTGATGTCGAACGGCGAGGATTTTATGCATCAGGAATGCACCCCCTGGTCCGGCCTGGGGGCTCTCGACCTGATCGCGGAAATCCTCCGGCTCCCGGAGAAAGACAGCCACGACGTGCGCCACTGGTATGAGCGGCACACCGCCTTCTACCGCATTGAAAAAATCTGTGGAAACGCCTCGCGTGCGGAAACCCTGACCGCTCGCAACCTCATCAACGGCAAGGATTACATCATTCGCATGGATGACATTCAGAACCCCTTTTCCGCCGGCATGGTGGTGTTTGGCAGCCTTG
>JANOBW010000170.1:0-14183 GCA_031411855.1 Opitutia bacterium
GGCAACGAGCATCTGGCCTTCCTCCTCTCGGAAAACGCCATGACCGGCGACGACCTCGCCGAGCTGCTGGAAGTGGACCGTTCCTCGGCTTATAAACTCATCAAAGGAACCCGTTCCCTCACCACCGAGCACATCCGCAAGCTCTGCGAACGGTTCAAGGTGAGAGCCGATCTGTTCATCCAGGCCTGACTGATCTCCCTGAGCCGCCGCGCTTCGCTTCCCCACCCGTTCACCCCTTCCGGCCCCGCCCCTTTCCCATGCCACCTTTCCAAGAAGAGCTCCTCAAGACCCGCGCCGAATTCCTCACCCGCCGCTGGTTCCTGCGCCAGGGCAGCCTCGGCCTCGGCGCCCTCTCCCTCGCCACCCTCGGGGCCTCCCGCGCCTTCGGCTCCGACGCCACCGACCTCCTGGCCCGGGCCAAGGCCGACCCGCTGGGCCCCAAATCCGCCAACTTCCCGGCCAAGGCCAAACGCGTCATCTACCTGCACATGGCCGGCTCGCCCAGCCAGCATGAGCTCTTCGACTACAAACCCGAGCTGGCCAAACTCGACGGCAAGGACTGCCCCGGCTCGTTCCTCGAAGGCAAACGCTTCGCCTTCATCCAGGGCGTGCCCAAGATGCTCGGCCCCCAGTATCCGTTCCGGCAATACGGCAAGTCCGGCGCCTGGGTTTCGGACCGCCTGCCCCTGCTTTCCACCCAGGTGGACGACCTGTGTTTCCTCAAGTCCCTCTACACCGACCAGTTCAACCACGCACCGGCCCAGCTCCTCATCCACACCGGCAGCCCCCGCATGGGGCGCCCCGCGATGGGTGCCTGGGCGCTCTACGGCCTCGGCACGGAAAACACCGACCTGCCCGGCTTCGTCGTCCTCGTCTCCGGCGGGAAAAACCCCGACGCCGGCAAGTCCGTCTGGGGCAGCGGTTTCATCCCCTCCGTCTTCCAGGGCGTGCAGTGCCGCGGCTCCGGCGAGCCCATCCTCTTCGCGGGCAACCCCGACGGCGTCTCCCGCGACCTCCGCCGCGCCACCCTCGACGCCATCGGCGACCTCAACCAGCGCTCCTACCGCGAGCTGGGCGACCCCGAGACCGTCACCCGCATCTCCCAATACGAGCTGGCCTTCCGCATGCAGATGAGTGTCCCCGAGGCCACCGACCTGTCCCGCGAACCCGCCGCCATCCACGAGCTCTACGGCACCCAGCCGGGGAAAAACTCCTTTGCCAACAACTGCCTCCTGGCCCGCCGCCTCGTCGAGCGCGGCGTGCGCTTCGTCCAGCTCTACGACTGGGGCTGGGACAGCCACGGGGCCGGCAAGGACGAGGCCCTCAACGGCGGCTTCAAGGACAAGTGCGCGGCCATGGACCGCTCCGTCACCGCCCTTCTCCAGGACCTGAAGCAGCGCGGCCTGCTGGAGGACACGCTGGTGGTCTGGGGCGGCGAGTTCGGCCGCACCCCGATGCGGGAAAACCGCAACGGCAAAGAGATGCAGTTTGTCGGCCGGGACCACAACCCCGGGGCCATGACCATGTGGATGGCCGGGGCCGGGGTGAAGGCCGGGACCACCTACGGCGCGAGCGACGAGTTCGGCTACCAGGCCGCCCAGGACAAGGCCCACGTCCACGACCTCCAGGCCACCATCCTCCACCTCCTCGGCTTCGACCACACCCGCCTCACCTACCACCTCCAGGGCCGCGACTACCGCCTCACCGATGTCCACGGCCACCTCATCAAGGGCGTGGTGGCGTAGGGTGCGGGAAGGTCTTCCTCCGCCAATGCCGTCGCCTGTGGAAAAACTGCGAGCGCCTGCTCAACACGAGCCTGCAGTTCGTCAATCTCGCCTTCCTCGTGCTACCACTGAAAAGATCGTGAACTGGTTCTGAGGCGTGAAGCGCCCCCATGCCCCGGCTCGACAAGGCCCCCGCGTTGGGCCTTTCTCTCCCCTTTCGCAATGCTCAGCCTCTTCAAGAAGTTCAAGGATGGTCTCCAGAAGACCGCCGCCGCCGTGTTCAAGGCCGTGGGGAAGCTGGGGGGCATCTTTGGGAACAAGCAGCTCGACGATGCCATGATCGAGGAGTTGGAGGAGGCCCTCATCGGGGCCGACTTCGGCGTAGAGACGACGGACGAGATCATGGCGGAAATCAAAAAGGCCTACGCCAAGGACAAAACCCTGCGTGGCCAGGCCGCCGCCGAGATCGGCGCGTCCGTCCTCAAAGGCATCCTCGTGGGCTCGGAAGGCCGTTTGAGCGAACTCCCGACCGAGGCGGACAAACCCGTCGTCATCGCCCTCATCGGCGTCAACGGCTCGGGCAAAACCACCACCACCGCGAAACTCGGCTACGCCTTCAAACGCGACGGCCGCGAGCCGGTCCTGGGGGCCTGCGACACCTTCCGCGCCGCCGCCAACGAGCAGATCAAGGTCTGGTCGGAACGTCTTGGGCTGGAACTCGTCAGCTCGCACCAGGGGGCGGACGCCGCCGCCGTGGCGTTTGATGCCTGGTCCTCCGCCGTGGCCCGCCGGCGTCCGATTCTCGTTCTCGACACCGCCGGCCGCCTCCACACCAAGACGAACCTGCTCAACGAACTCGTCAAAATCCGCCGCGTCCTGGAGAAGAAGGACGCCACCGCGCCGCAGCACCGCTGGCTCGTCTTGGACGGCTCTCTGGGTTCAAACTCCATCGAGCAGGCCCGCGTCTTCCACCGCGAATTCGGCCTCACCGGCCTCATCATCACCAAGCTCGACGGCACCAGCCGGGGCGGGGCGCTCGTTGGAATCTTCCGGGAACTGAAACTGCCCATCTACTTCACCGGCTTCGGCGAGCAGCCCGAGGACCTCCAACCCTTCAGCATCGAAAACTACGTGGACGCCGTCTTCGGCCTGAAGGAGTGAGCCCGCTACTTTTGTTTCGTTAACACCCCTTTCCCATGAGCCACGAGACCCTCACTGTCAGACTCGGCGAACGTTCCTATCCCATCCACATCGGCCCCTCCCTGGGTGGCCTGATCCGGTCCGACCTCGCCGTCCTTGCGTCGTCGAAACGCCCCGTGGCGGTCGTGGCCGACTTCAACCTTTCCGTGGCCCAGCCCGCACTCCTGTCCGAAACCTTCGCCGGGCTGCCCTCGCTGGTGCTGCCCTCCGGCGAGGCCACCAAGTGTGTCGAGCGCCTCGGCGAAATCTGGCGTTTCCTGGCCCAGAACCGCCTGGACCGCGGCGGCGTGGTCGTGGCCCTGGGCGGCGGGGTCACGGGCGACCTGGCCGGCTTCGCGGCCGCCTCCCACCTGCGCGGCGTGGACCTCTTGCAGGTTCCCACCACGCTCCTCTCCATGGTGGACAGCAGCGTGGGCGGCAAAACCGGCATCAACCTGCCCGAGGGCAAAAACCTCGTCGGCGCTTTCCACCAGCCGCAGGCCGTTTACGCGGACACCTCCCTTCTGGCCACGCTCCCGCCCCGCGAGTTTGCCGCAGGCATGGCCGAGGTCCTCAAATACGGGCTCCTGGCCGACGGAAACCTTTTCGCCCAGCTCGAACGCGACCCGGTCAACTCCCACACCCATCCGGCCCTTCCGGCCCTCATCCGGCGTTGCTGCGAGATCAAGGCCGCGGTGGTGGCGGAAGACGAACGCGAGACGGCGGCGGAGGGCGGGCGCGCCCTGCTCAACCTCGGCCACACCTTCGGCCACGCCGTCGAGGCCGTGGCGGGTTATGGCGACTATCTGCACGGCGAGGCGGTCGGCCTGGGGCTCGTCCTTGCGGCCCGCCTCTCGCAGGAGCTCGGTTTCATCGGTGCCGCCGAGGTGGACCGCACCCGCGCCGCCGTGGCCGCCCACCACCTGCCGGTCCGGCTCCGCAAACCCCTGCCGGTCAACAAACTGCTCGATGTCATGGCCCGCGACAAGAAGGTCCGCCAAGGCCGCCTGCGTTTCGTCACGATGAGTTCCCTGGGAGTCGCCCAGACGACCTCGGGGGTCGAACCGACCCTGGTGGAGAAACTCTGGCGCGAGGCGGGGGCGGAATAAACGAGACCCCGAGACAGAAGAAGGGAAGGGGTGAGGAGGAGAACAGGGGAGTGGTGAGTGCCCGCCGTTCCGGTCTCGACTTCATCCCGCATCCTTCAACCTTCTTCCTTTTCCCCGATGTCCTGGTCCCAGCTCAGCAAGCTCCTGCTCTCCACCCTGGGGTCGCGCGTGCTTGGCCTGGTCCGGGATGTTTTGTTTGGGGCGGTCCTGGGCGGGGGTTACCTTCAGGACGCCTTTGTCACGGCCTTCACGTTGCCCAACCTGCTGCGCCGTCTCCTGGGTGAAGGGGCGCTCACCTCCGCGCTCATCCCCATGCTGGCCCAGGAGCAGGCCGACGGCGGGGACGCGGCCGCCAAAAAGCTGCTGAACCAGGTCATCACCCGCCTGACCCTGATCCTTTCCGCCATCTGCCTGGTGCTGACTTCGGCCTGCCTCTGTGTCGGCTGGGACCCATCCCCCTCCTGGGGCAGTAACTCCCAGGAAATGTCCTCCCTGGCCCATCTCCCCAAGGTTCAGTTTGTGAAGGAAAGGCCGGACGGGGGCCCCCCGCCTGTCGAATCCCCGGCCGAGGCCAAGGCCCGGGTGGTGTGGGAGAAGGCCGTCAAGATTGAGACGATCAAGTTCACCGGCCGTTTTGGCGCGGTCATGATGCCTTACCTCATCCTCGTCTGCCTGGCCGCCGCCGTGGCCGCCGCACTCAACCATCTGCGGGTGTTTGATGTGCCGGCCCGCTCCCAGGTCTGGTTCAACGTCATCCAGATCGGCGCGGTCGGGCTCATGTATTTTTTCTGCCGAAACGACAACGAATCGGGGGTTTATGTCGCCTGTTTCGGCGTTCTGATCGGCGGCCTCATCCAACTGGCGACACCGTTTTTCTGCCTGCTCCGAAACGGCTGGCGGCTGGCCTGGGATTTGTCCCACACCCCGGCTTTGGGCCGGCTCATGCGCCTGCTCGGCCCGGGCCTGCTGGGGGCGGGCGTGTTTCAGATCAACACCGCCTTTTCCCGCTTTTTCTGCGCGGGGCTGGAGGAGGGCGCTCCCACCGTTCTCTACAACGTCAACCGCTTCACCGAGCTGCCCCTCGGCCTCTTCGCCTTTTCCATCATCACCCTGGTGTTCCCCGCCCTGGCCGCGGCCGCCTCGAAAAACGACCTGCCGGATTTCGCCGCCCAGTTCCACCGCGGGCTGAGGCTGATCCTGGCCGTGACGGTGCCCGCCGCCGCCGGCCTGTGGGCCCTGCGCGAACCCATCGTCCGGTTTGTTTACCAGCACGGGAAATTCGGGGAAAACTCGGTGGCCAACACCCTGCCCATCATGGGTTTGTTCGCCTTTGGCATCCCGCTCTTCGCCCTCGGCTCGTTTGTGGGCCGCGCCTTCCATGCCCGCCAGGACATGGCCACTCCCCTCAAGGCCGCCATCCTCAACCTCATCCTCAACGCCGTCCTCTGCGTCACGCTGGGGAAACTCTACGGGCTTCCCGGCCTGGCCTGCGGCATCCTCACCGCCTACGGGGTCCATGCCCTCGGCCTGTCGTTTGTCCTCTGGCGGAAACTCCCGGAAATGCGCCGCCACGCCGTGCTCGTTCCGCTCCTTCAGATCATCCTTCCCGCCGTGGCCATGGGCGCGGTCTGTTTCCTCTCCTGGCGCTTCCTCGACTCACACTGGGGACACGGCAAAATGCTCTGCCTGGCCGCCCTGCTGGTCTTTATTCCCCTCGGTGGTGTTTTCTATTTCAGCCTGCTGCATCTGCTCCGTTTCGCGGAACTCCGCGAGCTCACCGGAGCTCTGCTCAGGCGGTTCCGGCGCTAAGAATGTTGTTTTCCGGCTGATGCGTTCTCGACATCGCGCCAAGCGGCTCCCTTAACCTCAAAACAGCATTTGAAACTCAAACGCCCCAGGATGCTCCCTCGTTCACAAAACTCCCCACCAATTTTTAATTCTTAATTCTTAATTACCGAATCCGGGAATCGCCGGATTCGGGTCAACCTCACCCCATGACTCCTCCCCCCACCCCGCAATCCCACTGGGACCAGATCGGCCATTCGGCGGAATTCGCCGCCGTCCTCCGGGCCAAACGCCGTTTCCTCATCCCCGCCACCATCTTCTTTCTCGTCTATTACCTGGCCCTGCCGGTTCTCGTGGGCTGGTTTCCCGAGGTCATGAACCGGCCGGTCATCGGCAAGGTCAACGGGGCCTACCTCTTCGCCCTTTCCCAGTTCCTCATGGCCTGGATTCTGGCCGGCATGTATGTCGTGGTCGCCGCCCGCTGGGACAAGATGACCGCCGCCGTTTTGAAAAACAACCCCAAGCTCTGAGCCCCGATGTCTCCTTTCCTTTCCTTGCTGGCCCAGGCCGCCACGACCGCCGTTCCCGCCGCCGCCGCTTCCGAACCGGCCAAGACGAACACGACCGCCCTGGTCATGTTCACGGCCTTTGTCGCCCTCACCCTCGTCATCACCTACTTCAGCGCCCGCAAGGCCACCGGCAGCGCCGCCTACTTCGCGGCCGGCCGCAGCATCAAGGGCTGGCAGAACGGCCTGGCCGTCGCCGGTGACTACATGAGCGCCGCCAGTTTCCTCGGCATCTCCGGCATGATCTGCATGAGCGGCTACGACGGTTTCATGTATTCCGTGGGGTTCCTCGTCGCCTACCTGACCGTCCTCTTTGTCGTGGCCGAACCGCTCCGCAACGCCGGCAAATACACCATGGCCGACCTGCTCGCCTACCGCCTCAGCCCGCGTCCGGTCCGGGCCATGGCCTCGCTCAGCACCATCACCGTTTCCACCTTCTACATGATCGCGCAGATGGTGGGCGCGGGCGGCATCATCAAAATCCTGCTGGGCGTCCCCTTCACCCCCGCCGTCATCGGCGTGGGGGTGCTCATGCTCGTCTATGTGGTCTTTGGCGGCATGTTGGCCACCACCTGGGTGCAGATCATCAAGGCCGTCCTGCTCATGTGCGGCGCGTTTGCCCTGAGCTGGCTGGTGCTGGGAAAATACGACTACAGTCTGACGAAGTTTTTCGACGCCGTTTCCGTGGCCGACTACGGGGGCAGCAAACCCGCCGTCAACCTGCTCGAGACCGGGCGGCTTTATGGGAAACTCGCGGTTCCCGCCAACGATTGGGGGCGATGGGATTTCATCTCCCTCGCCCTCGGCCTCGTCCTCGGCACCGCCGGCCTGCCCCACATTCTCGTCCGCTTCTACACCGTGCCAGACGCCAAGACGGCCCGGGTCAGCGTCATCTGGGCCATGGCCATCATCGGCGTGTTCTACATCCTCACCACCTTCTTCGGTTTCGGGGCCGCCACGTTGTTAAAAATGAGCGACATCCCGCTCAACGACATCACCCACAAGGCTGATGGCAACATGGTCGCCCCCATCCTGGCCAAGGTCCTGGGCGGGGAAATGTTCTTCGGCTTCATCAGTGCCGTGGCCTTTGCCACCATCCTCGCGGTCGTGGCGGGCCTGACCATGAGCGCCAGCACCTCCTTCGCCCACGACTTTTTCTCCAATGTGATCCACCACGGCAAAGAAAACCGCCCCGGCGAAGAGGTGAAGGTGGCCCGCATTACCGCCTTTGTGGTCGGGGCGATTTCCATCTTTCTCGCCATCCAACTCCAATCGCTCAACCCCGCCTTCCTTGTCGGCCTGGCCTTTGCGGTCGCGGCCAGCGCGAACCTGCCGGTCATCATTTTTTCGATCTTTTGGAAACGTTTCAACACCACCGGGGCCGTGGCCGGACTTTCGGTCGGCCTGGCCAGTTCGATCATCCTGATCCTCATCAGCCCCAGCGTGATGGACCCCGTCCCGGGTAAAACCCTCATCACCGGCGACTTCATCTTCCCCCTGAAAAACCCCGGCATCGTCTCCATCCCGCTCGGTTTCCTCGCCGCCTGGCTGGGCACGCTCCTGACCCCGCGCGATCCCTCGGCCGAGGAGAAGTTCAACGAGCTCTCCGTCCGCGCCCACACCGGCCTCGGGGCCGAAACCAGCGGCAGCGGCCACTGAGGTTGGCACCTCTCAGTCCGCCGGAGCCGTCAGCCAGGTCAGCTTGGGTCGCTAAGGGATGAAAAAAGGGGAAAAGATCTTTTTGCTGGTGGTGTCGGGAGCCTCCTCCTCGGCATCGCTGGTCTGGTCCGGGTTCTTTCTCGGCAATTCGATCTCCTTTTTTCGCAGCCCGCCGGACCACTGGAGTGGCATGGCCCTGTTGTTTTTCGTGACGCTGCCAACTTTGCTTGTGGCTGTTGCCGGTGGGATGCTGCCTTTCCTTTTCATCCCCACGGCTGAATTTTCCTCAACGGAGGGGCGTGTTGTCAAATTGCTGGCCTGGGTTGCCGTCGGTTCGGCGCTGGCGAGCGGTTTGCTTGGCCTCGCCTTGTCGGGGCGGGCCGGGGGCTGAGGGCGTCGCACCTTCTTTTGGCTTCATTCCCGTCCCGGGGTCCCCATGGTGACGCCCATGTATCGCCGCTGTGGCAAAAGACTTTTCGACTTCTGCGCCGCCTTTTTCGGGCTGCTGGCCTTGGCGCTGCCCCTGCTGGTGCTCTGCCTGCTGGTGCGGCTCAAGCTGGGTTCGCCCATCTTTTTCCGGCAGGACCGGCCCGGCCAGGGCGGACGCATCTTCCGGATGATCAAGTTCCGCACCATGACGGACGAGCGCGGCCCGGATGGGAAACTGCTACCGGATTCCGTCCGCCTCACCGCCTTCGGCCGTTTTCTGCGCGGCAGCAGCCTCGATGAGTTTCCCGAACTGATCAACGTGGTGCGGGGCGAGATGAGCCTGGTCGGCCCGCGTCCGCTCCTGGTCCAATACCTCCCCCGTTACAGTCCCGAGCAGGCCCGCCGCCACGAGGTCAAACCCGGCATCACGGGCTGGGCCCAGATCAACGGCCGCAACGCCATTTCCTGGGAGGACAAGTTCCGCCTTGATGTCGAATATGTGGACCGCGCCAGCTTTTTCCTCGATGTCCGGATCCTCTTCCTGACCGTCAAAAAGGTTTTTGTCCGCGAGGGCATCACCGCCCAGGGGCACGCCACGATGGAGGAGTTCCAAGGCAGCCGGTCCCCCACGGGAAAGGCCTGAGCCATGGCCCTGTCCCGTCTCGAACACTCCCGCCTCGCCGGCCTCAGCGTCTGCGCCGGCCCGGTGGAGCGCCGCCTGGAGGAGGAGACGGAACTGTTCGCCCACGCCCCGCAGGAGGCGGAAAAACTCCGCCGCCTCGTCGGCCTCGACCGCCGCCGCACCGCCCCGCCCGGAATCACCACCCTCGACCTGGGCGAGGCCGCCGCCCGCGACCTGCTCGGCACCCTCGGGGTCGCGCCCGGCCAGGTGGACGCCCTCATTTTCGTCACCCAGACGCCGGACCAGCCCCAGCCCTGCAACGCCAACCTGCTCCACGCCCGCCTCGGCCTGCCCAAAACCACGGCCTGTTTCGACGTCAACCAGGGCTGTTCCGGCTGGGTTTACGGCCTCTGGCTGGCCCATCTCATGACCTCGGCCGGTGGCTGCTCCCGCGTCCTGCTTCTGGCCGGCGACACCATCTCCCAACTGATCCATCGGCGCGACCGGGCCACCCTTCCCCTCTTCGGCGACGCCTGCTCGGCCACCCTGGTCGAGCGCGACGAAACCGCCCCGCCCGCCTGGTTTGCCCTCCATTCCGACGGGGCCGGCGCGGCCGCCATCCGCGTCCCGTCCGGCGGTTCGCGTTCTCCCTCCGTCCCGGGGGAAACCCTGCCGGAAGTCACCGATGAGGACGGTTCGGTCCGCACCGCCGCCCACCTCCACATGAACGGCCTGGAGGTCTTCAACTTCACCCTCCGCGAGGAGCCCGCCGCCGTGCGGGAACTGCTGGCCTTTGCCGGCAAGACCATCGAGGAGACGGACGCGTTCGTCTTCCACCAGGCCAACGCCTTCATCCTGCAAAACCTCGCCAAACGCCTGAAACTCCCCGCCGAAAAGGTCCCCCTCGGGACCGCCGGGCGCTACGGCAACCAGTCCAGCGCCTCCATCCCGGCCGCACTCTGCGACGAACTCGGCAAGACGTTGGAAACCAAGGGCCTGCGCCTGCTCTGTTCCGGCTTTGGCGTGGGCCTTTCCTGGGCCTCCTGCTGGCTGGAGGCGGGGCCGCTCCGGTGCGCGCGGATCTTTGTTTTCGAGGGCAGAACGCAGCCATGAACAAGAGACCGACGCCATCCTGCCCACTTGGCTAATTATGGCGAATCCGCCATAATAACCTTCCCACGTCCCCCACACCCAGTTTTCGCTTATCAAACGCTGGCAAACCCTGTCTAAACTACCCCACATGACCATTGAGCGTTTCATCGCCGCCCTCGAGGAGAACATCGAGGGGATTTCCCCCGGCACCCTCCGCCCGGAAACGGAATTCCGCGCCCTCCCGGCCTGGGACTCCCTCGCCAGCCTTTCCACCCTCGCGGTCATTGACGCCGAGTTTGGCGTGCAACTGGCCGGAGCCAGCTTCCGCGGCTGCCGCACCATCGCCGACCTGTTCCACGCCTCCGCCGCCCTCGCCGCGCAGCAGGGCTGATCCCATGGCCGCCCCGGACACCGCCTCCCCCTTCTCCCTGGCCGGGAAAACCGTGCTGGTGGCCGGAGCCACCGGCCTGCTCGGCTCGCCCTGCGCCCGGCTCGCCGCCTCGCAGGGCGCGACCCTCGTCCTGGCCGGCCGTGACCCGGCCAAACTTTCCACTCTCGCGGCGGAGTTTCCCGGCCACAGCACCCTGACCCTCGACTGGACGGACGCCCCGGCCCGCGCCGCCGCCGTCAAGACCCTGCCCGCCCTTGACGGTGTCGTCTTCGCCGGCGGCATCGAACAGGTCCGCCCCGTCCGGCTCTGGCGCGACGACGACCCCGACACCGTGCTGGCGGCCGATTTCACCGGCCCGGCCCGGCTGACCCGCGACCTTCTCAAGGGCAACCGCCTGAAGGACGGAGCCTCCCTCGTTTTCCTCACCTCGATCCTTTCGTCCCGGGCCAGCGCCGGCCATGCCGCCTATGCCGCCGCCAAGGCCGCCCTGGAGGCTTTCGCCCGCAACCTCGCCCTCGAGATCGCGCCCCGCGCCCGCCGCGCCAACTGTGTCGCCCCCGGCCTGATCCCCGGCCCCATGGCGGACCGCTCCGGCGCCTCGCTTGATCCGGAGGCCCTGGCCGCCCACCTCCGCGAGTATCCCCTCGGCCCCGGCTCGCCCGCCGATGTGGCCGCCGCCGTGGCCTACCTCCTTTCGCCCGCCGCCCGCTGGGTCACCGGCACCACCCTGCTGCTCGACGGCGGCTACTCCCTGCGCTGAAGCCATGTGGAAACCGCGCATTGTCATCGTCGGGGCCTCCGGGCACGGCAAGGTCCTGCTCGACGCCCTCGCCGCCGAGGGGGTCTTCCATGTCGAGGGGTTCATTGACGCCCACAAGGAGCCCGGCCTGCTGGTCCTCGGCGTCCCCATCCTGGGCCGAGAGGAGGATCTCCCGGAATTGATTCGTTTGCGAAACATCGAGGCCTGCGCCATCGGCGTGGGGGACAACCACCGCCGCGAGCTGGTTTACGAAAAGGTCCGCGCCATCGCCCCCGGCCTGGAGTTTCCCGCCGTCATCCACCCCTCCGCCGTCGTTTCCCGCAGCGCCACCATCGGGGACGGCACCGTGGTCTGCGCCCGCGCCACCGTCGGGCCGGCCTGCGAGACGGGCCGTTTCTGCCTGCTCAACACCGGCTCCTCGCTCGACCATGACGGCCGCCTGCATGATTTCGCCTCGCTGGCCCCGGGCGTCATGACCGGGGGCGAGGTCACGATCGGCCGCGCCACCGCCATCGGCATCGGGGCCACCCTCCGCCATCGGATTGAGATCGGGGAAAACACCGTCGTGGGAGCGCGCTCCCTCGTCATGTCCAGCCTGCCCTCCGGGGTCGTGGCCTACGGCTCGCCCGCCAAGGTCGTCCGGACCCGCAACCCCGAAACCCCCTACCTCTGACCATGAAACGCCTTGTCATCGCCGGCGCCGGCGCCTTCGGGCGCGAGGTTCACGAATGGGCCACCCATTGCCGCGAAAACGGCCGCTGGTGGAAAATCGGCGGCTTTCTCGACGATGATTCCGCCGCCCTCGCCGGGTATGCCGGGCTGCCCCCGCTCCTCGGCACGATCCGCGACTACCAGCCCGTGCCCGGCGATCTCCTCGTCTGCGCCCTGGGCAACCCCGCCGCCAAACGCCGCGTGGTCACCAGCCTGCTGGCCCGGGGGGCGCGTTTCACCACCCTCGTCCACGCCAACGCGGTCATCGGCCGCGACGTGCGCCTCGGCCAGGGCTGCATCATTTGCCCGGACGTGACCCTCACCTGCGACATCCGGGTGGGAAACTTTGTGACCATCAACGTGGGCTCCTCCGTGGGCCACAACACCTTCCTGGGCGACTGGACCACCCTGAGCGGCCACTGCGACGTGACCGGCTACGCCCACCTGGAGGAGGAGGTCTTCATGGGCAGCCACGCCAGCATCCTCCCCGGCGTGCGCGTCGGCAAATCCGCCGTGGTCGGGGCGGGCAGCATCGCGGTCATCAACGTCCCGGCCGGCGCCACCCTCGCCCCGCGACCGTCCCTGCGGCTGGATTGAGCGGAAGCAAGGCGGGCCGCCGGCGTGCAAGTTCCTGCTCTTAAACCTTAGTCATGATGAAACCCATAAAACACCTCTTATTCCTATTGTTTGTGGGTGTTTTTAGGGGCTGCACCAATTCCTCTAAACTTTAAAAATAAATTCCGCACGAATGACATCGAGTTATTTATTTTATCAACCATGAAAAAGTATCTTTTTATTTTCGTTTTGATTCATTCGTTAATGGCCCAAGACAAACCTTTGTCTGATGAGCAAATTCTTAGCCTTATCGTCGTTAACCACGACGGCGATAGTGAAAAATCAATCAAGGGCAAAGCGATGCTAATATCCATGGGGGATTCGATTTACCCGATTTTATGCAAAGATTTATTAAAGTGTAACGACGGTTTTAGAGAGGGCGTAATTATTGATGTTTTTCTTGATGGAAAGGGAAACAAGGAGGAGCCCATAAGAGCGATCTCTGCTTTAATTCCAAAATATGAAAAATCCACAGAGTTTAGCGATTTTCAGTTTAAAAATTATCTTATACATCAAAAAGCTGATTTACTCCATCAACAGGAAAAATATGTAAAATCTAAACTAAGCGCTACTACCTTAAGAAGTGACACTCGAACAACAAAAGAGGCCGATGTTTCTTCGACTTATCTCACAAAAAAGACTGTGATCGAATCGAGTTCTTCAACTTCATCTTTGGGGTGGAAGGTCGCTTTTGTATTTTTATTAGTTGTTATCTTGTGGTTAGTTAAGCGTGTTTTTCTTCCTCAAAAATAAAGTGCCAAAACACCGAAAACGCCTTGTTTGCAAAGGGGCGAAATAGGGAAGGCGAAAGGTGGATTCCCGGGCATGTTCCCGCTCAGGCGGCCCAAAGGGACAGACAGACACTCAGTAGGTGACGATCACGCCAAGGTGGCACCGGCAGCTTGCCGGTGATCGAACGACTCCCAACCGGCTGGCAGCCGGTTTCACTTTCCCCCGTGTAGAGTCCTCGAAAACTCGGTCCGTCACCGCCACCGGGGCAGGCTGCCCCGGCCCCTTTGGTAGGGCGGATTTAGCCAGGGATTTTACTTAATCAGGGGTCCCAACCCAGCCCCGTAGGGGCGTCATCTATGTAGAAACACCGCCATACCATGACAAAGCTCCGTAGGAGCCACATCGGCGCTCATATGCCGCCCCTACGGGGCTCCGCCGATCTGGTGTGGTTATCTACAAAGATGGCACTCCTCCGGAGTTCACCAAGGCACAGCCCAGCAGGACGCCACCATGTCGAAGCTAAATGCTGCGATAGTGGCCCTGGGAGCGCCAGGCACCAGCCTGGCAGTGGGTTCTTGGTGTGTTGTGGGCCGGCTTGGAGATAAGTGAGACGCTACCGCCGGGCTGGTGCCCGGCGCTCCCAGGGGGGGCCAAACCGACCGACGCCACACCAAGGTGGCACCGGCAGCTTGCCGGTGATCGGTCCTCCCCGAACCGGCTGGCAGCCGGTTTTACTTTCCCCCGTGTAGCGTCCTCGAAAACTCGGTCCGTCACCGCCACCGGGGCAGGCTGCCCCGGCCCCTTTGGTA
>JANOBW010000171.1:0-9772 GCA_031411855.1 Opitutia bacterium
GCGTGCCGAGACCGGTGAACGTGGTGGTGGGGGCGTTGGAGCCGACATTGATGGCGGCGTTAAGCTCCAGCACGGCTCCGCCGGCGATGGCGAAGGCGGACGAACTCGAGGCGGCCTGCAGGACAAGGGTGCCCTGACTGACGGTGGTGGCACCGGTGTAAGTATTTGCGCCAGAAAGAGTCTGGGTGGCCGTTCCGGTTTTGACCAAGCTGAGCAGCCCGCCGCCGCTTTGCGCGATCGTGCCCGCAAAGGTTCCGCCGCCATTGCCCGCGCCGACCGTGAGGGTTTGAGCAGTGGTGTAGGCGTTGTCCAGCAGACCGCTGCCCGTCAGCGCGCCGACGGTGATCGCATTGTTCCGCACATCCACCGTGGCCCCGGCCGCGATATTCAGTGTTCCTTGGTTGGCCGTCCAATTCACATTCGAGTAGTCGTTGCGCAAGATGCCGCCCTGCACGTCAAGGAGTCCATTCGACGACATGGAAATGGTCGTCCCGCCGCCGGCGTTGCCCAGCCACCACACCCCCGCGCCGCTCTTTTGGATCGTCCCGGCCCCGGTCAGGGTGAGGCCGCTGTTGGTCGAGGCGAAACTTGTCGCCCCGAGGTCCACCTGAATGACTGCGCCGGAAGAAGCGTTCAAGGACGAGGTCGAAAAGACCTTTCCACCGGACAGGTTGGCGCTGTTGCTGCCAGACGTGAGGTTTTGGATGACCAAGGCGCCTGCTGTCGCGGTCGTCGCACCCGTGTAAGTATTCGCCCCGGCGAGGGTGACGGTGTCACTCCCGGTCTTGGCCAGCCCGCCGCCGCCGCTGATCACACTGGAGATGAGGATGTTTTGATCCGCGCCACTCACGGTGAAGGTTCCCAAGGTGATGATCGGACCGGAGCTGACCGTCAGCAAACCGGTGCCGGAGTTGGTCAACTGCCCTCCCCCGGCGCTGACGGAGAATCCGCGTGTGTAAGTGGCGGCGGCTCCCGTGTAGAGAAGCGTGCCTTTGTTGGTGGCGTCCCCCAGCACGACGACACCGACGGAGTTGCCCAAATTGCTGGCACCGCCGGAAACGACGATGCTGGCGGCGTTGACGGTTCCCTGGCTGATCGTGGTCGCGCCGGTGTAAGTGTTTGCGCCGGAAAGCACCAGGATGCCAGCGCCGGACTGGGTCAAACCGCCGGTGCCACTGATCGAACTGCCAAAATCCACGCCTTGGATGATCGTATTCGAGCGGTTGAAAGCCAACGTGGCGTTGTTGACAATCGCGCTGGCCGTCGCGAGGGAACCCGTGGTGCCACCGTTGCCAAGCTGCAAGGTGCCTGAGCTGATCGTAGTGGTTCCCGTGTAAGTGTTTGCGCCGGAAAGTGTCAGACGTCCGGTGCCGGTTTTGCTCAGGCCATTGGCGGAAGTGAGAATGCCGGAGATGACCGCGCCGGCGGCATTGTTGACCGAAATGGTGTTGGAAGCGCCGGCCAGACTAAGATTGGCGCTCTGCGTGAAAAGACCCGCCCCGCTTTGCACGGTCAGTCCGGTGCCGGCGAGGCCGGAAAGCGTCAGCGTGTTGGCTCCGGCAATGGTCACCGCCACCGTATCCTGGATGGCCAAACTGCGGACCGTAAAATTCGCGCCGAGAGTCGTGTTTTGACTGATCGCTCCCGTCGCGGAAAAGACCACATCCATCGGCGCGTCAGGAGCAAAGGTGGAAAGGGTGCCGGCCTGATCGAGAGTCCAGTTCGACCCGGTCCATGTGTTATTGGTGTTTCCCTTCCAGAAAACCGAGCTGCTGACGATAAAGTTGGAAACCGTCGTGGTGCTCGCCCCGCCAAGATTGTTGGTGGTGTTGACCCGAAAACCGAGGGCTTGCCCGGAGGAGATGCTATAAGAGGTCGAGCCGTTTTGGGACGTGGCCCCCCCATTGTTGGTCAACTGCACGAACGTCCCACCCTGCATGTAGCCGAAAGGATCACTGATGGCCCCTCCGGGAGCGATGAACGACCAGTTGAAACCCACCCGCCCCGTCAGCGCGGAAGCCGCCGTGTAAGTCGTGCTACCCGCCACTCCAACGCCACTATTTCCCCCGGTAATGATAATGGAACCCGGAGTGCCCGAAGTGTTGACCGTGCCGTTGGTGCTCCCCGTGTTGGCCAGCGTCCAATTGCCCGGGGCATAAGTGCCTGAAAAATCCGCCGAGGCTTGCTGCAGGGCCAGGGCGGTGGTGAGCAGGGAGAGACGGAGGATGGCTTTTTTCATTTTCATAAAATTTCAGGTATGAGGGAGGTTGTTGGCCCGGAGGAGGTTGCGGGTGAAGGGACAGGAGGCCGCCACCTTGATCGAGTGAAATGACTTGGGAGGATCGGCCCGCATGTGGCGGTTAACCCGAGTTTACTAACAAAATTACCGGGAGCGTGGAAAGTTTGAATTTCGGGAAAAGGCAAACCTTCCGGCGGAGGCCGCCCCGGAACGGGCCTACGGCTGGGAAAACGGCGTGCCGGGATCGCGGTTCGTTTCCAGTGCCTGGCGGGTGAACTCCATCATCTTCAGCTCATCCTCGGTCACGCCAAAGTAGCCGTCGGGGGTGATGAGCTTTTCGACGGAGGGGGTGCCGTTTTTGGGGGAGATCGTGACCAGGGCGAAGTCGCCGACGATGGCCACCGACCCCGAGGAGAGGGGTTTGTCCCAGGAACGGGGGGCGGGCCAGGAGCCCCGGGTGCGGCGGGTGTGATAGTAGGAAAGCATCACCTTCCGGGAATCGGCATCGCAGAGGAACACGGCGTCGTGGGCCACCAGGTAACTTTTGCCTTTCACCTCCACGGTCTTGTCCGGCGGTTCGGCGGAAGCGTAGGTGGCCCGGAGTTGTTTGAGTTCATCCGAGGTTTTCAACTGCGCCGGGGTCAGGCAGGCGGAGAGCAAGGCGAGAAGGACAAGCGGCAGGAGCGTTTTCATGGGTGAAACATAACCCGCGCGGCACACCTTGGCAACGGGGAAGAAGGGTGTGAGCCTTCTGTGATTCCAAGGGAAAACAAGCCTTCGGGTCAGGGAAGTGAAGACTCGCGACGTGTGCCTCTCACTTCAACGTTGGAAGTTCAAAGTTCAACGTTCGAGGTTCGAGATTCGAGGTTCCGCCTCTCAGCCCTCGCCCACCGCTCCGAGCATCTCCTTGATGTCATCGAGGCTGACCTTGGCGTTGGCGGCCTCGCTCTCTTCGAGCAGTTCCTGAAGGAGTTTGTCCTTGGTCTTTTGCAGGGCCAGGACGCGTTCCTCGATGGTGCCGGCGGCGATGAGCTTGAGGCTGGTGACGGTGCGGGTCTGGCCGATGCGGTGGGCGCGGTCCGTGGCCTGGGCCTCGGCGGCGGGGTTCCACCAGGGGTCGAAGTGGACGACGGTGTCGGCCCCGGTGAGGTTGAGGCCCACGCCCCCGGCCTTGAGCGAGATGAGGAAGACGGGGATGCCGGCATCGTTCTGGAAACGGTCCACCTCGCCCTGGCGGTTCGCCGTGGAACCATCTAGATAACAGCAGTTTACGGAGCGTTCGGCCAGGCCGTCGCGGAGGCGCTGGAGCACGGAGACGAAGCTGGAAAACACGAGGACGCGGTGGTTGCCGTCCACCGCCTCGTCGAGGATTTCCATGAAGGCCTCGAACTTGGCCGACTCGGCCAGCGGATAGGCGGGGTCAATGACACCCGGGTCGGCGCAGGCCTGGCGGAGGCGGAGGAGCTGGGTGAGGGCGGCGAAGCGGATGCGCTGGTCGCTGGCCCCGGCCATCTCAAGCTCAAAGATGGCCTTCTCGGTCTTCTCGTGGAGCCCCTTGTAAACGGCGCGCTGTTTCGTGCCCATCTCGCAGAACACGACCTGCTCGATCTTGGCGGGCAACTCCGGTGCCACCAACTGCTTGGTGCGGCGCAGGATGTAGGGCGCGATCTGTTTGCGGTGGCGGTCGTCGAACCAGGCGCGGTCCTCCCCTTTCATGCCGCCGGGCACGCGGCTGAGGTAGCCGGGAAGGAGGAAGTCAAAGAGGGAGCGGGCGTCGTCGAGGGAGTTTTCCACCGGGGTGCCGGTCAGGACAAAACGACCCCGGGCGGGCAGGGAGCGGAGGGCCTTGGCGTTCTGGCTGCGGCGGTTTTTCAGGTGCTGGGCCTCGTCGGCGATGACGCCGTTAAACTTCACGCCGGCAAAGAGTTCCGCGTCGCGGGTCAGGGTGCCGTAGCTGGTCAGGACGATGTCGAACTCCTCGAAGTGGGCCTCCTCGGTGAGACGGCGGCGGCCATGGTGGGCGAAGAGTTTGAGGGACGGCGCGAACCGCACCGTTTCCCGGCGCCAGTTCTCCACCAGGCTGGCCGGGCAGACGACGAGCGAAGGGCCGTCGGAACCGGCCTGGCGGCGCAGGCAGGTGAGAAACGCCAGGGCCTGGACGGTTTTGCCGAGGCCCATCTCGTCGGCCAGCACGCCGCCCAAATCGTTGCGGTAGAGGTGCCACATCCAGGCCACGCCGAGGCGCTGGTAGCCGCGCAAAAGGTCGTCGAGCGCGGGGTCCATCGGGGCCGGGCTGAGTTTGCCGGCATGGCGGAGGGCGGCGCTGCGCTGCTGCCAGGTTTCGGGCGGACGGAACTCCGGCGTGATGTCCTCCAGCAGGTCCTCGGCGTCGGCCAGGCGGGCGGCGTCGAGGCGCACCCGCATCTCCGGGCTGAAGGCGGTGGTGGCGTCGCCGGTCAGGGCCTGCTGGGCCTTGGTTATCTTTTCAAGCTGTTCCGGTTCAAGGAGATAAATCCGGCCGTCGGCCTCGACATAGTGGCGGTTCGAGGCCAGGGCGGCGCGGATCATCTGGGCGTCGCAGCCGCCGGCGTGGACCTTGATGTCCACGTTCCAGCCGCCGGACGCGCTCCCGGTGGCCTGCTCGGCGCGGGCCTCGACACGGACGGGGGTGACGTGGGCGATGCGTTTGAGAAACCCCTCGGCCAGGCGCGCCCCGAAACGCTCGCGGAGCTCCTCGCCGTGGCGGGCCAGGAAGTTGAGGGTCTTGTGGCGGTCGCGCAGGAACCACATGCGGAGCCGGGCGTCGAGTTGGAACCCGTTGTTTTTCAACAACTCCAGCGCCTCGTCATACATCAGGCTGCCGCGCGGCGGGAGTTTGACGGAGACGTATTCGGTGGAGCCGTCCACCTCCATGCCCTCGGAGATCACCCCCTCGTCGCGGGCCACGCCGGAGGCGCGGTGGACGAAGCCGGACCTGGCCGGGGCGGCGCGGACCGGGGAGGGAGCAGGGACGGGCGCAGGCGCGGCCTCGGGTTTGGGCTCAAGGTTCTCATGGACACCCGCGAGCGTTCCGTCCGGTCCCCACGCGATCGGCTCCTCCTCCTCGCGGCCCCAGAAGACGCAGGGCTCGGGGCGGACGGCCTCGAGCAGGGTCTTCAGTTTGCCGCGGGTGAGCTGGAGCCAGCTCATGAGCTTGCCCTTGTTCCAGGCCTCCAGCAGGGCGATGACGCGGATGGCGTGGTCCGTCGGGGCGTAGGCCCGGCCGCGGTCAATCTGGTCGGCCATGACGCGGCGGCTCTGCACCTCCAGCTCGACGCCCACGATGATGGTGTCGCGCTCGGCGGCGGCGGCCAGATTGGGCGGGAGGAGCAGGCGGACGTTGAGGTCGAGCCCCCGCTTGGAGGAGATGACGATGTTCTGAAGGGTGACGGCGGGAGGCGCTCCCCCACCCTTCCGGGCCTGCTCAAAGGCCTGACCGGTAACAACTACCGCCGGGGTCGCGGCGGCCTCGGCCAGCTCGGTGGCGGCGCGCTCCTTCTCCTTCAGGATGCAGTGCCAGACGAGGGCGGCGGAGTGGACGCAGATGCGGCCCTGGCGGCCGCTCATGCAGCTGCACTGGCTTTCGGCGATGGATTCGGAGACGAAGTTGAGGCGGGGCCAGAAGATGTTGCCGCGGCCCATCACCTTGCCGGACAGGACGTTGCCTTCCCACACGGGATCGCGGACGGAGCCGCCCTCGGCCACGGAACGGCCTTCCTTGACCAGGTCCCAGCCGGCCAGATCAACGAGCAAGTCCTTGGTCAGCGTGGGTTTCATGCGGCGGGAAGTCCGCCCGGGGCGGAAAGGCGGGGATGGGGGCGGCGGGGTGTCATGCGGCGGGGTTGACGAAAAGGACGGGACCGCTGCGCGGGCTCCGGGCGGCGGAGAGGGCGGCGGCCCATTCCGAAAGGGGAAACTTCTGGGCCGGAGGGAAATGGAAAGTCCCGTCGGCGCAGTGGTCCAGCACGCGCTGTTCCAAAGCCCCCCGGGCGCAGGCGTCGTGCCGGCGTTTCCAGGCGTCGAGCCAGAAGCCGCGGAAAACCAGGTCGTCGAAAATGAGGCGGCGCGTGGGGAAACGGATCTTGTCGCCGGTCATGCCGCCAAAGGTGACCACGGTGGCTCCCGGGGCGCAGGCGGCGGTGACATGGAGGAGATTCTCCCCTCCGACCGAGTTCAGGCCGAGGACGGCCCGGCCGGCGTGCGGGCCGAGGTCGGGGGTTTCCCCGGGGCGGACCACCACCACGGCGTCCGCCCCGGCGGCGAGGAGGTCGGAGGCCGCTTCGGGACGGCGGACGAAGCTCAGGGTGCGCACGCCCAGCGAACGGCAGAGCGAGATGACGGCTCGGCCCACGGCGGAGTTGCCGGCATTCTGCGCGACCCAGTCGCCGGGTTTGAGCGGGACAAACTCCTCCAGCAACAAGAGCGCGCTCGGGGGGTTGACCGCGAGCCGGGCAAGGACCTCATCGGGAAGATTTTTCGGAAGTTTCAGAAGATCAGAGGCTTGCGTGGTCAGGGACTCGCGCCACACCCCGAGGTGCTCCGGCATGCGGACACGGTCGCCCACCCTGAGATGCCCGACCCCCTGCCCCACTTCGGTGACTTCGGCCACCCCTTCGCGGCCCCCGACGGCGGGCAGTTTGCGGAGGTGGCCGTAGGAACCCTGGATGAGTCCGAAATCGGAGGGATGGACGGCGGCGGCCCGCATGGCCAGACCGACCTCCCCAAGCCCCGGAGACGATGACGCCAAAGTGTCCCACCGAAGGACCTCGGCAGGCTCGCCGTGCCGTTCATAGACGAGGGCGCGGGGTAGAGTCATGCCGGGAAGAAAACCCACGCCGCGCGGACCGGGCAAGGACTAAGCTTGGCGGGATTTTGACGAGCCAAAGATGGCAAAGGCAGAAGAGGAGAAGAAGGGAAGAAGCGAGGAGGTGATCCGAGGCAGATGGAACGGCGCAGACTTTGGGAGTGCGGAGGCAGAGCGCAGCGCCGACACCGCTTTCGGCACGGAGAGGCGGGCAAGAATCTCATCATGATTCGGAGCGGACTGCCTTTCGGGCGTGTTTTTGCGAGGCAAACCTCGGATGATGTCGGTGCCTTCGGCGGTTTATCCCAAGGCAGTTGGTCTCGCGAAGGAGGCGAAGGAAAGCCAGGAAGGGCCATGCCTCGGCCTTCGCTCCCTTCCCATCCTTCGCGAGACAAAAACTGAACTCACGAGCTGGCCCAGGCTTTCGAATGTGCCAGACGACGATGAGCCGGCGCTCATCGCTCCCGGAGCACTCCCCTCACCAGCTGTCGGTGCGGAAGGGAATGGCAGGCAGGCCGGCCTTGTTGTAGAGGTTGGCCCCTTCCGGGTTCATCGAGTAGGCGTAACGGACGGCGACAGGGTTTCCCACCTTCGGGCTGGAAACGAGGACACCATCACCATCAATGACGGCATCGGCCTCAAACCATTTGCCATCCTCCCCGGCGATGGAGAAGCGGTTGAGTTTGCCACCGGGCACTTCCTGGACGGGCTTGCGGCCATCCTTTTTGCCGGCGATGAGACCGCCGCCCATGTTCCTGAAGCTGATGCGAAGTTTGCCAGTTTCGGGGCGCATCCCGTCAAACTGGGGACCGCTGAAGACCACGTCGGTTTTGCCATAGTCCTTGTTCAGGGCCCAGCGGGCGAGGCGCTCGCCGACATCAAACTTGTTCTTGGGATGGATGTCCGGACCCTCGCCGATATCAATGATCACGGCCATGCCGGTGTTGGGGATGTTCATCGCCTTGGTCTGGGCGTCGCGGACGCGGGCCCATCCGTCGCCCCCGGCGGCGTCCTTGGGAGGCTGCTGGAAGTTGGCCAGCTGGACGTAATAAAACGGGAACTCGCCCTGGTTCCAGAGACTGCGCCAGCCTCCGATGAGGGCCCGCATCTTGTCGCCATATTCGTCGCCCTCGCCGCCGTTGGATTCGCCCTGATACCAGAGCGCTCCCTTGATGCCGTAGGGGATGACCGGGTGGATCATGCCGTTGTAAAGGGAGACAGGGCCTCCGGCATCGGCGGCGGCATTGACGGGAAGGGCGGGCTGGGCGGGAAGCGGGGTGCCGGGCTTTTCCAGGGCGGCCCGGGTGGCGGTGATCCACTGCTCGTAGGCGGTCAGGGTCTGGGCGAAACTGGCGCGGTATTCGGCATCCTTTTTGCGCCAGCCTTCCAGGAGGGGGGCCAGCGCGGGCACCATCTCAAAACCTTCGACGGGAATCCAGGGCTCGATGCGGGTGCCGCCCCAGCTGTCGTCAATCAGGCCGATGGGAACGCCCACCTCCTGCTGGATCCGTTTCGCGAAATAAAAGCCCACGGCGGTGAAGGCTCCGGCGGTCTGCGGGTTGCACACCTCCCATTTGCCGGGCACGTTGGTGGTGGGCGAGGCGAGGTTGACGTGGGGAAACTTGATGCGGCGGATCTTGGGCAGGTTGGCCGCCTTGATGTCGTCCGGCGCGTTGCAGCTGCCGAGGGCCATCTCCATGTTGGACTGGCCGGAGCAGACCCAGACATCGCCGATCAGCACGTTCTTGAAGGCCAGCGAGTTCTTGCCGGCGATGAGCAGGTCCTGCGGGGCGGAATTGGCCGCGCTGGCGGGAAGTTTCAGGCTCCAGGAGCCGGCCGGGTCGGCGGTGGCCTGGGCGGTGGCGGCGCCGAGTTTGACCGTGACGGCCTCGCCGGGATCGGCCTTGCCCCAGACGGGCAGCTCGATGTCGCGCTGGAGGACCATGTGGTCGCTGAAGATGTTGGTCACGCTGACGTTGGCGAAAACGGCGGCGGGGGTGAGGCTGAGGAGGAGAAGGGTTTTGAGGGGGCGCATGGGGAAAGGAAAGGGATGGTGTCGCCGAAAAGCGACATGCTTCTTCGGCGGGAGTTCGGGAAAAGAAACCAAGGGCCGGCGATGGCAGACGCTGAGGAAAACCGAAAGACCTCGCTGCGGCCGAAAGCGGTGTCGGCGCTTCGCTCTTACACCGCACTCCGCAACGAAACAACCGCACCGACTGCCAGTGGTTTCCCACTTCAACGTTCAGCGTTCGATGTTCGATGTTCGACGTTCAAAGACTCTGTCACCGAATCCGGTTCAACCCGTTCAGCGCCGCCACGCGGTAGGCCTCGGCCATGGTCGGGTAGTTGAAGGTGGTGTTAACGAAATACATCAGGGTGTTGGCCGCGCCCTTTTGCGCCATGATGGCCTGGCCGATGTGGATGATCTCGCTGGCCTGGTTTCCAAAGCAATGAATGCCAAGGATTTCGAGGGTTTCCCGATGGAAGAGAATCTTCAGCATGCCCACGTCAATGCCGGTGATCTGGGCGCGGGCCAGGTGGCGGAAATGGGAATGGCCCACCTCGTAGGGCACCTTGAGTTCGGTGAGTTCCTTCTCGGTTTTCCCGATCGAGCTGATCTCGGGAATCGTGTAAATGCCGGTCGGGATGTCGGCGATGTTGAGGATCGGGCTGGTGCCGGTGGCGGCGTG
>JANOBW010000172.1:0-10677 GCA_031411855.1 Opitutia bacterium
CCGGGAGCTGTCTTCGTGAGGGTGACTTCCGTGTCCATGCGGTGGCCTTCCTTTTCGATGGTGACATGATAGCGGCCTTCATGGCCTCGGAAATCAAAATGTCCCGCGTCCTGGGTGGAGCCTGCGGCCCGGGTGCGCCATTTGTTGCAAACCCATTCCTGCCAGACGTTTCCGTTGGGGCGAGGCGTCCAGTCCCTGTTCCACAGGCCGATTTCAGGCGTGTAGATGGCACCTTCCCAGAACCCCCAGACGAGGAAACCGGTGTAGGCCGGGTGGCTGTAGGCCATGATGAGGCAGTCCCGGGTCCAGTCCGCCTGGAGCTGGGTGTCGCCGTTGGTGATGACGTCAAACTCGGTGATCTGAAGCTTCGGGACGAGTTGGGCGAAACGGTCGGAGACCTGGAGCATGTAGTCCGGCGAGGGCAGGAAACTGGCGTGAAAGTGGGCCTGGTTGCCGATGCCGTCCGGGGACAGGCCGGCGGATACAAGTCCTTGAATGTCAGTGAAATACTCCTCCTGCTGGCGGCCGGGGCGGAAGACCTGGTCCTCGTTGACCCAGAGGGGGAGCCGGGTGAGCCCCCGGGCCTCGCGCATGATGTCGGCGTGAAGGCCGGTTCCCAGCACGCGGTTGACGAGGATGGCGGGATCCCAGGCCACGGGGTGGTTGATGGCATCCCACTCGATGACGCGGTTGCCGGCAAAGGGGACGTTTTCGGCCATGTGGCGGGAGATCCAGGCGCGCAGGCCGGTGGGATCTTTCTTGAACTTGTCGGTATCGGTATCGAAGGGCCCCCAAAAGAGGTAGTGACCGCGGGTCGCTATATGATGTTCGGCCAGCCAGTCGAGGGCCTGTCCGGTCCATTGGTCGCGGTAAAACCCGTTTTTGTTGTCCCGGCCGATCCTTCGCGCAAAGGGTTTGAGATCGTTTTCCAGGACCACCCGGCTGAAGTTTTCGGCGACAATCTCGCGGTAGCGGGCCCCGTCGGGAGAGGGATCGCGGAGCCAGAAGGAGTTCACGGCCGAACCAAAGCCGAAGGAATGGCGGCGCAGGTGGGCGCTGACCAGGGCGTCGGAGACGGGTTTCCCGTCGGCAGCGACCACCTGGAGGGCGAAATCACCCTGGCGGATCTGGTCAATGCGGGCCAGGGCCTCTTTGCGCCACGGCGCGTCGGGGGAGCGGCCCTCGTAGGTGAAATTGGGCTGGGGGAGGGTGGAGAGGGGGACTGCTTTACCGTAGTTGAGAAGGTTGAATCCCGTCAGTTCCACCTCCTGGAGGGTATGCCCGACCTGGATCGAAATCTGCGCCTGGCCCGGGGGCAGGGCCGCTTCGGCGGAGAAGGGCAGGACGATGAGCTTCCATTCGGAACCGGCCCGGAAATCGCGCGACATGGCGGTGGGGTAGCTTTGGTCCACATGGGCGTTGACCACCACGGTGCCCACGGCCGGCGTGGCGGCCAGACTGCGGGCGAAAAACCAGAGGAGGACGGTATCGCCTTTTTCAAGTCCATCCGCCAGAGGTATTTGCAAAGCAGAGTTCCAGTCGTTGGGCGACTCGGTCCCCACCTTGAGAACCCACCCGGCGGTGCCCGATGACTCCGGGGAAGAGGCGGGCCTGGCCTGGTTTTCCCTGGGGCCGTAGAAACTTCCCTGGCGGACGAGTCCGGAAGGCAGGAGGGGGGCGCCCCCGGGAGGAGCCTTGGGGGCGGGCGGGAGGGCCGCGCGGGTGGCGGGGCAGGTCAGGCCGCAGAGTAAAAGAAGGATGACGCCGGGCAGTGACCTTGGGGCGGGCGGACGATGGGCGAAAGGGGGCATGGAAGGAGTAAGTTGAACGTAAATCGTTTTATGTTATGGTATTAAGAGTGGGTCTGGCGTGTGTGCCCCTGGGTTCCCGTCCACGCGAAACGTCAGATCGGGTCCGCAAAAAAAGGATGGGGCGCGGAGCTCCATCCTTTTTTGTCTATGTGGGTGGCAGGGTAAAAATTCAGGGAGCTTCTCGACACTGTGGTCAGTTTCAGGGCACCGGGGAAGAGCCTGCCGGGGTAGATGGTGGTCGCGGGTGGTTTGTCAGTCTCGTCCCTTCGGACGGGAGGGATATTCCATTCACACCTTCCAGGGTCTCAATCCAGGAGCACGTCTCAGAGCCAAAGCCGGCCGTGGCCGTGTGGACGGCAACATCAGGGTCGGCAGCGGGAGGGGGAAAGGCGAAGTTTGCGGAAGGGCTGTCCGAGGCAGGGAGCAGGGGTGATTTCACAGCAGGGGACAGGTAGGCTCGTTAAGGAAAACACCTGGGTCAAATCCCCTAATGGGTGAACTTTTCCTCCCCTGACGGAGTGACTTACAATTTGATCAGTCCGCGTTGCACGGCCACGGTCACGGCTTCGGCCCGGTCATGCACGTCCAGTTTGGTGAAGAGTGATTTGACGTGGGTTTTGACCGTCTCCTCGGAGATGAACATGGCGACGGCTATCTCCTTGTTGGACCGGCCTTTGGAGATAAGGCGGAGGGCGTCGAACTCACGCGGCCCAAGGGTGGGGCGGACCATGCGGTTGGCCAGGCGGGCGGCGATGGCGGGGGGCAGGTGGCGTTCTCCGGCGTGGACCTGGATGACGGCGCGGATGAGTTCCTCCTGCGTGGTGTCTTTCAGCAGGTAGCCGCGGGCCCCGGCGTCGAGGGCGTTGAAGATGTCCTCCTCGCTGTCGTAGGTGGTGAGGATCAGTGCCTTGGTGGCGGGGTCCTTGGCGATGAGTTTGCGCAGGGTGGAGAGGCCGTCGCCTTCGGGCATGCGCATGTCGAGGAGAATGACATCGGGCTTTTGTTCGGCCACGCGCTGGAGCGTCTCGGCCCCGCTGCCGGCCTGGGCCACGACCAGGAGGCGGGGATCGGCGTTGAGGATGGCGGCGAGCCCGGCGCGGAGGGACGGGTGGTCGTCGGCCAGAAGGAGTCGGATGGGTTTCATGGGTTGAGTGGCAGGGTGGCGGAGACTTCGGTGCCTTCGCCGGGGTGGCTGTCAATGGTGAGGCTTCCCCCCAGGGGCTCGACGCGTTCGCGCATGCCGGGGAGGCCGAAGCCGCCGGAGGAGGTGGGGCGGGTCTGGGCGAGGTCAAAGCCCTTGCCGTCGTCGCTGATGACCAGGGTCACCCACTCGTGGTCGTAGCGCAGGGTGATCTTGATATTTTTGGCGGCGGCGTGGCGGATGGCGTTGGTGAGGGCTTCCTGGCCGATGCGGAGGAAGGTGGTCTCGTGGGTTTCGGGGAGCGTCCGGGGGGTGCCGTCAATCTCCAGGCTGAAGAAGACTTCCGAGCCCTTGGTCAGCTCGGTGCCGAGGCGCTGGAGGGCGCCGGTGAGATCGTTTTGCCCGAGGGCGAGGGGGCGGAGGTTCCAGACGGTGCGGCGGGCCTCCCGCATGCTGTCGCGGACCATGACGCGGGCGAGCTCCACGTGCTCGGAGGCGCGGTCGGGATGGGTGCGGAGTTCCTGGCGGACGCATTCGAGCTGGAGGGAGATGGAGGTGAGGCCCTGGGCCAGGGAGTCGTGTATTTCCCGGGCGAAGCGGCCGCGTTCCGCCAGGACGGCCTCGAATTCACGCCGCTGGGCCTCGCGCTCCCGTCTGCGGCGGGAGTGTGCCATGGCCAGGAACCCCAGGATGACCGAAAGGAGCAAACCGCTGGCAGTCAGGACGTTTCGCGCCGTCCATGGGGTGGGCTGGGCCAGCACCTCGAGATCCTCGGGGGCGCGGAGCCGGAGGAGCAGTTTGCCGGTTTCCTGAAGCGGTTGGAAACGCAGCGGGGACGGGCTTTGCACAATCCCGGTGATGCGGAGCCTCATGCCGGGGACGAGGCGGTCCGGAAACGTCTTTTCGTCCGACAGGAAGCTGCGGAACACGGTGCTTCCGTCACGCAGCTCAAGGGTGACCGTCTCGGGGCCGCGCAGCACATCCAGCAGCTCGGCCTCGACGGAAACAAGTTCCGAGTCGTAGCGCGGGCTGGCGGCGTTGGCGGCCGTCAGGGGGACGGGGGCGGGCGGAGCGGAGGCACCCTCGAAAATGATGCGCCGCGCGCTGACGTAGGGTTTGACCGGACCGACCCTTGGCCAGCCCTCGACACTCAGGACGGTGCCCAGGACGGCCGCGACCGGCTGGGCCGTCTGGACCCAGAGGGAGCCTTCGTCCGTCCGCATGAACAGGCCGCGCCCGGATTGGATCAGCGTGGCCACGCCCCTGAGGACAACGAGGTCCGAGGGGCCGGCCCCTCCGGCCCGGAGCAGGTCGTCCGTCCGGCTGGGCCGGGGCACTCCGTTGTCGGGGCCGCCTTCCCGAATCATCTCGATATCCGAGAGGTCCGAGATGCGGAGAAGCCGCAGGGTCATCTGCCGCTGGGCATTGAAGGCGGTGGCGACGACGCCGCGGAGCTGGACGCGGTGCTCGGCCAGTTCCCAGGGGATGCGCGGTTTGCTTTTCTCCACGTTCAGCGTGGCGTGGAACAGGCAGTTGTCCGCGAGGCATTTTAAGGTCACAAATCCCTCATTGACAAATACTTCGCTGACATAGGCCTGGAGGGTCACGTAGCGGCTGTCGGTGTCGGGGCGGGCCAGGATGGAACCGTTGACGGGCTGGGCCGGTGGCAGGGGGGATTTCCCAGTCACCCGCACAAAGGCCCGGGCGTCGGCCCGGGGGACCACCATGCTGATGAAACCGCCGGGGTCGGTCAGGCCCGACACCTCGACCTGGTCTCCGGGAGTCAGGACCAACGGGGGTTTGGAACGGTTGGTCTGGAGGAAAATTCCTTCGGAGCCATCGCTGAGAAACGATCCGGTGACGGGATCGGAATGGGTGATGATTCCCTTCAGTTCGACGGGGATGGATTTGCCCGATTCGGCCAGGGGCAGCTCGCGGAGGGCCCGCACGCTTTCCATCGTCACGGCCGCCGGGACGGCATGAAAGGGTGCCAGGAGCAGGGCCGCGCATGCAAAGCGATGCAGGAGAGTGCTTTGACGGAGGCCTGGTCCGTGCTGGTGGCGGCGCATCCCCCAGCCAAAGAAATTCCCCCCGGGACGGAAACCTCGAATTTGGCGGATCATGGCCCGCCCGGCGGACCCACGGGTTTGCCTGAGGGGCGTGGGGACAGCTCCCGGCTCACGCCTCGACCTCGCGCCATTCGCCTTCCTTCAGCGAGCCCAGATCCCATGGGCCGAAATGGGTGCGCAGCAGATCGGTCACCGTCCATCCGCTGGCCGCGAACATGCGCCGGACCTGATGGTAGCGCCCTTCGGAGAGGGTGACGCGGGCGAGGGTGGGCTCGACGATCTCGAGCCGGGCGGGCAGGCAGGGTTTGTTTTCCCCGTCCAAGATGAGGTCGCCGGCGGCGAAAATCCCGATGAGTTTGGGGTCCAGTTCCCGGTCCACGCGGGCCTCGTAAATCTTGTCCACGTGGTGTTTGGGCGAGGTGAGGCGGTGGATGAGGTCGCCGTTGTCGCTCAGGAGGATGAGGCCGCGCGTCTCCTTGTCGAGACGGCCGGCGCTGCTGACCGGAGGGTTGCGCAGGCGCCACCGCGGGGGAAGCAGATCGTAAACCAAGGGGCCCTCCCTTTCCTCGTGGGAGCAGGTCAGGCCGGCCGGTTTGTGGAGAAGGAGGGTGAGTCCATCGGGATGATCCAGGGGTTCGCCATCAAGGCGGACGAGGTCGGCCGTGACCTTGCGGCCGGCGTCTTTTTCGATGGTGCCCTTGACGGTGACCCGTCCGCTGCGGCAGACTAGGCCCGACTCACGGCGCGAGACGTAGCCAAGGTTGGCGAGCCACTGGTCAAGGCGGCGGGTTTCCTTCCGGAGTGGTTTGCTCATCGGCGGGAGAGCATCCGGTAGAGATAGAGCAGGCCGGTGGTGACCAGGCTGACGCCGATGCCGATGGCCACGCCAAAATAGATGTCCGACCAGGCGGTGACGAGGAAAGCGGTGATCGCGTTGAACACCCCTATGGTCACACGGGCTCGGAAGAGGCGTTCGGAGAGAATCAACGCCATGGGAAGAGTGAAGCCAATGAGAGCCAGGGCTAGGCCAACCACAAAGACAGTGGGCATGAGGGGAAGCGGGGTAAGGAGCAGCAGTGTGCCAGGTAAAATCTTTACAGAAGAGGCTTCCCCGTGTGACGTAAACAAAAAAGCCGGTCCGATTGCTCGGACCGGCTTTCCAACAACCAACTCAATGAGACGCTCACTGGGTTGAAAAGGGTTCCCTGCGGTAGAAACGGTGGGTGCCGATCTGGGTGGTGAGGGCCATTTCCTGACTCCATCCTGGAAGGTTCCGGGAGTCCTTGCAGTAGTGGGTGCCGCCCAGGGTAAGGTCGGGAAGCTCGCCGCGCTCCAACTGCCGGACCAACTCGACGGCCATGCCGAAATTCTTGTCATTCATGGCTTTCTGCATCAGGGGACCGTAGTCGGGCCGTTGCTGTCCCCAGACCTTTCTCATGGCCGTGAACTGCCCCTGCCGCGCCACCTCGCAGGGCATCCTGCTGAAATCCCCGACGGAACGGTTGCTGATCACGTTGAGGACGGCCTGCATTCCGCGTTCGCCTTCGGAGGAGGCTTCCAAGATCAGGCAGGAGGCGATGATCAGCCGGTCGTAATCAGAAAGTTTTTTTGGTTCCACTTCGGCCCCGAGCCGGGGACTGGCAAACAAGCTCAGAAAGGAGATCAGGCAGATCAGTTTCATGGTTGTTGGCGGGGTGAGAGGTGAAGGGGGGAAATCTAACCGTGGTTTCTGGAAACGTCTTTTGGTTTAGTGCGGGAAGCCCACTTGGCAATCACAGGTTGTTAACAAGTTATCCACAGTCAGTGAGTTAAGTAAATGTAAAGTTTTTACACACCTGACTTAACTCGTTAAGGGCGACGTTATGAGGGAGGCTTGGGCACTCGCCTGTGATTCTTTTCACAGGAAGTGTTGTTAAAAAATGAGGTTTATTACCTAACCTTTCTCCGGGGTTTAGTTGTCTTTCCCGTTTGCTTTTCCGCGATGCTTGACCTTTCTTTCGCGCATGGTCCAGCCCACTTTTGATGTGTCCCTGCGCCTTCCCGACCTGTGGCAACAGGAGGCGGTGCGGGCGCTGCAAAGGGGTGAGGATGTGATTGTGGACGCGCCGACGGGGTCGGGCAAAACGTATATTTTTGAACTGCTGGTGAAGTCCGGTTTGCTGCGTGGGCAGGCGGTTTACACGGTTCCGACGCGGGCGCTGGCCAATGACAAGATGTTGGAATGGCGGCAGGCGGGCTGGAATGTGGGGATTTGCACGGGCGATGTGTCCCACAACCTGTCCGCGCCGGTGGTGGTGGCGACTTTGGAGACCCAGAAACGCCGCCTGCTGGCCGGGGATGGGCCGGCGCTTCTGGTGGTGGACGAATACCAGATGCTGGGGGACCATGCGCGGGGGGTGAATTACGAGGTCGCCCTGGCCCTGGCCCCCGCCTCCACCCGGCTGCTTTTGTTGAGCGGCTCGGTGGCCAATCCGGAGTCGGTCGCGGAGTGGCTGCGGGGATGCGGCCGCCACGTGCAGCTGGTCCGCACCCGCCACCGTCCGGTGCCTTTGCAGGAGGTGAACCTGGATGCGCTTCCGGACGAGGGGCTGCCGGAAAACCTCCGTTCGGGCTGGCCCCGGCTCATTGGCCGCGCCCTTCAGGCCGGGCTGGGGCCGATCCTGGTGTTTGCACCCCGCCGGCAGGCGGCGGAGGATCTGGCCAAGGCCCTGGCCGCCCAGCTTCCCCCCGAGCAGCCCCTGACGCTTTCCGGGGAACAGGCGCGGCTGGCGGACGATGACCTGGCGCGGCTGCTGCGGGCCCGCATTGGCCTGCACCACAGCGGTTTGGGGTATCGCCAGCGGGCCGGGCTGATCGAACCCCTGGCCAAGATGGGACAACTGCGGGTGGTGGTGGCCACGACCGGCCTCGCCGCCGGGGTCAACTTTTCGCTGAGATCGGTGCTGCTGACCGACCGCGACTACCGGCACGGTCCCCAGCAGCGCCTGCTGCGGGCGGACGAACTCCTCCAGATGTTTGGCCGGGCCGGCCGCCGCGGGCTGGATGATCTCGGCCACATCCTTTATGTTTCGGGCAAACCCCGGCTGCCCGAGGCCCGGCCCCTTCAGCTTCCCCGGGAAAACCCCCTCGACTGGCCGGCTTTCCTCAGTGTCCTTGCGCAGGAAGGCGGTCATGGGGCCGAAGGGATCCTGCGGGAGTTTGCCGCGCGCCTTTTCACCGAACACCGCACCCGGCTCGGCTTGGACTCGGAACCCGCGCCGGCACCGTCCGTTTCGCGCAAGGTGGTGGTGCTTCCCGCCCCTTCCCCGGCCCGTCCGGCTCAGCCCGCCCCCAAAATTGTCGAGATTCTGGCCGGCAACGGTTGCTGGGAGCGCCGCAAGGGCCCGGTTCCGGCCCCGGCCTCGAAACTGCTGAGGCACCGCCAGGGGGCGTGGCTTCCGGCCCTTTCCTGCCCCGATTTTCTGGAGGGAATCCCGGTCGGCGTCATCTGCCTGCTTCAAACCAAACCCGAGAAGGTTTACGGCCGTGACTTTCATGCCGCCACGTTGGAGGAGACCTCCGGTCCGGCGCGTTCGGAACTGTTGGTCAGCAAGCCTTTGCGACACATGCTGCGCGGCCATCACGAGCGGACGGGCCGGGCCCCTTTTTGGAACCGCCCGACCTGTTCGCTGGAGTTTCTGGAGCGAAAGGTGGGGCCCATGATGGCGGAAATGACCGGGGGCGGCGTGATCCACGACATCGTGCTCCGCGACCGGCAGGTCCGCATCCGGCTCTCCTACGCGTCGGCCCTGTTTTCGTCGGACAAGGACAGTGCGGGAAACTTTCTCCACTCACCTCCGGAGCGGACGGTGGAGGTCGAGGGGCCGGTCGGTTTCCGGGAGCTTCTGGATGGGCCGGCGGCCCCCTTGCCCGGTGAGGCCCTCACGACGGTTTCCACCGTGGCGGCCTGGCGACAGTTGGGATTGGTGGATGCCAGCCTCAGCCCCACCCGGCGGGGGCTGCTGGTGAGTTTTTTCCAACACGGCGAAGGGCTGGCCATCGCCGCCGCCCTTGAGGATGAGCGCTATCCCGTGGAAGAGGTGATCGAGGATCTGGCCAACCTCCGTTCCGGCCCCCGTTTCTCCGCCTTTGAGGACAACCACTCGCGCCTGGGCCTGGCCTGCCGGGCCGCCTACGGGCATGCCACGCATTCCGGTTACCTGCTGAAGGGTGTCCCTCCCGCGTATGGTCCGGGGGCGGCGGAAATCCTGTTCGACAAACGCCGCCGCACCGATGCCGCCTACCGGAGGCGGCTGGTTTCCGAGCACATCGGGCCCGGAGACATCGAGCGCCTGCGGCTGGAGTGGAGAAGTCTCCTCCAGCAGATTGCCCTGGCTCCGGATCTGCCCTGGGAACGCTGGCGTGAGCTTCAGGCCCTGGCGTCCCGGCACGTGTCGCAGGACGGCACCGTCGCCCAGGGGCTGGACAACCTTCCGCCCCTGACCGCCGCCCAGAGGGTTCCCTTCGTCCCCTCGCACGGGAAAAACGACCAGTGGCAGACGGCGTGAGGCTGTCCCTCACGTCACGGGGAGGAACACAAAAATCCCCGCCGCGGCTGTTTCCAGCCAGGGCGGGGATCTGAAGGAAGGTTGCGAACCTCGGGTTAGGAGGGCTCGTCCTCGATCATGACGATGTCCCAGCCCTCGTTCACGACCATGCCCTGGGCCTTCTTCCATTTGTGCTTCTGGATCTCGTCGCCCTTCTTGATGGTGACCATGGCGTTGCGGCCGATGTCGGGGATGACGCGGGCCTGGGACGGATGGTGGGCGGAGACGTTTTGGGCCAGGAGGTTGGCGGCGGGATGGGCGGAGACGGCGGCGGGCTGCGCGGTGGCGCCGGAACCGTCCTCGGAGGGGCCGATGGCGCGGGCGTTCTGGGAGAGCATGGCGAGCATGTTCTCGAAGGCCATGAGGTTGCTGGCGCTGCGGAAGAGGCCTTTGCAGACATCCACGCGGACGTTTTGGACGAGCTGGCCGAAGTAGTCGTAGGCCTGTTTCTTGTATTCCTGGAGCGGGTCCTTCTGGCCGTAGCCGGCGAGCCCGACTTCCTGGCGGAGGTTGTCCATCTCGGTGAGGTGGGTCTGCCAGAGTTTATCAATGGCGGAGATGATGACGTAGCGCTCGAGGTTGCGGAGTTCCTCGGGCTGTTCGACGGCCTCCTTGGATTTGTAGCATTCCTCAACCCTCTCAAGCAGCAGGGCTTTGATCTCCTCACCGTTTTTACCCTCGATGTCCTTCTGTTCGAAGGAGGCGGGGAAGGTGAGGTGGACCCAGCGGATGAACTCCTCGACGAGGCTTTCGTCGGGGGTGTGCTTGGGGTCGTCGTAGCCGATGGCGCTGACACGGGCGGCGATTTCCTCGGCCACGAGGTCAAACACCAGGGAGCGGGGCTCCTCGGTGTGGATGGCGGAGTTGCGCAGGGCGTAGATGACCTGGCGCTGGCGGTTCAGAACGTCATCATACTGAAGGAGTTGCTTACGCATGGCGTAGCGCTGCTCCTCGACGCGTTTCTGGGCGTTTTCAATGACCCAGGTGGGCAGGGGGACGGCGCCCTCGCCGATGGAGCGCTGGAGCAGGCTGCCGATGGCCCCGTTGTTGGCGAAGAGGCGGAGGAGGTC
>JANOBW010000173.1:0-5952 GCA_031411855.1 Opitutia bacterium
CGCCGCCACCTGCATGGCCACGCCGCTGCCCAGGCTGCGCCCCATGAGGATGATGTCCCCGGGGTTCAGATGGTGGCGCTGCATGGTTTCGTCCAGGACGGCCAGCGAATCGGCGACCAGGTCCTGTTCCGTGGGCTTGCCCGTGCTGTCGCCGTAGCCCCGGTAGTTGACCAGAAGCACACCGCAGCCGGACCAGTCCGGCAGCTCCGCCAGCAGCCAGGAAATCTCCTCGGCGTTGCCCCCGTAATAAACCAGCAGGGGTCGGCCCGGCTTGATCAGGCAGTGCCCCCGAAGGATGACCCCGTGGCCCCGGTCAAAGAGGACTTCGCCAGCCCGGAATTTCTCCAACTCGGCCCGGTTTTGCGGCGAGACCGGCTCTGGATGGAAGAGGATGTCCTCCTGCATGGTCCAGAGAAAGGCCACACCCGCCAGCCAGACGGAGCAGACGGTGACGAGGGAGACGGTCAGGAAACGGGTGAGAAGTTTTTTCGCGCGGGGACTCATGGCACGGTCGGAAAGTGAGGGGGACAACCTTCCCGGACTCCCGGCCCGCGCGAGCCCAAACCAGCTTATGGCCGGAAAGCGGGCCGGTTATGTAAGAAACCCGGAGGGAACGCTTCCCCGCCCGGTCGGTCGTGCGGTTCATGCCTTTCCCTTCCCCCCGGCGGCTGCTGGCCGCCTCCGTCCTCGGACTGTTCGGATTCATCCCGCCCCAGGCGGCGGTGGCGGCCGAACCGAAAGTGTTGGAAGCCAGCGACATCGAACCGGTCTGGTCCGGCCATTCCGTGGGTTTCGACCTGCTCACCACCGCCGACCGGCAGTTTGCCGCCTATTACGACGCCGAACGGCGCATGACGGTGGCCGGCCGCAGGATCGGCGACAAGGCCTGGACCATCCAGAAGCTCGACTCCGTGCTGGGCTGGGATTCCCACAACTACGTGACCCTCGCCCTCGACCGCGCCGGGCACCTCCATGTCTGCGGCAACATGCACGTCGTCCCGCTCGTGTATTTCCGTTCCGAGAAACCCTTCGATGTCAGCACCTTGAAACGTGTGCCCCAGATGGTCGGCCAGGGCGAGAAACGGACCACCTACCCGCTGTTTTACCACCTGGCCGACGGCACCCTGCTCTTCCTCTATCGCGACGGGATGAGCGGGGACGGGATCAGCCTGATCAACCGCTACGACGAGAAAACCCAGGCCTGGACCCGCCACATGGAAACGCCGCTTTTTGACGGCAAGGCGCAGAGCATGAGCGCCTATCCCGATGAGATCCGCCAGGGCCCCGACGGCTGGTTCCACCTCGTCTGGATGTGGCGGGACACCCCCGACTGCTCCTCCAACCACACCCTTTCCCACGCCCGCAGCCATGACTTCAAAAACTGGGAAACCATGGGCGGAAAACCCCTGGCGCTCCCGCTCACCCCCGACAACCCCGACGTCGTGGTGGATCCGGTCGGCCCCCGCCTGGGGCTCATCAACGTGGGCTTCTCCGTCGGCTTTGACGCCGAAAAACGGCCCGTCATCAACTACCACAAACATGACGCGGCCGGAAACAGCCAGATCTACCTGGCCCGTTTCGAGGACAAGGCGTGGAAATCCCGCCCGGTCAGCAACTGGAACTACCGCTGGGCCCCCGAGGGCGGCGGCACCATTGTCACCGAAATCCGCTCCCAGCCGGTGCGGCTCCAGGCCGACGGCCGGCTGACACAAAGCTGGAGCCACCTCAAGGAGGGGGGCGGCACCTGGCTGCTTGATCCCGCCACCCTGGCGGTGAAGGAAAAAATCTCCCTGCCCCGCGAAATTCCCTCCGGCCTGGGCAAACCCACCCACGAGTTTCCGGACATGGCCGTGCGCTGGAAACGGGACGACGAGCCCGGCCCCTCCGACAAGTCCTGGGCTCTCCGCTGGGAGTCCCGCGGCGCCTACCGCGACCGCCAGCCCGAAGGCCCCATCCCCGGCCCCACCATGCTCACCCTTTACCGGTTTTCCCGGTGAGGCGGGCGGGCGAACCTTTTGTGGTTTTCCCGCTTGAACCAAACAACGCCGATGTTGTCATTCAACCTGTCATGACCAACCCTAACCGACGCGAATTTCTCCTTTCCCTCTCCGCCGCGCTTGCCGGCCTCAGTGTCACCGGCCTCCGGGCCCAGAATGCCCCCGACGCCGCCCCCGAGGTGGTCGGCCAGGGAGCCCACCGCTGGCGTGTGGTCCCCGGCTGGGGGGTGCTGAACGCCGAAACCCCGGTGAACGACTGCCATGGCATGATCCAGACCAAGGACGGCCGGGTGTTCCTGCTGAACACCAACACCAAAAACAACGTCATCATCTACGACCGCGCCGGCAAACTCCTCGGCAAATGGGGCACCGAATTCCCCGGAGCCCACGGCTTCACCCTCCTGGTCGAGAAAGGCGAGGAGTTCTTTTACATCACCGACCCGAACCGCCACCAGTTTTTCAAAACCACCCTCGACGGAAAAATCCTCCGCACCTGGGACTACCCCGAAAAGAGTGGCAAATACCAGAAGGCCGAACAGTTCAAACCCACCCACGTGGCCCTCGCCCCGGACGGCGGGTTCATCCTCGTGGACGGCTACGGTCTGAACTGGTGCCACCGCTACGACGCCAAGGGCGAATACGTCAACTCCTTCGGCGGCAACCAGCCCGGCGGGGCCGAACTGAAATGCGCCCACGGCTGCTGGGTGGACACCCGCGACTCGAAAAACCTCCTCTGGGTCACCTCCCGCGTCGAAGGCAAAATCAAGCGCTTCACGCTGGGCGGCGAGCTGGTTGACATCCTGGACCTCCCTGGCGGACAACCCAACTTCATCGTCCCCTTCGGCGACCACACCGTCGTCCCCTACCTCAACGGCTTCCTCAGCGTCCTCGGCCCGGACCGCAAACTTCTCTCCAACCTGGCCGCGCCCGCCCCCCAATACACGGACGGCAAACTCCAGGCCCTCAAGGCCGACAGCAAACTGTTCATCCACCCCCACGGCATCATGATTGACGACCAGCAAAGCATCTACGTGGCGCAGTGGAATTCCAAGAAGACCTACCCGATCAAACTTGAGCGGGTGAAGGCCTGAACGGTCCCCCCACCCTCACCTTCCGGCCGGCGGCCCTCCGCCGGCTTTTTTGCGCCCGGAAGGGAGCTGCCCCCGTCTTGTGCCAAGAGCTAGGCTGGAATCGTAGACAGCCGGCTTTATTCCAGGACGGAGGCGAGGTAGGCCTTGGCGCGTTTGATCTCGCCGTCGAAATCCTGGCCGACCTCGCGCTCGATGATGAGGTCCCCGCCGTAATCGTTGGCGGAGAGAAACTTGAAAAACTCGGCCCAGTTCACCTGCCCCTCGCCGGCGGGTTTTTCCACACCCCAGACCTCAGGGTTGCCGGAAGCGACCGCGTCCTTGATGTGGATCTGCTCAATGTAAGGGTAGAGGTCGTCCAGCGCCTTGAGGGGATCGCCCATGGAGTAGAGCAGCATGTTGCCCGGGTCGAAGTTTACGCGCAGGTTGAGGCGGGCCAGGTCGTGGAGGGTCTCCACCAGCGTTTCCGCCGTTTCCTGGCCGGTTTCCAGCATGAGAAGTTTGCCCGCCTTGTCGAAGGCATCCGCGATCTGTCCGAGGCGGCGCAGGATGACCGCGCGCTGGGGATCGTTGGCGTCATGGGGGATGAACCCGGCGTGGAAACTGACCCGGCGGAGTCCGAACTCGTTGAGCAGCTCAACGTAGCGCGGCACTCGGGCGAGGGTCTCACGAAAGGCTTCGTCCGGGCCGACCCCGCCGGTCTCACGGATTCGGGCCGGGCTGGCATAGTCCTCACGAAGGGTTTCAATCATGCCGGAAACGACCTGGATGCCGCCTTCCTTGAGGATCTGGCGGGTGTTGGCCCAGGCGGCGTCGCGGATGAGCGGATCAAGCGCGAGCTGGATCTTCGTCAGGCCGACGGCCTTGAGGCGGGCGACGAGTTCCTGCGGGGACTTGGGATGGCCGGACCAGGAGCAAAGTCCTACTTGGTCAAGGGTTTGTGAAATCATGGATGGAAGAAAGAATGAAGGTTGAGGGAAACACAAAGGCAATTTTTGCCCACGAGTCTCACCAATTGACACGAATCAGTGACATTTCAATCAGCCATAGTCAGTTCCAAAGGAAATTCACGAAGACTTTCACTCAAAAGACGAAAAAAACTTGGATGACTTAATCTCGTTTGAATGCGTGAAAATTGGTGTAATTCGTGGACACAAAATGGAGTGACCGTGAGGGGAAGCGATGTGAAGGACCTCAGAGCCACACCGTCGAGCGGCTGGCGATCGAACGGTCCTCGGCCTCGATCAGGCGGGCCGTGTCGGCCCCGTGCTGGAGGTTCACCACGGTGGGCTGTTTGCCATCGCGCACACAGGAGATGAAGTAGTCTATCTCGTTGTCGTATCCGAGTTTACCGGAGAGTTTGACGACCTCCGGCTCCTTTCCTTCCTGATAAACCACCAGCGGGTCCTTGGCCGAGATGTCGAACATGGCGGTGGCCTTCTCAAAGTTCACCACATACTGCATCTGAAAGGGTTGGCCCATGGGTTTCCACCAGCCGCCCTCGGCGATGACCACGGGGACATGGTGGTAATGAAACTGGGACACGGTGTGGTCAATCTCGCCGGACAGACGCGAGTAGCCAAAGGAGGTCACGGCCTTGGGCATGCCAAACAGGAAGGTGACGAAGTCGGTGTCGTGGATGTGGATGTCCAGGTGGGCCCCGCCGCACAGGGCTCCGTTTTGGTAGAAACGGCCGCCGGGTTGCGCCCCAATCCGCTTAAATGTGGCGGAAAGCACCCCGCCATAGACCTTCGAGTCCACCGCCTGCTTGAGCCAGTTCCAACCCGGCCAGAACCGCATGCACATGGCCGGCATGGCAATTTTGCCGGACTTTTTCGCGGCCTCCACAATTTCCACGGAGTCGGCGTAGGTGCGGGCCACAGGCTTTTCCAACAGCAGATGTTTGCCGGCGGCCAGGGCGGCCAGGGCGTATTTCTTGTGCAGGAAGGTCGGCAGGCAGATATCAACGGCTTGGATCTCGGGATCATTGATCAGATCCAGCCCTTCGGAGTATTTCTTAACCGTGGAAAGATCGAAGGAGTTCTGGGCCAGACCGTCCAAGTTGCCCTTGGCCGAGGTGCGCCCATGGAGGAGGTCGGGATTGGCGTCCGCCACGGCGATGACCTTGGCGTGCGGGTTTTTGGCGTAGGCGTCGAGGTGGGTGTTACCCATCATGCCCAGACCGATGACTCCGACAGTTACTTGTGACATAGAAAATTGAACGTGGTTAAAAATAGGGTGAAGACAAACGAGGACTGAAAGAGAAGCCTTTGGTTCAGTAAAATGACAAGTAATTAAAACCTTAAAAAAAAAGCTTGCTTCAAAGTAAAATCGGTCAATTCTGAGCGGCCTAAGGTAATACTTAGCTCCAGTAGGTCAGTTAGTTGGATTTTTCAGTGGGTGATTGCTCAAGGATGGATCCATGTTGGCTCGATGGTCGAGTCACCCTGATGGATCCGTATCGCCTTATTACAACACACCACATCTCACATGGAAAACAAACTCTACGTAGGCAACCTGCCATGGTCCGCCACGAACGAAGAATTGCAGTCCCTCTTCTCACAAGCCGGCACCGTTGTCAGCGCTGAAGTCATGGTCTTCCGCGACACTGGCCGCTCCCGCGGCTTTGCCTTCGTCGTTATGGAAACTACCGAAGCTGCCAACGAGGCTGCTGCGCGTTTCAACGCCCAAGACTTCGGCGGTCGTCCCCTTCAAGTTAACATCGCCCGTCCCCGCGAAGATCGCCCTGAAGGCGCTCCCCGCTCCGGCGGCTTCGGCGGCGGCGGCGATCGTCCCCGCTCCGGCGGCTTTGGCGGCGGCGGCGACCGTCCTCGCTCCGGCGGCTTCGGCGGCGGCGACCGTCCCCG
>JANOBW010000174.1:0-2403 GCA_031411855.1 Opitutia bacterium
GAAACGCGCGACGGCGGGACCGCCCCTCCGTCACTTCCCACGCCCCCTGCCGGGGCGGCGCGGATTTCCGGCCAAAATCCGGTGGCTCGCGCCACCGGCTAATCTCCGACGGCCCTCCGGACCTGCGGAGCCCATGAACGGAGACAACAACCCACCCCGTGGCAAACCTCCGCACGCCGGTGGCGCCCCAAATCCCCATCCGGCCGCCACCGCCCCGCGCAGCTCGACTTTCCAACGTCGAGTCCGCGCCCCCTGTCCGCGCCCCGTACCGCACCCGCCGCGCGAGCATCACCAGCCGCCCCCCCGCGCGTCCCGCGTGCCTCGAAATAAAATCAGCGCCTCCGGCGTCAAGGCACACAGACAGGAATGTCTGTGGTACCTTTGCCCCGCACCGCCGCCCCAGCGTGACACGGACATTCCTGTCTGTGTCCCCCGGGCCCGCGAAGCGGCACCCTCTGCCTTGACGCAAGAAGCCGGGGGAGGCGTTGGCCTTCCCTTTGGCTTCCCCGAGGCCGCCGCCTTTAGCGGCGCGGTCCCTTGTCTGAAGGCCCGGAGGGCCGCCGGAGGTTAGCCGGTGGCGCGAGCCACCGGTTCACCGCACCCGCAGCCGCAAGCCCCGGCAGGCATACGCGTCAACTTAAGGCTCCTTTGCCCTGCGGGCTGACTTTGCAGGCTTAACCCGGCGGAGCAAAAACGTGTTCTTGTCCTCAACCAGCCACTCCAGTTCCTCCCCTTTTTCGATCTGTGCCGCCTCCGCCAACGCTGCTGGGAAGTTTACGTAGAAAGATTTCGTTTTTCCCCGTTCCACCCGCTGGATTTTAACTTTGTGCCCCATTTTTGTTAAGTTTGGTTGATTTTTAATAGTATATATACTATTCATTGAATGCATGTCCTGTCCACTCTTTTCATCACCCCTGCCTCTGACCATCGGTCTGGCCTCCTTCAGCAACGACTCCCTGATCGCCTTCGCCCTCGAGTCCGGCTTCATGCGAAGGGCTCCTCGAAAAATCTCGCCCCGAGCTTTTTTTCAGTCATTCCTCGACTCGGCGATCACGACATCTCCCAGCTTCAACGACCTGGCCGCACAAATAGAGGCGGCGGGCGACTCCGCACCCTCCCGCCAGGCGGTTGCCAAGAGGTGCCAGCCAGCCGCCCTGGCCTTCATTCAGGCCATTTTCGCCGAGTTCCTGACTCGACACATTTTCCAAAACAACTCCCAGCCGCCTCCAGACTGCTTTCGTGGTTTCACCCGGGTGATCGTGGCGGACAGCACCCTGCTGAAGCTCCCCGACCGGCTTTTCCCGGTCTTCTCCGGCACAGCCAATGCGACCACGCAATCCTGCCACTGCCGGATTCAAACCGCCTATGATCTTGTCGCCAGGCGCTTTATTTACTTTTCGATAGACCCGTACTGCAAAAACGATCTTGCCGCCGCTCCTGATCTGGAACTGCAAAAGAGGGATTTGGTGCTGCGAGACAGGGGCTATCTCACGGCCGCAGAAATCGAACGGCACCGGCTGGCCGGGGCCGATTGCATTTACCGCCACATGACCAACTTCACCTACCTCGACCCCAATTCGAACCTCCCTTTTGATCTCCTCGCCCACCTCAAAAAACACGGCAGTATCGACCAGATCATGCTCCTCAACAATCCGGAACGCACCCGGGTCAGGGTGGTGGGCGGTCCCATCGACGAAGCCGCCGCCAATCTCAAGCGGATGCGGGCCAGGAAGGAAACCAAAGGGCACAACCCATCCGCCACCGTGCTCGCACTGATGAGCTGGTCCGTTTACATAGTGACCAGTGCCTTGTGGCCGTGCGTCTTGGAAGATGTCAGATCCATTTATGCCCTGCGGTGGAGGATTGAAATCATTTTCAAGTCATGGAAGAGCCATCTCGCCTTTGCCAGAGTGCACCGCCTGAGCGAAATCCAACTGCGGATCCTGCTGATGGTCCGGCTCATGCTGGTGGTGGCCTGCACAGACATGCTTTACAGGCCCTGCCAGTTCGAGATCAAGCGAAGGGTTGCGCGCGAGTTGAGTCTGCTGAAATTCATGCGCTACCTTGAACTGCACCCGGAGAAAATCCCCCAACTCCTCAGATTTTCAGCCCTCACAGCCAGCCAAGCGGAAGCCGTCGCCAGATGCCCGGCAGAGCTGCTACAGACGGAGAAATTGCTGGTCAAATATTGCTGCTACGAAAAGCGCAAACGCCTCAATTTCCATGACCAGTGGGAAGCTGCGGCTTAAGTTGACGCGTATGCCCGGCAGGGGCGTCGGAAACGCGCGACGGCGGGACCGCCCCTCCGTCACTTCCCACGCCCCCTGCCGGGGCGGCGCGGATTTCCGGCCAAAATCCGGTGGCTCGCGCCACCGGCTAATCTCCGACGGCCCTCCGGACCTG
>JANOBW010000175.1:0-24497 GCA_031411855.1 Opitutia bacterium
CTTCTTCACCCGCAACGACGACGGCGGATACTCCTTCGTGTTCAAGCAGCCCTCCACCCAGGAAGAGATTGATCTCTGCATGGAGGCCCTGGAAGGCTGCCCGGTCGAGGCCATCGGCGACGACGGCGAGGAATAAGGCCCGTCTCAGAGGCGGGACCGGAAGACAAAATAAACCGCCCCGACCAGACACAGGGCGGCCCACAGGTGGTCCAGTTTCATGCGTTCATCCCACAGGGAGACCGACATGCCGGCAAACACCACGAGCGTGATCACCTCCTGCATCAGTTTGAGCTCACCCAGGCTGTAACCCGCCCCGCTGCCGATACGGTTGGCCGGCACCATCACGACATATTCAAAAAAGGCCACGCCCCAGCTGACCAAAACCGCGATCCACCAGGGTTTGGAACCAAGTGTCTTGAGATGCCCATACCAGGCGTAGTTCATGAACACGTTGGAGACCAGAAGCAGCAGCGGGGCCACGAGCAGGGGGGAGACGGAAGGCATGGATGAAGCGGACGAAAGGTGGAAAAGGCGCGGAGCTCGGGGAATGGCAAGCTGGTAGAACGGATGCGCGGACCGACCGGAGTTTCCCTTCCAAACGAAAAAATCCCCAGGCAACCGGAGCGCCTGGAGATTTTTAAAACTGGTGGTGGGAGCCGGATTCGAACCAGCGAAACGCATAGCGTAACTGATTTACAGTCAGCGTCCTTTAGCCACTTGGATATCCCACCAAAGGAACGGCGAGAAAAGACTAAGCCACGCCCAAGCCAAGCCAAAAATGTGGACAAAGGTAAATTAGCCCGAATCAGGCCTCGGTCTTGAAAATGGTCCGCCCGGGCTCCGTGCGAAGTCGAGACGAGGGAACTGGAATATGGCAGGAATCCCCGCCGCACCAGCAACGCCATTCGCAGCCTCAATCGAATCCTTCACCGGCACCCGCACCACCATGTGAACGTGATTGCCGATGACTGCATACGTCAGCACCTCCACTCCGCAAAAGTCCGCCCTCTGCCACATCATCTTCCGCATCCGATCCTTCAAATCTGATAGGAATTTGCTTTTTCTGCGTGGGGTTGGACGGAGGATCGGAATCGGGGAGTGAGGGGGGCTGATCGCCTGAAGCAGCGTCCGCTGGCGGCTGACATCCCGGATATGAAATCACTTTACCGCTTTGAGTCTGGAAAAGAAGTTGGACGAACCGCCGGTGGGAATGGTCACGGTTACCGTATCGCTGGAACTGTCAGGAGTGTCTTTTTGAATGGAAACGGGAGGCACCCCTGGGAAGGGGCCGATCGAATAACTGCCCCAGTGAACCATGTCGCTGCCGAACTCGACTGAAAGCGTTGTGTCGCTTTCTGACGTGTGGCTGCGCCTAAAGGTAAAGATGACGTTGGAGCCGCTCAACGTTACGCGGGGAGCAATTGCTGTAGCGTCATTCGCTGCTGGGTTGCTGCTGAGGACATATTCGAGAAGGTTGTTCAAACCGTCTCCATCCGGGTCGTCATTCGGACCTTGATCTTGCACCGCCAGCCCGAATCCAGCCGCCCATGAACCGAAGTTCGTTGGCGGACCTGCCATGACGTTGACTAAACCGGAGCCGGAGAAATGGACGTCGTCGCTATTGGCGGCACCCGAGCCTGAAGCTCCCCAAGTGCCGGAGGCTTGCTGGGCCGCACCGAAAAACAAGGTATTCACGATTTCCGTGCCGGTAGGCTGGACCTTGCCACTAGTGATAACGAGCTTGTTGGTATCGGCGATGGAGGAGCCAGTGACGGCCAGGACGCCGGCGTTGACAGTCGTGTCGCCGGTGTAGGTGTTGATTCCAGTCAGGGTGAGCATGCCCGTCCCGGCCTTGATTAAGCCGAAATTGTTCCCCGTGCCGGCGGCGCCTGCGATGGGCGTTTGCCCGTTTGCGCCGAGATTACCGCTGAAGGTGTAGTCGGTTGAGTTGTTGATCGTCAAGGAAGCCGCTGTGACGCTGCTGTTGATCACCTGGTTTATGCCGGTGCCACCCCCGTTATAGACAAAGGTCTGCAGGCCCGCCAAAGTCTGGTTGTTGCCGTTCAGGTCGAATTGCATCAGGTTCGTGCCAACATTGACCTGTGCTCCCAACGAAAGCACGGTGCCGGATGGGAGTGAAGTGGAGCCGAGCACCACCCGGCCTTTGGCCGCATTCGTTTCAAACTGGGTCGCACCGGCATAGTCGAGTGTTCCACTAAGTGAGAACACATGCGCATGACCGGCGTTGGCGCCACCTGCCTGAATCTCCAGGCCACCCGTGCCAGTGATGCCACCCGTCAAGTTGATGTAGTTGGTTCCCGCATTGAACGAGGCAATTGAACTCAGACCTGTTCCCTTGAGGGTGATCAGGCCGGAAATCGTGTAATTGGACCGGTTACCGGGCGCATTGAAGCGGAGGGTGCTGTCCGTCAGGATGATAGGTGTCTTGAAGACGGTGGGATCCGCCGGTCCCTGCACGCTGGGCTGGCTGAAATTCAGCCGGGCCGGGCCGGCCACGGTGACGAAAGATGTGGAGCCCAATCCTTCGGCGCTGGCGACCGAAAGCACGCCGGCGCTGACCATCGTCGGCCCCGTATAGGTGTTCACGCCGGAGAGCGTCAGCGTGCCGGCGCCGGATTTGTTCAATCCGCCGTTCCCCTGGTCCAGCGCCTGACCAATCGTGAAGATATTGGCCGCGTTCGCGATATCCAGACTGACGCTTTTATCCGTGGTAAAAGTCGTTTCGTGGCCGGCAAACGATGTCAGCGTCGTGCCGGTAACTTGCAAGACTCCGCCGTCGAGCAGCAGCTCGTTACCATCGCCCAGATGGGCGCTCGCGCCGACGCTCAGAGTGCCTTCGCTAATGATCGTGAGGCCGTCGTGGAGATTCGCGCCGGAGAGCGCGAGCGTGCCTGCGCCGGTTTTGGAGAGAGTTCCGCTCGTGACAGCGCTCGCCCCCGAGATCGTAAGAACCGTGCCTGCGGCGCTCACGGCGATCTCACTGGAGCTATTCGGTGCGAGGGTGAAATTCCGGTTCGTGGCGGCTGTCGCCCCGGTGTAGCGAAGAGTCCCGCCATTGAGCACCAAGTTGGCGGCCGCGTTGGAAGACGCGCCGATGCTGCTGCTCAGACCTCCGTCGGCCAGCTTGGGCACGGAGAGAACATAGTCGGCATTGATCGTGTTGGCTCCTGTGTAGGTGTTGTCAGGGTTCGCCAAAGTCAAGGTGCCAGCCGCCAGCGCGCCGATAAAACCACCTCCACTCTCCAGAACCACCCCGGAGGTGCCCGTCCCCGAGACCACCCCGTTGATCGTGACAGCCCCGCCACGGAAGTTCGCGTTGCGGTTTGGCCCTAGGTTGACGGGGTTGTTGATCGTCAGCGTGCCGGACGCGGAGCCGAAGGAGTTGCCAGCATTCAGCTGCAGCGCTCCTGTGTCGGCGATGTTGCCGATGGTCACATTCCCCGAGCCGTTCGCCACGGCCGTGGCCGCGCCATCCGAGTTCAGAAAGAAATTCTGCAGCACGACGTTCGTGGCCCCGGTCGCCCCCAGTCGCACCGTGTAGCTCGTGCCGTCACCCGCCCCGGCAAAAAAGGCCGCGTTGCTGCCGCCGGGCCAGGCGATGAGCGCCCCAGTCCCGGCGTTGTTGGCCCCCCAAACACTGCCGGCCGTCCAATCGTAACTGCTCCCCTTGGTCACGCCGAAGCCAGCGGTGGTGCTGTTCTGGTCAAACCAGGAATTCACCCCTTCCCCCCCGTCCGGCGGACTCCCGATCAAACCTCCGCCGTTGGTGTTGAGCACCAGATAGGGCTGGCCCCCTTGCAAGCCGGTCGTGCCTACGGTGCCAGTCAAACCGGTGGTGGGCTCCCAGACCAAGCCGCCTGCGGTCGCGGTTGTTCCCGGGGCGAGTCCCCCCTCCGCCAAAGTGGCAATCGCCGAATCGTCCAGGCCGACTCTTGAATAACGTCCGAGCGCATGAATGATCGCGATGTGCTCTTTGGTCAGGGCCGTGTTCCAGAGGCCTATGTCATCGAGATATCCCGGAAAGGATTGAGTCGGATTATCACGCATCAACGCCCCGATGGAAAAGCGCTTCGCGTTGGCGACGAACGGGACGCTGGCGGTATTCGTGGCCACCGCGACACCGTCCACATAGAGGGTGCGCAGGGTGGAGGAGGTGAACACCGCGGCGACATGATGCCAGGCATCGTCGGCGACCGCCAACGATGTGGGCGAGACGGCCGAGACTCCGCTGTTGGACGTATTGCGGACCATCGCCTGGGCGCGGGAGTTGTTCATGGAAATCTCCGAGTAACTGCTGCCCAGGGTGGCATCACCGAGCATCGCGCAAACCTGATACCAAGTGCCCGGCGTGGCCCGCAGCCACAGGGCCATCGTATAGGGATAGGCGGTCACGATCGGCGTGGCCGCGTTGTAACTAAAGGCCTGCGCCACGTCCGCCTGGGCACTGTGAGTGAATTTCAGCGCGCCGCCGATCATCCCGCCCGTGGGCTGCCACAGCGGAGCGGCATAGGTGGTGGTGGCGTTTTGAAACAAAGCATCATGATCCGACGAGTCGGTGGCGGTTTTCCCGCTGGTCTCATCAAGTGGATAGTGCAACACCAGCCCGGAAACGGGGACCGGCACCGGCACGACCGAGGCGGAGCCGCTGTTGTTGTAGATGTCGAAATCAACCACCCCGGAACCGACGGAACTGACGGACGCACCCACCGTCTGGCTGACCCCGAGAGAGTTGGCGTTCGGGCGCAAGGTGAGCACGAGTGTGGCTGAGGCGTTATCGGCCAGCGACGGCACACTCCAGATGTTCGTGGTGGTGTCGAAGCCCGCGCCGCCGTTGTGCGAGACGAGGGTCAGGCGGCTGGGCAGGGTGACCGCGAGCTTGGTGGCCGTCGCGGGGGAGGGACCGCCATTCGTGGTCTTGATACTGACGGTGAAATCAACTCCCACGTTCGGATTGGTCTTGCTCGAAGTGACTGTGCAGTTCGGCTCCACGATGACCTTCGATCCCGATTTGAAGGCCGCGGTGTCGTCGCCCCGGTTGTTAACGCACAGGGCGTTGTTGCGGGTGGAAGTGCCGGTGGGCTCACCGGAAAATTCCTTATCCGGATTTGAAAAATAGGGGATGCGGGAGCCGATGTAAGACATGATTGATCCGCGTTGCACTCCATCGGAACTGTCCGTCCAATAATGGCCGGAGGCGTAGGGATAGATTCCGGGCGAGTTATGCTGGCACCCGAAGTTGTGACCCGCCTCATGCGGCCATACTCCGCCGAATAAATCGGAATAAACGGCACTGAACGCGCCCGGCAATTGGGCGATTCCACCGACTCCGCCGCTATCCTTGTCGCTCATGAAGCCGACGAGATCCGCGCTCACCTCACTGCGAATCGAGGCAATGGTGGAATTGCCGGCCACCCAGTTCAACTCGGTGGGCAGACTGCTGGATGCGGTGTGAGTGGTTTCGCGCGTCTGCACGAGACGCACCTCATGGACGATCAGGCTGTGACCGAAGGCGCCATTCAACCCGTTCACCCCGGACTGCGCTCTCGCCACAATGGCCGAACGGCCACCGGCATCCGTCATGGCTTTCGTGGTGTAAACGACCAGCACATCAATGGTTTTTGGGTCGCCTGTGAAGGCCGCAGCAGCAGTCGAGTTGGAAGCGACTTCAAAGGACACCTCCCCGTTTGAGTTCGTCCCAAAGCCGGCAGTCAGGACACTCTCTTTGCAGCCTTTGTTGATCTTATTCGAATCGAATTCCCGCACCTCCGCGACCTTACCATCCTGCCCATGCACTTCGTAGTCGCCGAACTTCGGCGAGCGGACGTCCAGGATCGTATAATCTCCCACGCGGGTCAGCGTGACCGCGCTGATGCGGTCCTCCACCAGGCTGCCAAACCAGGCATAGTTTCTGGAGCCGTGGTCGGATAATTTCTCCCACCGAACGGTCGGAGCGGTATCGGCGAAGAGCGCCAGACGATCCGTTCGCCCGGGACTCGCCGCCCGATCGGGCAAGGCGGCAACGTTCAATTGCGTCGGACGCGTCCTCTTCACGTAAGCTTTTGGGACCACCGGGGCAACCGAGAGGGAGGGCTCCGAGGAGAAAGTGCGGATTTCTGGCGTGGCCGAGGCCGGGAGCTGGGCCGCGGCTTCCTCCGTCAGCAGAGCGCCTGGCGGAGCTGCTTCGGGCAAGGAGGGAAAGGCGTTCGTCTGCGCTGGCGAGGGGCGGGCCCGGACTGGCGGCGCGGCGGGAGTCGTATTCCCGAGGAACCATCCACCGACAGCCGCGCCATGTTTTCCAGTCAGAGTCAAAAGAGCAACGGTTGCGATCAGCAGCAGCAAACATCTGATAGGAATTTGCTTTTGCGGGGTGGGGTGGCACGGGGGATCGGAATCGGAGGGGGAAGGGCGATTCATGTTGGATTTTTTAGATGCCTGAGCATCGCTCCGCCTGTTCGCCCTGCCAAGATTTTTTCTTGGCAGCGGATTTTTGCCTCCCAATCACGCACCGCCGCCTGTGTCCCCCCCCCAGTATTTGCGCGGTTTGCGGCTGGTTTAGGCCCAACTCCTTCCGCTTCACATGGACGTGTTCGCCCAGGGTTTGAGGAGTTCTGGGAAAAGTAGTCCGAACTTGGCAAACCGGCTCGTTTTGGTCGGTTCTTTTGGCGGCCAGTTGGCGGGCATAATTTCCCAACAGACCCCCTCGGGGAAAGTGCGGACCACTCAATTTGATCTCTCGGCGTTCAAAAAACCAGGAGGGGCGACACTTCAGGAAGCCAGGCTGGCGACACCGGCTTACAGACGGCTCACGAGGAGTTCGCGCTCGAAGAGCATCTCCTTGGGAAGGTGGTCGCTGAGCAGGAGGAAAAGCTCCTCGGCCGAGACGATCTGCGACTTGAGGCGGCCACGGTCGAGGGCGGTGAGCTGGTCCCACTGTTCCTTCGTGAAGTCCAGGCCGGTCCAGTCGAGATCGTCGTAGCGGGGCATCCAGCCGATCGGGGTTTCCCGGGCGGACGCCTGGCCGTTGGCGCGCTCCGTGATCCAGGCCAGCACGCGCATGTTTTCACCGTAGCCGGGCCAGAGGAACTTGCCGTCGGCGTTTTTGCGGAACCAGTTGACGTGGAAGACCCGGGGAGCCTCCTCCAGGCGTTTGCCGACCTTGAGGTAATGGCGGAAATAGTCGCCCATGTTGTAGCCGCAGAAGGGCAGCATGGCCATCGGGTCGCGGCGCATCGCGCCCACCTTACCCTCGGCCGCGGCGGTCTGCTCGCTGCCCATGGTGGCACCCAGATAGACGCCGTGCGACCAGTTGAAGGATTGGAAGACCAGCGGGATGTCGCTCATGCGGCGCCCGCCGAACACGACGGCCTTCACCGGCACGCCCTCGGGGTTGTTCCACTCGGGATCGAGGCTCGGGCAGTTGACCAGCGGGGCGGTGAAACGCGAGTTGGGATGCGCGGCGGGACGGCCGCAGCCGGGTGTCCAGGCCTGGCCGGTCCAGTCAATCAGGCCTTCCGGCGGCGTGGCGGTGAGGCCTTCCCACCAGACGTCGCCGTCGGGCGTGAGGGCGACGTTCGTGAAGATGGTGTCGGAGGCGCAGGCCGCGAGGGCGTTCGGGTTGGTCTGCGCGGAGGTCCCGGGAGCCACGCCGAAGAAGCCGTTCTCAGGGTTGATGGCATGGAGGCGGCCATGTTTCGGTTTCAGCCAGGCGATGTCGTCCCCCACCGTGGTGACCTTCCAGCCGGCCATGCCCGCCGGGGGGATGAGCATGGCGAAGTTGGTCTTGCCGCAGGCGCTGGGGAAGGCGGCGGTGACGTAAGTCTTCTCCCCCTCAGGGCTTTCCACGCCGAGGATGAGCATGTGCTCGGCCAGCCAGCCCTCGTCGCGGGCCATGACGGAGGCGATGCGCAGGGCGAAGCACTTTTTGCCGAGGAGGGCGTTTCCCCCGTAGCCGCTGCCAAAACTGACAATCGTGCGTTCCTCGGGGAAGTGGACGATGTGGGTGTTCTCCGGGTTGCAGGGCCACGGCACGTCCTTCTGGCCGGGGGCGAGGGGCTGCCCCACGCTGTGGAGGCAGGGCACAAAGAACCCCTTCTCCCCCAGGACTTTAAGCACTTCAGGACCGACCCGGGCCATGACCCGCATGTTGACCGCCGCGTAGGGGGAGTCCGTGACCTGCACACCGATCTGGGCGATGTCGGAGCCCACCGGCCCCATGCTGAAGGGGATCACATACATGGTGCGGCCCGCCATGCAGCCCTGGAACAGGCCCTTGAGTTTCCGGCGCATCGCGACGGGGTCCTCCCAGTTGTTGGTCGGTCCGGCATCATCCTTGCTCTGGGAACAGATGAAGGTCCGCGACTCGACGCGGGCCACATCCCGGGGGTCGGAGCGGAAAAGAAAACTGTTCGGGCGTTTCTTGGGATTCAGGCGCACACAGGTCCCGCCCGCCTCCATCTCGGCAAACATGCGGTCGGCCTCCTCGCGGGAACCGTCGCACCAGTGGACCCGGTCCGGCCGGCACATCTCGACCATTTTGGAAACCCACTTGAGCAGGGGTTTGTGACGCAGTTGGGACGGTGTGTTGGTGATGGGAAGACTCATGGGAAAACCATCCTCGCCGCCCAGCCACTCCAGACAACCACTCTTCTCCCGAAACAGCCGTTAAAAGCCGCGCTTGCCCCGGGCAGCAGAGGCGGGCAACTCCCTCGCATGGTCTCCCACACCGCCGAAATCCGCGTCCGCTACGCCGAAACCGACCAGATGGGCGTCGTTTACCACGCGAACTACCTGACCTGGTTCGAGGTCGCCCGCGTCCGCATGCTGGAGGCCGCCGGCCTGCCCTACCCCGAACTGGAGTCGGCCGGTTACCGCCTGCCCGTCCTGGAGGTGACGGCCCGCTACCTGGCCCCGGCCCGTTTCGACGACAGCATCCACATCACCGCGACCCCGCTCTCCGCCAAGGGAGCGCGTATTGAGATCGGCTACGAGGTCCGCTGCGGGGAAAAACTCCTCTGCACGGGGCGCACCCTGCACGCCTTTGTCGGCCACGACGGGGTCCCGAAACGGCCTCCGGACGGCTTCGCCGGACGTTTTGGGTTTTAGGCGCCCGCCGGCGGGGACTCGCCCTCGGCCTGGGGTTTCCACCGGTCCGCCTCCTGTTTGTAAACCCGCACCACATGCGCCACCACCTCGCGGATGTCGCGGTGATCGGAGGTGATGCAGGGCCCGGCGCTCCGGTAGATGGGCTCGCGCAGGGCCAGCAGGTCGCGGACCCGGGTCTCGCGGTCGTCGGTGTTCAGCAGGGGCCGCTTGTCGTTGCGGGCGGTGCGTTCCAAAATGGTCTCGATGGAGGCAAAGAGGCCGATGACCACGCCCTTGCTCCTGAGCAGCTCCACCATGCCGGGAGGGGTGACCAGGCCGCCTCCGGTGGACACCACACACCCGTTGGCCGGATGGCCGTTCTCGACAAACTCGCGCTCCATGGCCCGGAACGCCGCCTCGCCGTCCGTGGCGAAGATGTCCTTGATGCTCCGTCCGTGCGCCTTTTCGATCTCCTTGTCGGAATCAATGAACTCGAAGCCGAGCGCCAGGGCCGCCCCCCGGCCCATGGTGGATTTGCCCGTCCCCATGAAGCCCACCAGATAGAGGTTGGGGCGCGCCCGGCCCGACCTTTTCTGGCGGAGCCACTCGAGCTTGGGATTGAAAACAGGCATGGGCGAAGTCGTTGACCCGCGCCGCCTTCTGGCAACCGCAAATTCTGCACTCGCCCGCCCGTGCTTCCTCCTTTCCATCCCGTCCGCCTTGTTTCATTTGAACCTCATGCGTTTAACACCGCTCGCCTCCGTCCTCTTTCTTTTCCTTCTCGCGTCCTGCGAGTCGCCCGAACCGCTTCCCCTGCCCGAGGCGGAGGTGGCGCCGGTCGCGGCCCCGGTCCCGACGGAGTTTTTCCATCAGCTGGAGAAACACGCCTCCGAACTGGCCGCCCGGCCCTACGCCAGCGGCGTCAAAACCGCCCCGGAATTTTACCGCCTGCTGACCTACGACCAGCACCGCGACATCCGCTTCGACAAGGCCCACGCCCTCTGGGCCGGCGGTTCCTCCCCCTTCTCGGTGGAGTTTTTCCACCCCGGCCCCTACACCCCCAAGACCATCCGGATCAACGAGGTCGTCAACGGCAAGGCCCGCCCCTTCCCCTTCTCCGACGAACTCTTCCAATACGGCCCCCTCGTCCCGAAATACAAGGGCGAGCGGCCCGACGGCTACTGCGGCTTCCGCCTTCACACCAAGCTGAATAGCCCGGAATACCAGGACGAGTTCATCGTCTTCCAGGGCGCGAGCTACTTCCGCGCCGTGGCCAAGACCCAGGTTTACGGCCTCTCCGCCCGGGCCCTGGCCCTGAACACGGTCCAACCGGCCGGCGAGGAGTTTCCCGACTTCGAGGAGTTCTGGCTGGAACGCCCCGCCCCCGACGCCAAGTCGCTCACCATCTACGGTTTGCTCAACGGCCCCTCCGTCTGCGGCGCCTACCAGTTCAACATCTCCGCCGGCCGCGTCACCGTCAACGAGGTCACCTCCACCCTCTTCTTCCGCAAGGCCCCCGGCCTGATCGGCATCGCCCCCTTCTCCAGCATGTTCTGGTATGGGGCCAACACCCATCCCAAACCTGACGACTACCGTCCCTCCGTGCGCGACTCCGACGGCCTCCTCCTCGCCCAGGAGGGGCAGCCGCCCGTCTGGCGTCCCCTCGACCTTTCCAAGGAAATCCGCCACTCCACCTTCTGGGCCCCGCAGCTCAGGGAATTCGGGCTGTTCCAACGCGACCGCCGCTTCTCCGAACAGCTCGATCTGGAGGCCAACTACCACAAACGCCCGTCCGTCAGCGTCTTCCCCCGCGGTTCCTGGGGCAACGGCTGGATCAACCTCATCGAGATCCCCACCGGCGACGAGACCTCCGACAACGTGGTCGCCTTCTGGCAGCCCCAGGCGCCCCCGCCCCTCCTCGCCCCCCAGCATTTCAACTACCGCTTGGAATGGCACGGCCGCGACGCCGCCGCCGGAGCCCCCGTGGCCCGCCTCTCCCGCGCGGTGGACACCCGCCGCGGCCTGGCCTTCAAATCCACCGACGAGGTCTTTGTCGTCGAGTTCTCCCGCTTCCCCCACCCGCCCGGAGCCAACCCCGTGGCCAAGGTGGAGGTCGGCCCCGGCCTCGTCCTCAAGCACCAGGGGCTCCGCGCCAACCCCGAGACCGGCGGCTGGAGGCTCACCCTCAGCGTCGCCCTGGCCGAGGGCAAACGCCCCCGCGATCTTGACCTCCGCGCCCACCTCCTGCTGAACGACAAACAGGTCAGCGAAACCTGGACCTACCTCTGGACCCCCTGAAAATTCTCCTTAAAAATGGGCCGCAGGCACACTCCGCTCCATTTTTAATCTTTAATTTTTACTTTTTAATTTCCCAACCGGCGCTCCGCGCCTCCCGCCATGATTGACCGCCAATCCGCCTTCCTGCCGAAGACCGGCACCTCCGAAGAATGGAGCGAGGCCTACGCCCGCGTGGACGACTACCTGCGCGCCTTCCGCATCCGCAACCGCATCCACCTCAGCAACCTCAACCTCCAGATCCTCCGCTCCGCCGCCGAGCGCCACGCCGAGACGCCCGCCGTCTCCCCCGTGCGCCTGGCCATCGAGGAGGCCCACCGCCAGGTGGACGCCTGGCTGAGCGCCCGCCTGATCGAGACCGGCAGCGCGCCCCGCCCCTACAGCACCACCGTGGGCCGCGTCGCCTTCCTGCTGAGCGACGGCCCCACCCGCCACTCGGACGATTTCCTCGTTCCCGATGTCCACGATCCCGAGCTCGAAAGCGCCATGCGCAGCTGGTCCATCAAGGCCGGCCCCGACATCAAACTTTCCCACATGGTGGCCCGGGAAATAGACCTCGGACTCCTCCCCGACACGGCCGAAAACATCTGGGAATTTCTGGACCGCCGCCCCTTCATCCGCCTCGCCATCCTGCTTTCCCTCTTCGCCCTCGCCACCATCGGCGTCCTCATCCCCACCGAGGCCTACGTCCCCTTCATCACCTGGTTCGGTCATCTGTTCTCCCACGCCCAAGGCTGATCCCCGCCATGATTTTCCGCCATCCCCTCACCCCCGAGTCGGTCACCCGCATCATCCGGCGCCGCCTCACCTACTTCGCCAGCGTGGCCGGCCTCACCATCCTCGGTGCCGGCCTCATGGCCCACGTCCTCTTCCGCAGCGATGCCGTCACCTCCGACGGGCGGACGTGGAACTCCCTCACCATCCTCTCGATGGTGCTGTTTGTCCCCCTCTTCTACCATCTCGTCGGCGGCGTGGCGATCTTCGCCCTCGGCCTCTACGTCGAGGCCCGGGGCCGGGGCAACCCCCTCAGCCTCTTCCACAACCTCCCCAAGGAAGGCGACCCCAACCAGCCGCCCATGGCCACCACCGCGATCTGCATCCCCGTTTACAACGAGGATGTGACGCGCGTCTTCGAGGGCCTGCGCGTCGTCTTCCGCGATCTCGAAAAGACCGGGCAGCTCCAGCACTTCGACTTCTTCATCCTCTCCGACTCCGACCAGACCTCCAACTGGGTCGAGGAGGAGGTGGCCTGGATGGAGCTCTGCCGCCAGCTCGGGGCCTTCAACAAGATCTTCTACCGCAAACGCCGCAAAGCCCTCAACCGCAAGTCCGGAAACATCAGCGACTTCTGCCGCCGCTGGGGCAGCCGCTACCGCTACATGGTGGTGTTTGACGCCGACTCCGTCATGTCCGGCGAGACCCTCGTCAAGATGGTCCGCATGATGGAGGGCAACCCCGCCGTGGGCATCCTCCAGACCGCCCCGCGCCTCATCGGCGGCGAGTCCCTTTTCTCCCGCGTCTTCCAGTTCGTCAGCCGCCTCTACGGACCCATCTTCTGCTCCGGTCTCAACTACTGGCAGGTGGGCGAATCCAATTACTGGGGCCACAACGCCATCATCCGCATCGAGCCTTTCATGAAGTTCTGCGCCCTGCCCGATCTGCCCGGCAGCGAGCCCTTCGGCGGACGCATCCTCTCGCACGATTTCGTCAAGGCCGCCCTCATGCGCAAGGCCGGCTTCTACGTCTGCCTCGTGCCCGAGTTGGAGGGAAGTTTCGAGGAAGGCCCCCCCACCCTGCTGGACCACCTCAAACGCGACCGCCGCTGGTGCCAGGGCAACCTTCAGCACTTCTGGCTCCTCTGGGCCAAGGGCTGGACCGCCGTCCACCGCCTCATGCTCGTCAACGGGGTCATGAGCTACGCCGCCTCCGCCCTCTGGTTCCTCTACCTCATGGTCGGCACGCTCAACGCCATCTCCGGCGATTTTGAATACCCCGCCATCTTCCATGTGAAGGCCAAGCTTGTCCTCTTCCTCACCCTCGGCCTCATCTTCATCCCCAAGATCATCGTCTATTTCCGCACCCTCTTTGATTTCAAGCAGGTGCAGCAGTTTGGCGGCCACTGGGCCTTCACCGTGAGCTTCCTCGGCGAGACGGTTTTTTTCGTCCTCCTCGCCCCGGTCTTCATGATCTTCCACGCCCGGTTCGTCGTGCTGACCATCCTCGGCCAGGGCGTGCGCTGGGCCACCCAGAACCGCAAGTCGGAGGACGAGGTGGACTGGCGCGAGGCCATCCTCAACTTCTGGACCGCCACCGCCTTCGGCGTCGTCTGGGGCGTCTCGACCTACATCGTCTCCCCCGCCCTCTTCCTCTGGCTCAGCCCCGTCCTCCTCGGCCTGCTCCTCTGCATCCCGTTCCACATCATTTCCGGCTCCGCCAACCTCGGGCGCAAGGCCCGCGAGCTGGGCTTCTTCCTCACCCCCGAGGAAATCAGCCCCCCCTGGGTCGTGAAACAGCTCGGCACCAACCTGGAAAAGGCCTACCGCCGGCCCCAGCCGCCCGAGTCCCACCGCCGCGACCACGGCCTCATGATGGCGCTCCTGGATCCCTATGTGAACGCCCTTCACCTCAGCCTCCTGCGCCAGCGCAAAAACCCGCCGCCCGAAACCCGGGAGTTCTTCGAGGAAACCCGCGCCAAACTCCTCAAGGAAGGCCCCCCCGCCATTGTCGGGAAGGACAAGACCGCCCTGCTCTACGACTATGACAGCGTCAAGTGGCTCCACCAGCAGCTCTGGTCCAGCGACTCCAAGGAGCTCGCCCTCTGGTGGCAGACCGCCATCCGCCAATACAACACCGTGACGGTCGAGCCGGTCACGCCACTCTATCGTTGAGAGGGTGCGTTGCCCGTCCCAAGCCGTCCCTTGCGATCCTTAAAAAGTTCCACCCCAACATGAAACCCGGCCCCTGCCTCTCCGCCGTCCTTGCCGGCCTGGCCCTCCTCCCCACCGGCTGCCAGAACGGCCCCCGCGCCCAACTGCGCCGGGAACTTGAGCAGACCCGCGCGGAACTGGCCCAGGTCCGCGCGACCCTGAAGGACAGGGGTGGCGACAGCCTCAAAGCCCCGGATGACTCGACCTTCGAGGTCGCCGGAGAGGTTTTTGTGAACGACAAAACCGGTCCCAGGGTGGTGGGGGCCGCCGAGATTCTGGTCTTCGAAAAGGAGGCTTTCGAGACTTGGCTTGCCCAGGCTTCACGCAAGGTTGTGGGCGAATTCAAGCTGCTGCAAACGGAAGTCGAGGCCCGAAAACTTGCCCAGGAGGAAACCGAAAAACGGGTGGCTCTGCTGGCTGAAAAACTAAACAAGCCGGGAAGCTCCCCGGAAGATTTCGATAACTTGGCCCGGGAGCGGGGAAAGGCCTCGGAGGCCGAGGATACCTACGTCGAAGTTTCTCGCCGCCTGGATTCACGAGATCAAACCAACGCCCTTTTCGGCAAACTTCCCCTTCCCGCTTTCCGGACCGAATCCGATTCCAAGGGGCGCTTTTCCCTCAGGCTGCCCAAAGGGAAATCCTACGTCCTGGTCTCACACACCACCCAGCAGTTTTCCGATAATGTTCGTCAGGCCGACAACAACAACATCGTCCAGTCCTTTGTCAGTTGGAGCACCTCCGACTACACGTGGTTTCTGCCCGTTGCCGCCAAGGACGGGGGCAAACCCATCGCCCTGACCTCCTCCAATGCCGCCCGTTTTCAGGACGGCAAGCTCACCTATACGGTCAACCGCCGCTGAAAAGTCCCAGACCCTGCCTGGGCGGTGCCCCCCCGCCGGGCGCAAAAAAACCGGGGTGGTGAGACCCCGGTTTGATGAAATCGCAAACGTGACGGCTTACTTGGATTCGCCGGCCGGGACCTTGATGTCGGCGGCCTTGGCCTTGGCGGCTTCGGCGCGTTTCTTGGCGGCCTCGATCATCGGGCCGGCCTTTTTGTCGTAAACGCTGCCGGGGGCGGCTTTGGCGATTTGCGGCACCAGGGCCTGGGCCTGGTCAAAGTTGGCCTTAAGCAGGTTGATCTGGAGCTTGTGCATCAGCATCTGGGCCAGTTCCTCGCCCTCGGGCTTGGCCGCTGCCACATATTCCTCCACGGCGGCCAGCATGCCGTCAAAATTTTTCTTCGTGTAGAGGTCCTGAAGCTTCTCGCCCAGGATCGTCTTGGCTTTCGCGGCCTGATACTTGGCCTTCAGGCCGAGGGCGTTGTCCGCGTCATTGGCGATGATCGCATCCACTTCCTTCGGATAACCGTCCAGGGCTTCCTCGGGGGACATTTCCGCCAGGATGGCACCCAGCAGGCGGGCCTGGTCGGCCCCTTTGGCCTCCATCGCCTTGGCCAGCAGGACGGGACGTTTGGCGAGTTCGCCGAGGTGCTGCACATACTTCACGGGGCCGCCTTCCTTGTAACCGGTCTTGCCTACCACCTTGCCGTCGCCGTCCAGCATCAGGATGGTGGGAAAACCCTGGACCTCGTATTTCTTGGCCAGCTCATCGTTGCGCTTTTTCTCGGCCTCGGGCAGCTTCTTCTTCTGCGGGTAGTCCAACTTGATGAACACAAAGGATTTCGGGGCCTCGGAGATGAACTCCTTCTTGGAAAAGACCTCCTCGTCGAGGCGGATGCACCAGCCGCACCAGTCCGAGCCGGTGAAATCAACAAGGGCGAGTTTGCCCTCCTTTTTGGCCTGGGCCAGACCGCCCTCAAAGTCGGTCGTCCACAGGTCGGCGGAGGCGGTGGCGGCGGGTTTTTCGTCGGCGGCGCGGAGGGGCGCGGCGGCAAGAAAACCGAGGAGTGAAACGGCACCGGCGAAAACGGCGCGGGTAAAGGGCTTCATGGATGGTGTGATGGAAAAAAAGGCATGACACCCAAAACCTCCCCGCGTTCAACCGATTTTAATCCCGGCTCGCAAAACGGCCCGGACTCCATGCATCTGGCAACGGGACGCCCTCCGCCAGATGCGCGGCCAGACGGGACGCCGCCAACGGGGCCAGGAGGGACCCTTTCGACCCCAAACCATTGATGACAAAGAGATTCGGCCGGGAAGGATGCGCTCCCACCACCGGGGTGCGGTCCCGCACGATGGGCCTGACCCCGCTTTCGTGGGCCAGCACCGTCCAGCCGGCGGCGTCTTGACGGGGAAAACGCCCCCGAAGCAAGGGAAGCTGGGCCGGATCGGGGCCGGCCTCCAGGCGGTCCCAGGCATACGTCGCCCCGCCCCGCCAGATGCCCCCGCCCACCGGCAGAAGCCAGGCGGTCCCGTTCAAAAACCGGCTTTCCTCCACCCCGGGCGGAGCCTGGAGCGTGAGCAGGTCCCCGCGGGCCGACTCGAAGGGAAGCCAGTCCCACCAGGGAGAGGACGCCGCCTGCCAACCCCGGCAGCAGATCACCGGACGGGCTCCCGCCAGGGCCGTGACGGAAGCCTCGTCCCAGCGCCCCGTCTGAAGCATTCCGGACTCGGCCCACCGGCGGGTGTGACCCGCCAGCCATTCCCTCACCTTCAGCACGTGTGTGTCCCGGATTTCCACCGAACCATGCGGGTCGTTCATCTCCGGCCAGCTGCCGGCCGGATGGCTGTTTCCCAGAAACCCGGCATGGGAAGGCTCACCCCGCCGCCGCTCCACCAGGGCCGCCCCCGTGGCGTCGGGCAGGAGCCGCAACTGCCCCGTGGAGCGCCAGTGGGGGCTCCCCCGGTAGGCCTTCTGGGCCGCCTCCACAGCCTCCTCCCACCCCACGGTCAGAGCCAGCCGCCGGCCCGTCACCGGGTTGCACAGCCCCGCCGCGACCACGCTGGAGGAGCCCCGGTGGGCGTCGTCCAGAATCCGGAACGCCCGCCCCCTGCGTTCCAATTCCAAGGCCAGGCAGGTCCCGGCCAATCCTTGACCGAAAATGAAAAAAGGTTCTGACGGGAAACTATGCAAGGGAAAGGGCGTTTTCTCACTTTGTCCTCAAACATTCCCATGAACCAAGCCAAACTTTTCTCCACCCTCCTGGTGGCCGCCGGTCTCACGACCGCCCTCACGGCCCTGCCGGTCCAAACCTTCGGCATTGACCAGGCCCCCAAACCCGACGCTCCCGCCAAGGAGCATCCCGCCGTCGCCAAAGTTTACTACGTGGTCGGAGTCGAAGGCGTCACCGACGCCAAGACCTCCGGCGAAGCCAAAACCGCCCTCGGCCACGAAATCAACGTGGACGCCGTCGTTTACGACCCCAACGAAAACGTCTTTTATGTGACCCCCAAGAAGGGCAAGGAAGTCACCGAGGAAGCCCTCAACAAGGAACTCGCCAAGATCAGCATCGAGGCCAAGGACCAAAAGGGAACCCCCGCCAAGGTCAGCAAGTTTGAGAAAAAGGAAGGCGACATCCCCAAGATCGCCAAAGGCGACAAAAAGAAGGACGGCAAAGGCGACCCCAAGAAGAAGGACAAAAAGGCCTGAGCCTTTGTCCGCCAAGGATTTCCGAAAGGGCCCGGTTACAAAACCGGGCCCTTTTTTTGCGCCCAGCGACCAGGCCAGAAACAAACGCGCCCTTCCAAAGGTGCTTCGGGCACCGTGTTTCCTCTCCCCCCGCTTCCCGGCCTGCCCACCCGCTTGGCGTCAACTAATTCTCCCTTGACGCCGCTTCCTGGTTCCCCCACCCATCACGCCGTCATGATAAGCCCCCCCCCCGCGTGGCATAAGCAAGCCTTTCGCTCAGATCGCAGCTTTGGCGGTTTCCTCAACTCTCTGGCACAGAGGTGTTTCATGAGTGCCGCCTTGGGATTGGCCACCGTGGCAGCCCTCCCCGCCTCGGAAGAACCAACCTTCGGCTTCAGTTACGTCCCCATTTCTGAAAATTCGGACAACTACATCCCCCTCCCCTATGCCAAAACTCCCCTCTGGCAGGGAGCCCTTTCCGATGATGCCACGGTGTCCGGCAGTTTCGCCACCTTCACCCTTCCTGGCTGCGCCGCTCCCACCGTCCCCTGTTATCTGCGTTTCCGCACGGGAGCCCTGGCTGGCCGCTTCTATCACGTCGCGGCCGGCAGCACCCAAGGCTCCCTCATCGTCAACACCAATGGCGACAACCAGGCCGCCCTGGCCGTGGCCGGGGACGAGGTTTCCCTCATCCCCTTCTGGACCTTGGGTGAGTTGCTGCCAGCGACGGGGTTCGATTTTATTCTCCCACGCGAAAACGCCCTTTCCTCCCAGTGCCGACTGGACCCCGGCGCGCCACTCATGGCGACCTTGTTTCACCTCCATGGACAGGGTAAACGTTTCCCCACCAATACCGGCGCCCCGTTTTATGACCCCAGCCTTTTTGGACAATACAACGAATTGAGTGGAGGTTTTGGCGACTTAACCACTTACCCGTCACTCTCCGTCCTGTTTCCCGATCTTCAAGCCTCCGGCACCTCCACTTTGCCCCTGATGGATGAGGCTTGGCCGGTGGCGCAGGTCACAGCGGTGGACACCCTGCCTGGCGACACTGGTAACGATCCGGCGTGGGGGCCGATCCACTTTGTTCATTCCACCACGCACTGGCGGGATGCCCAGGGCCACCTCCTGGACGGCAGAATCATTCCCCCCGACGGGTTTGTCGTCCTGCGTGTGGGCAGCCTTCTGGACCATCCCGGCGGCACTTACCTGACCCTCGGGGGCACCAAGGAAAACCACCCGCTCACGGTGCCTCTTTCCTCCGACATTTCGTCCGCCCAGGACACGTATTTCTCCTTCCCTATCACCCGCCCCACTGCTTTCCAAGACCTGGGTTGGACCGGCGGGCTTCTTTACGGCCCGGGCGCCTTCAACCCTGCGGGAGATGAACTCTTTGCCTACTGGCCCGGCGTCTCCGGCTTTCAACGGGCCCCCGACGCGATGTTTTACCCAACCTTGGCCGACGGCTGGGTGGATAGTGCCACAGTGACTACCCTCCCTTCTGATTTTCTGATCCCTCCCCACACCGTCTTTTTTGTGCGCAAAGCCCCCACTGGCACGGGAGTCACCTCCTTTCTTCAAGTCACCCCCTCCAACTGACCCAAGAGCCATGCTTGCCTTTCTGAACCGACACGCCATCCTCATATTTGCCATGCTGGCCGGAACCCCGCTCTGCCTTGAGGCCCAGACCACCCCCTCCGTCACCAAGGACCAGGAGGGAAACGTCAGTGTCACCTTTCCCACCCAACGCGGCCGCCTCTACTCTCTGGAGGCCGCTCCGGATGGGATAAACTTCGCCCCCGTGCCGGGCTCCTGGCTCTACGGCTCGGCCCTCAATTCGGGCCGTTTTCTGATCGAGCCGGCTCGCGATCCCTCCCAGACCTACCTTTGGGATGAGGCCATCTCTCCCGCCACCAACCGCCGGTCGGTTTTCCTCCGCCTATATCTGGGGGAGACGACCCCTTCCACCGGCCTGACCACCGTGACTTATGCGCGCTACTTTCTGGATGCCGCAGACGACAGCGAACTCTTCTTCCCTTTCTACAATTCCGAACTCAACTACTCCTATCTCTATGGCTATTTTGAGGAAAACCGCCGCCCCGCTGGTGCCCCTTACGGATGGGGCATAGACCTTGGCCCCGTCCTCTCCGGCCAGGTGGCGCTCGCCTTGCCCTCCGCCACCCTCCTCTCCTCGCGCCTCAACGGCGGCACCCTCCCCCTGAACCTTAACTGCGGCGGGCTGAACTGGCGCGTCCTGGTGCAGTTCCACTCGCCCAGTGAGGAAACCCCTCTGGAACAGGAGCTTCGCACCAACTACATCGTCCCCACCGACACCGCCTTCCACTCCCAAACCGAGGATCTGCTCGCCCAACTCGTCCCCCAGCTCCTCGGTCAGGTGGCCAACACCACCGCCGAGACACCCCCGGTCATAGACCCACCCGTCCCCGGATCCCTCGCCGGAACCAGCCTGCGACTGAAAACCTATCCCGCCCATTTGCTCAGCAGTGTCATCCCTGACGATTGGTTTTATGCCAACGGTTATGGGCAGGCGTTTTTAGATCCGAGCTACCTCTTGACCATAGATGATGCGGACCTTGATGGTTTAACCTTGGAAGAAGAATATCTGGCCGGTTCCAATCCCAATCTGGCAGATACGGATGCAGATGGTTTTCTGGATGGAGCTGATCCCAATCCCACCAACAGTGAGGTTCAGCCGATCGTTTACCGAGCCGCCTACCGCACGGGTTATAGTGATAAACTCGGCCCACCATTTTTCAGAACAAAAATATTTAAGAATTGGCCCGAACCTACTGAACCATCACCCTATCCCTTCTATACCGTAGTTGAAGAATTAGCCAACTTTCTCGATTCGGTTGATTATAATTTTCCTGCAAATGCTGACGATAGCATTAAAAAAGTATTTGAAATGGAATATTCGGGTAGTATATGGAAAGCGCCTATTGTTGGTGCCTCATGGGCACACGAGGGCGTATCTGTTGTGCAAGCACGCTACTGGCTCGACGCGGGAAATGGCAAACACCCCGCTTTTACCCGTAGTTTCCTTTTGGTAGAATCGGATTACTTCACCGGTGACATAAAAAATATAAGCGTAAAAAATCTGACGGTTGCGGAAGATCAACAGTATTCAACTAATTCCCAAAGTAGTTTCGCCGCGAACGGCCAAAGTAATAATCAAAATGGCACAGGGTTTGTTGAACTGGTTCCAGAGCTTCCAGCAAATGTAAGCAATTCTGAATTTACCAGAATTAACCTTAAGGCTTTCCCTGTTGAAATTCTCAATTTTAAAAAAAGACAAGTTTCCGAACTCAAAGTAGCGAAAATGTCCGATCTTGGCGTCATCACACCTTATGTTGAGGGTGCCAATTATTACGCACTCAATATTGATAAAGACTCAGATCGTTTTTATATACGTATAAGAGGAGGTGCCGTTTTGGGATCTGCGTGGGTAAAAGTTGAAACGAGGCAACCCTCACCCGATGATGATGAATACGAGGATCTAGGAGCTATGATAGAACTTAAACCTGATCCCAACTCGAGCAGCGACTTAATCAGCAAATCGCTAATGCTTGTCTCTGATGAAGTTGATGATGGGGAACTGTGGATACGAAGAGGCATAAATGATTCAGGCATGGAAGATTTAACCCCAGAATGGATTGAGGATAACTGGCCGAATGACCGCACTTTCAAGATTCAACTGGGAGGTAAATTAGTTATCACAGATGTGATAGTTAGTAAAGATGGATCATCTTTGAGTAATTATAATTTTTCTACTTATTCATCCGCGCAGGTTCCCGTTAAAAAGACGGTAAACGTTGGAGTAATGATTTTACGCACGACTCCTGGCGGCACTCCCGCTCTTGATAAATCTTTCGTCACAGAAGACATTAAAACTGCGAAGGAACGATACGCGCAATTGGGAATCAAACTAATTATTGGAGAACCTACAGTCATTGACCACCCTCCTTACGACAAAAATATAGCTGATTTATCGAACGGCTTAGAGGAAACGGTATCAGTTGCAGATAGCCTTGAAGATAAAAGACTGATAAGATATATAGCTACGCCTGCTAAAAATGATATTCAGGTCTTTTACGTAAACTATTTTACCGGCTATGGCTCTAAAGGCGAATCCTTCGCTCCTTTCGTATACAAGAAAGATATGGATTCAAATTTGCTCGGTAACGTCATAATTGTGGCAGATAGAACCCCATTTACACTGGCGCACGAACTTGGGCACATTATCACAAACAACGGTCACTATGAGAATTCCGACCCACTCAAAGTCTCCATAAATGTCATGCGTGAAGGTAGTGGTAGCTATTTTAACGTTCTTGAAGCAAACAAACGATTTACTAAAGAACAAGAAAATCAAGCTCAAGGCTCTTCCCATGCAAAGTAAATATAAATCAGTTTTTGTAACTTTGTGGATTTTCTGTGTAAGCGTGCTCCTAAGCCACTCACTTCAGGCCCAATTAAACAACAAAGAAAAGATGGAAAGCCTTTCCAAAGCCATTGATAGAATTATTGATTTCGAAGAGCGTAATGCTTCTGCAGAAGCAGAATTTGCCGCGATGCCATTAGATGTAGTTTCTGTCCTCACCAAAAAATTAAAGGCATCAACCCACCGAGGCACCGATAATGATTTATTTATCCTCCTCACCACGAAGTTTAAACAATTTGAATCTGAACTCAAAGACCCGGATTTAACTGAAGCAGTGGATATACTCATTGAAAAAAGTATGTATATTCGAGAGCATCCTGACAATCCGATCACCAAAATAAATAAGATTGAGCAAAACTTGAATTATCTAATCGAAATCAAAAATGAACGCATCAAAGCGAGATGCGAAGAAATGCGAATTATATTAAGACAGGTTATAAAGGAATACATGCTTGCCAATCCTGTTGAACACAAAATTTACATTGACGCTCATCCTGAAATTTTCGGACCATTTCAAACAACCCCCACCCCCACAGCAGAGCCCACGACCAAACCGCATCCAACTCCTTTACCAGTGCCGTCCCCGACTTTAAAACAGGATTCACCAACCACTGAAGAACAAAACACAATAGGGTCTTGGATCGTGGCGGGAATTCTCGTTTTTGCTCTTTTGTTTTGGTTTTTAAGGCGCATTTCAGCACATTAAAGGTCTTACATGTGTCACGGGCCAAACCACTGAAAGCTCCTTGTTTGCAAAGGCGCGATAGGTGAAAGGCGACAGGTGTTTCTCGGAAACACTCCCGCCAAAGCTGGACACCGGCCTGGCTGTTCGTCCTGCTACATGCCAGTGCGGAGCCTGGCGTTCCCGGGGCGAGCCCATCGCCGGATTTGGGTTAAACTTGGGGTGATGCCTTGCGCACGTTTCAGGCGGAGGTCCAAACAGAGCGACAGACACAAAGTAGGTGACGCTCCCACCAAGGTAGCACCGGCAGCTTGCCGGTGATCGGTTCTCTCCGAACCGGTTGGCTGCCGGTTTCACTTTCCTCGGATTCACGCCCGAATCAGGTTGGGAACGATACGATTCCTTCCGTCACAAAAAAGGGGAGGACCGGTGAAGGTCCTCCCCGAGGGGGCAATGCTGGGTAACTCTTCCCACCCCGGCTAGGCAGGCCGGCCGGGTCCCTGATCGCTTAGTGCGCCGGAGCTGCGACCGGGGCCGGGGTGCTGGGGGTGGCTGGCGCGGGTGGGACGTTGCCGCGACCTCCGCCCACGTCCACAATGATGCGGGCCTGTTTCCAGGCTTTGACGAAGCGTTTCCCGGTTTCGGTGGTGTCGAACTGGCCCACGAAGTCCTCCAAGTCGGTGAGTGTGGTGAGCAGGCCGGCCACATCGGTTTCCACCTCCTTGAGGAGGACACTGCGGTTGACGATCTGGCCGCGGGGCAGGCTCATCAGGGTGGAAAAGGTGGTGATTGAGGCGGTCAGGGCCTCGATCCGGGCCGGGGTCAGGCCACGGTTGGCGGCCTCGGGGTGGTCCACCGTCTCGTTGGCCAGATTGCGGATGGTGGTGGCCAGGGTGACGAGTTCCTGGGTGCGGAGGCGGACGATGTCGCTTTTGGTCAGGTTGACCTTGCCGAGATTCACCAGGTCGGCGGTCTTTTTGAAATGGGCGGCGAGGGCGCGGGCCACGAGGTAGGCGTTGTCTTCCAGACCGCTTTCGGCCGTGGCCTTGGCATCGCTGGCTCCGCCGGCGGTGTTGCCGATGAGGGCGGCCTTGGCGGCGACCGAGGCGTAATCGGCCGAGAGCTGGACGAGGTCCGTCCCGAAATCAACGGGCGGCTGGCCTTCCCAAACGGCTTTGTAATCGGAGGATTGGGCCACATCGAGGGTAGCCCGCACCATGCTGAGGTAGTTTTGGATTTTGGAATTCATGGTTAATGAAAGAAACCTTGTTTCTAAACATAAAATCACAAACTCAAGGTTAAAACGTGCTATTAACTCATATTTAATTAGATTACATTAGTTTACAGGGGGTGACGAATAAATCAGTGAGACAGTCGTGGCACATTTTTTTACAAAAAACGCGCCCCAAACACTCGTTGAACGAAGTGAGATGGTCTTAGAACGAAGTGGAGTCTCAATAGAACGGTCGGCTGTCTCAAGAGAACGACTTCAGGTGGTCAT
>JANOBW010000176.1:0-6172 GCA_031411855.1 Opitutia bacterium
AAAACGCCACCACCGGCGAATGGAGCGCCCTCACCACGGCCGACTTCCTCACCGCCACCCAGCCGGCCACCGCCGCCAACCTCACCGTCTCCCAGATCCACTACCACCCGGCCAACCCCACCGCCGCCGAAATCGCCGCCGGCTTCACCAGCGACGACGACTTCGAGTTCGTCGAGCTCATGGCCCTCGGCTCCAGCCCGGTGGACCTCTCCGCCGTCAAACTCGTCGCCGGCCTGTCGTTTGATTTCGCCACCGTCGGCCCGGCCCGCGTCCTCCTCCCCGGCGACCGTGTCCTGCTCGTCAAAAACACCGCCGCCTTCCAGTTGCGCTACGGCCAGACCCTCAACTCCAAAATCGCCGGCGAATTCCTCGGCTCCCTCGCCAACGCCGGCGAACAGCTCTGGCTCACCGGCGCCGACGGCCCCGATGCCGACACCGCCGACGACACCCTCAAACAGTTCTCCTACAACGACAAGGACCCCTGGCCCACCCTGCCCGACGGCCAGGGCCCCTCCCTCGTCCTCCTCCACCCGGAAACCAATCCCGATCCCGCCCTGCCCGCCAACTGGCGCGCCAGCGCCGGCACCAACGGCTCACCCGCCGCCAGTGACGCCCTGGCCTACGCCTCCTGGGTCACCACCACCGCCGCCGGGGACCTCGTCGGAGATGGCGACACCGACGGCGACGGCCTAAAAAGCCTCATCGAATACTTCCTCGGCACCAACCCCGCCGCCAGTTCCGTCAACTCCCTGCCCGCCACCAGCGTGCAGACGGTTTCCGTCGCCGGCATCCCGGACAACTACCTGACCCTCAGCTTCACCCGCCCCCTCGGCCGCGACGACACCACCTTCGAGGTCCAGGCCACCTCCGATCTCAGCGCCTGGACCCCGGCCGTGCTCGTCACCGCCACCTACCACGGCGACGGCACCGAAACCCTCACCTACCGCAGCCCCACCCCCGCCGCCACCGGCCAGTTCATGCGCATCCGCGTGACCAAACCCTGACCGCGCCAAAGCAGCCCGCCCGGCTTTAAAAACCCCAAATCCCAATCACCAAGCACCAAAGAATCTACAAGCGCCAAGCCTCAAACAATACGCCAGAAACCGCCCCACCGTCCGAGGAGTTTGAACCTTGAAAATTCATTGGTCCTTGGAGCTTGGAATTTGGTCATTTCGCGCGCAGCGCGCCATCCTTCAACCTTCAACCTTTGTCTCATCCCTCCATGCCGCGCCATCTCACCCCGCTGCTGCTCCTCCTCTGCCTCGCCACCTCTCACGCCGCCACCGTCACCACCGTCGCCGGCACCGGCGCGAAAGGTTTCTCCGGTGATGGCGGCCCCGCCACCGCCGCCCGTCTCAACAACGTCTTCGGCCTGGCCCGCGGCCCCGATGGAGCCCTCTGTTTCTGCGACACGGACAACCAGCGCATCCGCCGCCTTGATGCCAAAACCGGCGTCATCACCACCATCGCGGGCAACGGCACCAAGGGTTACTCCGGCGACGGCGGTCCCGCCACCCAGGCCTCCCTCAACGAGCCCTACGAGCTGGCCTGGGACAAGGCCGGCAACCTGTTCTTCATCGAGCGCCTGAACCACACCGTCCGCCGGGTGGACGCCAAGACCGGCCTCATCACCACCCTCGCGGGCACCGGCCAGCCCGGTTTCGCGGGCGACGGCGGGCCCGCTTCCAAGGCGCAGTTCAACCAACCCCACAGCCTCGCCTTTGATCCCGCCGGCGACCTCTGCGTCTGCGACATCCTCAACCACCGCATCCGCAAAATCAGTCTCGCCACCGGCCTCATCACCACCTGGTCCGGCACCGGCGAAAAGAAAACTTCCCCCGACGGCTCGCCCGTCACCGGATCCTCCTTAAACGGCCCGCGCGCCCTCGCCTTCGGCCCCGACGGCGCCTGCTGGCTCGCCCTCCGCGAAGGCAACGCCCTTCTCCGTCTCGACCCCAAAAACAAGACCCTCGCCCGCGTCGCCGGCACCGGCAAAACCGGCTTCACCGGCCACGGCGGCCCCGCCCTCCACGCCACCCTCTCCGGCCCCAAAGGCGTTTCCCTCGACAGCAACGGAAACGTTTACCTGGCCGACACCGAGTCCCACTCCCTCCGTTTCCTCGATGTGAAAAAGGGCACCCTCGAAGTCCTCGTCGGCAACGGTGCCAAGGGCGACGGCCCCGACGGCTCCGATCCCCTTCGCTGCCAGCTCGCCCGCCCCCACGGTGTCTTCGCGGACAGCGACGGCGCCGTTTACATCGGCGACAGCGAAAACCACCGCATCCGCGTCTGGCGCCAATAGGAAAGACCCGGGGGAGCACGCCATCGAAGCTTTGGCCCTTCCCCAAGGAGACCGGCCGGACGCTCCCCGAGACCCGCATTGATTTCTTTCCGTTCATGTGCCAGTTTCGCTTGGAAATGGCCCAGATCATCCAGCTCGTTGATGCCTTCACCGACAAACCCTTTGCTGGCAACCCGGCGGCGGTCTGCGTTCGGGAGAAACCGGCCGACGAATCCTGGATGAAACTCGTCGCCCGCGAGCTGAACCTCTCCGAAACCGCCTTTCTCCATCCGATCCAGGACGGATGGTCCCTGCGCTGGCTCACCCCCCGGGTCGAGGTCAAACTCTGCGGCCACGCCACCCTCGCCAGCGCCTTTGTCCTCTGGGAAACCGGCCGGCTCCGGCCCGACGAGACCGCGCGCTTCCACACCTTCAGCGGTTGGCTCACCTGCCGCCAGGTCGGGGACTGGATCGAGATGGTTTTCCCCGCTAATCGTTGCGCCCCCTGCCGCCTTCCTCCCGGTCTGGCCGAGGCCCTGGGCTGCGAGCTGGCCTCCTGCCACGTCAACCAGACGGATTATCTCGTCGAAGTGGCTGATGAGCAAACCCTTCGCCAACTCACCCCCAACTTCTCAGCCCTGGCGAAGCTGCCCACCCGCGGGGTCATCGTGACGGCGCGAAGCGGCTCGCCCCGTTTCGATTTCGCCTCCCGCTTCTTCGCCCCCGCCCTGGGTGTGAACGAGGACCCCGTCACCGGTTCGGCCCACTGCGCCCTCGGGCCCTTCTGGCAGGCCCGGCTCGGCCGTTCGGCCTTCACCGCCTGCCAGGCCAGCGAACGGGGCGGCACGGTCAAACTCTCCGTCTCCGGCGACCGCGTCCTCCTTCTCGGCCAGTCCGTCCTCATGGGCGAACTCCTCCTGAACCACTGATGGCGAAAGGTTTCGCGCGCCCATGACCGCAGCATCGACGGCTTCTTTGGCGATTTGATTCTCGTTCATGATATCAAAGGGAAAGGGGGCTCACGCAAAGACGCAAAGACGCCAAGGAAAGGAAGAGCTTGGATATCGCCTTAACGTGACGATCTTCACATCTTTGCGTCTTGGCGTCTTGAGCGAAGCGGGCGTGAGGTTCATAAACGTGCCTCTTCCGGGGTGGGAATAGCTGCCGCATCAACTCTTGCTTATGGAAAAAGGAGAGCTCACGCAAAGACGCAAAGGAAGGAAAAGCTTGGATATCGCCTTAACGTGACGATCTTCACATCTTTGCGTCCTGGCGTCTTAAGCGAAGCGGGCGTGAGGTTCATGAAGGTGGCTCCTCCCGGGATGGGAATAGCTGCCGCATCAACTCTTGCTTATGGAAAAAAAGAGGGCTCACGCAAAGACACCAAGACGCAAAGGAAAGGAAGAGGATTGGGATAGGCATTTCATGGCGTGTCCTCCATGCCGTTGGCGATGCGTTTGATGCCTTCTTTCATGAGGTCGGCACCAAAGTTGAGAAGCAGGCCGAGCCGTTTGTCGGCCAGTTTGAGATAGGTGAAGAGCTGCTTGTGGTGAACCTTGGCGAGCTGCTCCACGGACTTGAGTTCGAGGATGACTTTTCCTTCCACAATGATGTCGGCACGAAACCCTTCGTCGAACCGCAATCCCTCGTATTCGATCGGGATGGGAACCTGCCGCTCGACGCGCAGACCGCGCCGCACTAACTCTCGCGCCAAAACAGCTTCATAGACGGATTCCATCAAACCGGGTCCGAGCTTGGCATGAACCTTGACGGCGGCATCGACGACTTCTTTGGCGATTTGGTTCTCGTTCATGGTATCGAAGGGAAGGGGTCACGCAAAGACACCAAGACGCAAAGGCAAGAAGGAGTTGGTGTTCCTCTTTTCACATCTTGGCGTCCTGGCGTCGTCTTGAGCGAAGCGGGCGTGAGGTTCATGAACATGCCTCCTCCGGGAAGGGAGTAGCTGCCACATCAACTCTTACTTATGGAAAAAAAGGAGGGCCCACGCAAAGACGCAAAGGAAGGAAAAGCTTGGATATCGCCTTACGTGACGATTTTACCATCTTTGCGTCCTGGCGTCTTGAGCGAAGCGGGCGTGAAATTCATGAAGGTGGCTCCTCCCGAAAGCGTAAGCCGGTCTCCGACCTGGACAGGGAGGGCTCGCCTGGAGGCGGCGGGTCTCGATAAACATCCCCAACTCCGCCACCCATGACCACTCTCCGCGCCCTGACCCCCGCCGATCTTCCGGCCGCCATCCGCCTCTGGCACGGGACGGAAGGCATCGGCCTGACCCCGGACGAGACCCCCGAGCTGCTCTCCGCCTACCTGGACAGGAATCCCGGTATCAGCTCCGTGGCCTGCCTGGCGGACGGAACCATCGTCGGGGCCATTCTCGGCGGACACGACGGCCGCCGCGCCTTCCTCTATCACCTCGCCGTCGTCCCGTCCGAACGCGGGCAAGGCCTGGGCCGCCAACTGGCCGAACGAGCCACCGCCGAGCTCACCCGCGCGGGCCTCGCCAAAGCCTCCATCCTCGTTTACGCGGACAACGCCGGGGGCCGCGCCTTTTGGGAGCGCCTCGGCTGGAAGGCGCGCCACGGGCTGGATCTCATGCAGTTGCCCCTGGGAGATGGCCGAACCGGAGTCTAAAAAACAATCCCGGCTCAGCGGATGCCGAGGAAAGCAACCCCAGGCACCATCCCGCTTTTGCGGTTGCGGACCGGACAATTCACGCATCTTCCCTGTCACCCTTTAAACGTATGGCGAAAGACTGGCTACAGGGCGTGCAAGACGCCTACGACGTGATTGTCATCGGCTCCGGCCTTGGCGGGCTTACCTCCGCCAACTACCTGGCCAAACTCGGCCACAAGGTCCTCCTTCTCGAGCACCATTACCAATACGGCGGCCTCGCCACCTGGTTCAAACGCAAGGGCGGCCACACCTTCGACATCTCGCTCCACGGCTTCCCTGTCGGCATGATCAAATCCTGCCGCCGCTACTGGACCCAGGAAATCGCCGACTCCATCCACCAGCTCAAGGACGTCCGCTTCATCAACCCGCAGATGAACGTCTGGACCACCTTCGACCGCGACGACTTCACCAAACTCCTCACCGACAAGTTCGGCGCCCCGTTGGAGCGCGTCGAGGCGTTTTACAACCACTTGCGGCAGATGAATTTCTACGACGACGACAGGCGCACCACGCGCGAGCTCTTCGAGGAGTTTTTCCCCGGCCGGGACGACATCCACCGCCTCCTCATGGAGCCTATCTCCTACGCCAACGGCTCCAGCTGGGAGGACCCCGCCATCACCTTCGGCATCGTCTTCTCCAACTTCATGTCCAAGGGTGTCTTCACCTTCAAGGGCGGCACCGACCACCTCGTGGGCCTGATGGTCAAGGAGATGGAGAAAAACGGCGTCGAGCTCCGCAAGTGTTCCCTCGTCGAGGAAATCCTCACCGAAGTCGGCCCGGACGGAAAACACCGCGTCACCGGCCTGCGCGCCCGCAGCCAGAACAGCGGCGAGGACCAGCCCGCCCACACCATCCGCTGCCGCGCCGTCCTCTCCAACGCCAACATCAAAAACACCGTGCTGAAGCTGGCCGGCCGCGGCAAGTTCCGCCCCGAGTTTGTCGAGGAGACCGAAAAGATCCGCCTCAACTGGAGCTCCTGCCAGGTTTACATGGGCATCCGCGAAGGCGAGACCATCCCCCACATCGGCGACCTCGTCTTCACCTCCAAGGCCCCGAAATACAGCACCGCCGAACTCACGGACCTCCACACCAGTTCGCACACGTTTTCGGTCTATTACGACGACACCCGGCCCCATCCCAAAAAGCCCCGCTTCGCCGTCGTTTCCTCGATCAACGGCCGCTACGCCGACTGGGCCGCCC
>JANOBW010000177.1:0-32381 GCA_031411855.1 Opitutia bacterium
ACTTCGTCGTGCGACACCTGTCTCGGATCATGCTCGGAGAGCTCGCCCACGAAGGGCGGCAAGGGAAGCTCACCTCCCACCTCGATCTTCACCGTTGAGCCGGGAGCGTTTTCCTTTTTACCGCAGAAAATGCCTTGTCCCGAATCACTTGGAATTGGCCAGGAAGCCTCGCCGCGGCCCCTTCCCTCTTTTGCGTTCCCTGCGCTCTTTTGCGGCCAATTCCTGAATCAAAACTGATCCGCAAATCGTTGCGGCTCAGTTCTCCCGGCTTGTCCCCGCCTCCAGGAAACACTCCCGGGCCGGAAGGTTCAGCTCGGTTTCCAGCTCCCGGATACGCTCCAGCACGAGGTCGGCGTTGGCCTGGAGCAGGTCCTTCGGCAAGGTCGGGTAAAGGCGGCGATACCAGTCGTAGGCCTCGCGGGAGCGGCCCAGTTGCCGGAGCGTCTCGGCGTAAATCCGGGCCGAGTGGTAAGGTGCGCCGGGTTGTTCGGAAGCGAGTTTGAAAAACGGCAGGGCGGCCTCCTTGTCCTCCCGCACGCTGAGGTGAATCAGGCCGATGAAATCGAGGATGCGGGCGTCGTTCGGATGCCAGGCCAGAGCCTCGTCCCGCAGGAGCTGCACCGCCCGCCTTCCGCCCCGTTCCCGCAGCGCCGCCAGCTCCGCCTCGGTGAGTTTCCGTTTGAGGCGGCGCTCCTCCCGCCGGGCCAGTTCCGTGGGGAAGTTGAAGGCCAGCTGGTGCGCGGCCTGTTTCCAAAAATAGTCCGAATGCGGAGCCATCCGGCAGGCCTGGAGCAGCAGCCGGCCCGTCTCGCTCCAGTTGCCCTCGCCGCTGGCCTCAAAGGCCATCAGCCAGGAAACATTGGCCGCCGTCGGCGCAAACCCGCCCAGGAGGACGCCCACCGGATCACGGCGCACCGCCGCGTCTGCCGGCGGCATCTGGTCCGGGTTCCCCGCCGTTTGCAGCCCCCGCGCCACCGCGCCTCCAGCCCGCTCCGCCACGAATCCGGCCGCCAGGAGCGCCGCCACGGTCAACACCGGGACACCCAGCCAGGCCCGCAGGCGGGAAGGCCAGGGATCGGGGATCTGGGTGATGTCGTTGGTGGGGCTCACGGATGGGAAAGGCAGATAACAAACAGAAGAGGTGAAGAAGAGAAGAGGCGAGGGAGCACTGCGATTGAAAGATTGATGCAACCTCGCGGCGATTCTTTCCTAACCCATCAGTGAGAATGTGCCGCCCTCCGGCGCAAAACGAATCCACCCAGTCTGAGTGAGCCACCTCTTACCTGAAAGGCACGAAAGCAGCCTCGACATTCTTACCGGCTCGATCATGGTTAGGCAATTCGCATGCGCCTCCGCTTCGCCCTCCTCCTGCTGCACCCATTCTCACAACTCCCTGCGGTGGAAGGAGAAGCAGGCGAGGCCCAGAAAGGCCGTCAGGTAAACCACGGTCTGGCCGGCGAGAGCCCCGAGGAGCGCGGGAGGCAGGCCAGACGGGGACAGCCCCCAGCCGATGACCTGGAAGAGTTGGAAGTCGGGCAGGGAGCGGACGAGGAGGACGCCGCCGGGGTAGGCCAGCAGCCATTTGGCGGCGACGGGCAGGATGTGGGCGGTGACGACGGCGAGGGTTCCCACCGCGACGGCATACACCAGGGTGCGGGCAAAGCTGCAGAGGAGGAGGGCCAGGCTCGAGACGAGCAGGAGGCAGAGCCACTCGGCCAGACCCTGCCAGAGCACGATGGAGGTGTGGAAACCGAGGGGCGTGCCGTCATCCGCGGCCAAGTCGCCGGCCCGGCTGGACACCTGGAAATACATCAGGGTGGTGAGCACGGCGACAAACACCGCCAGCACCGCCCCCACCCCCAGAAAACGGCCCAGAAGCCATTCGCCTCGCCGCACCGGCTTGGCCAGCAGGGTCAGCAGCGAACGTGACTCCACCTCGGTGAAAAAGAGCTGGGCGGTCAGGACCAGGGCCAGGACGACCCCGAAAAAATGGAGCCCGGCGGCCCCGAAATCGGCCAGAAATTTGAGGTCGGCGGCGGGTTCGCCAATGGTCAGGTCCAGCTTGCGCAGAAAACCGCCCAGGAACAGGAACGCGGCCGCCAGTGGCGCCAGAAACAGGAACACGCGCTGCCGCGAAGCTTCGATCCAGGCAAGACGGGCGAGAAGAAAGAGGCGCATGGTCATTTATGATTTATGATTCTTGATTTATGATTGAAGAGGCAGCCCCGAGGCCAAGGCAGAGGGGAACATGATAAATTTTCAGAGTTGGGATTTCGGACAAATGAGACTGCTTTTGTGATGAACGAACGAGAGGATTCAGACCCTTGTTTTTAAATCATAAATCAAGAATCATAAATCATAAATCTTTGTTCCCCAGCGCCCTGAGGTAAAAACGTTCCAGGCGTTCCCGGGCCGGGGAAACCGCTTCCAAGCTGGCTCCGCGGGCGGACAGCCAGGCGGCGAGGGCGGCTTCGTTTTCAGGCTTCCAGCCGCCGATCCGGACCTGCGCGTGGCCGGGCTCGGTCAACAGGGTGGCGGTGGGGCCGGAAGCGACGAGTTTCCCCCGGTAAAGGATGGCGAGGTGGTCGCAGAGCGCCTCGACCTGGGAGAGGACGTGCGAGCAGAGGACCACGGTCCGCCCCTCGGCCCTGAGTTCCCCGATGAGTTTCCCGACCTCCTCCACCCCGGCGGGATCCAGCCCGGCGGTGGGTTCGTCGAGGATGACGAGTTTCGGCTGATGGACGATGGCCTGGGCCAAGCCGAGGCGTTGCAGCATGCCCTTGGAATAGGTGCCCACGCGGCGGTCCGCGGCATCGGCCAGGCCGCAGCGGGCCAGGGTGGCGGCGGCGCGTTCGGCGGAATCTTTGGCCGGGAAACCGCAAAGCCGGGCGTGCTGGGTGACGAGCTCGCGGGCGGTGAGAAACTTTTGAAAAAACGGCCCCTCCGGCAGGTAACCCATCCACCCCTGCCGGACAGCCTCGGCGGGAGTGCCCCCCAGCACGCGGACCGTCCCGGCGGTGGGTTCCGAAAGCCCCAGCAGGATGCGGATGGTGGTGCTTTTCCCGGAGCCGTTCGGCCCCAGCAGGCCGCAGACCGAGCCGGCCGGGAGCGTCAGGCCGAGGTGGTCCACCGCGCGGATCTTCCAGCCGGCTCGGCCGGAGGGGAAATCCTTCGTCAACGAATCAATCTCAAGGGCGGGGGGCGTCACAGGGCAAAGGGCGGAGGAGGGGAAAAGGGGAGGAAGTGAAGAGGCGAGGAGAAACAGGAACGCTTCCCGGACCGCCCGCTCACCGTTTGATGACAAACCCTTGGAACGTCCGGGCCCGGTTTTCCCGCTTTTCCTCCGTGTCGCGGATGAAAACCTTCATTTGCAGGCGGATTTCCGCGAGAAACCCCTCCGCTTCGGCGGGTTCGCCCTCGGCCTCGACCAGGACGCGCCCGTCGGCCAGGTTTTGCACAAAGCCGGACACCTCAAACTCCTGGGCGATGCGCTGGGTCTGGTAGCGGAAACCCACGCCTTGGACGTGGCCGCTGAAGTGGGCGGTGAGGTGGAGAACCATGGGGTGATTTATGATTTATGATTCTTGATTTATGATTGGCAAGGCAGTCGAGACGCAGAGTGGGGCAGACTCAAAAGGTGAGCCTTTTATCTCCCCTTCACCTCCTCACTTCTTCCTGTCCCGCCTCAGCCTTCGCCGAGTTGGAAGGCGTCGTGGACGACGCGGCAGGCCTCGTCGGCGCGGCTTGGATCAATCGCCACGGAGATCTTGATCTCGCTGGTGCTGATGAGCTGGACGGCGATGCCGGCCTTGGCCAGGGCCTCGAACATGGTGGCGGCGACCCCGCTGTGGGACCGCATCCCGACGCCGACGGCGCTGACCTTGGCGACGCGGTCGCAGGCCGTGATGCGGCCCTTCAGGTCCACCATGAGCTCGTTGATGGCCTTCTCCGCGATGTAGGCCTCGTCGGTCGGGACGGTCACGGTCTGGTTGACGATGCCGGCGCGGCCGACGTTTTGGACGATCATGTCCACGTTGACCCCGGCCTTGGCCAGGGTGGTGAAGATCTTGGCGGCGGTGCCGGGTTGGTCAGGCAGGTCGCTGATGGCGATCTTGGTTTGGTTTTTGTCGAGCGCGACGCCACGGACGACGACTTTTTCCATGTCTTGGGATTCAGCTTTCACGATGGTGCCAGGGTTGTTGTTAAAGGAGGAACGGACTTCAAAGACGACACCCCATTTGCTGGAGAACTCGACGGAGCGGCTCTGCATGACCTTGGAGCCGGAGCCGGCCAGTTCGAGCATTTCCTCATAGGAGAGGACGGGGATTTTGCGGGCGTTGGGGACGATGCGGGGGTCGGCGGTGTAAACGCCGTCCACGTCGGTGAAAATCTGGCAGACGTCGGCCTTGAGGGCGGCGGCCATGGCGATGGCGCTGAGGTCCGAGCCGCCGCGGCCGAGGGTGGTGATCTCGCCGTCCTCGGTCACGCCCTGGAAGCCGGCCACGACGATGACCTTGCCCTCCTTGAGGCGCTCGCGCATCTCGTCGCCGTCAATGCTGGAAATGCGGGCCTTGGTGTGGGAACGGTCGGTGATGACACGGGCCTGGCCGCCGGTGCGGGAAACGGCCGGGACACCGATGGCCTGGAGGGCGATGGCGGTCAGGGCGATGGTCTCCTGCTCGCCGATGGAAAGCAGCATGTCCATCTCGCGTTTGTCCGGTGTCGGGTGGAGGGCCTTGGCCTCGTCCACAAGACGGTTGGTCACGCCGGATTTGGCGGAGACGACGATGACGAGCCGGTGGCCTTGCGCGACGGTTTCCTTGGCGCGCGCGGCGACCGCACGGATGCGCTCGAGGTTGGCGACCGAAGTGCCGCCGAATTTTTGGACGATCAGTGCCATGGGAAAGGCGGAAGAAAGGGAGCGGCGGGCGTTTGATTCAAACCAAAAAAAGAGGCAAGATCCTATGGCGCGGAAGGGGCGGATTCGTGGAGTTTCAAATCTTTAACTTTCAACGTCTTAGAACCTATCCTCGCGCCCGTGAAAAAGCGCCCGGCATGTCACCTATTTAAGGTTAAAACCTGTAGTTCACGCTGGCGGCGTAACCGAAAGAGCAACTGCGGTCCACGATGGGGCTGTTGCGGATGTCGGAGTCGAGATACTCGGCGTAGCCGGCCAGACGGGCGTTCCACTGGGAGTTGAACTCGTAGCGGAGATCAAGGCCGGCCCGGTAATTGATGCCGGACCCCGGCTCATAGGCGGGACGCCCCACCACGGCCTCGCCGGGACGAACGCCAAAATAGTGGTTGGCGTATTTCGAACTGTCCCACAGGAGCGAGGCAAAGGGGGTGATTTTCCAGGAGGTGTCGGGCTGGAACGTGTGGCGCAGGGACCAGGCGGCCTGCTGGCCGCTGTGCTCGCCCAGAGTATCCTGCCAGAGGGAGAGGGAGGAGGTGACGGGTCCAAAGTCATACTCGCCATTGAGCCCCGCCTCGAGAGTGCTGCGGCGGCTGTTCATGCCGACGAGGAAGGCGCTGTCGCTGGCGGTGAAACCCTCGGAGTTCCAACGCAGGCGGGCCGAGACGGAAAGTTTCTCATCCTTGTGGAGCATGGCCCCGCCTTCCAGATCCAGGGTGGAAACAAAGAAGATGCCATAAACGGCCTCGACGGCGGGCAGCGGGGTGACGTGGGCGGAATGGTCCCCGACATAGGGGTGGACCTTGACGAGGACGCCGGGCCCCACCCCGGAAGGAAATTGCAGGCTCCAATCGGGAGCGGCGGTTTCGGCAGCCAGAGGAAGGGCGGCGGAAAGGACGAGGAGGAGGGCGGTTGATTTCATGTGTTCTGGAAAAAAAAGACAAAGCGGGCGGGACTGGCAAGCGCCGGGAGCTAGGCAAGGATTCCCGCATATCCTTCCCGGAAGGTGGGATGGCGGGGAGACCAGCCGGTGACGGCGCGAAGGTGCTCCGAAGACACGCGCCGGTGGGGAACCGAGCCGGCGCCGAAGGTGCGCCGGGCGCTGGGGCCGGGAGGCAGGTGTCGGTCAAAAACGGGTTCCCCCACCCCGGCCCGCGCCGCCAGCCAGGAGAGCACGTCCGCCTTGGTCGCCGGATGGCCGTCACAGGCATTGGCCAGAAGGAATCCTTCCGGCGCACGGGCCAGAACAGACCAGACGGCCGAACAGATGTCATCGCGGTGGATGAGGTTGAGCCAGATGTCACCGCCACCCGCAAAGGTGAGCTCGCCCCGGCGGAGTTGGTCGAGCAGGTGGTGACGGCCCGGGCCGTAAATGCCCGCCAGACGGAGAACCGAACGATGGGAGGCCACGGTGGACTCGGCCACCAGCCGCTCCCCTTCGAGCAGGATCCGGGCACTGGGGCCGCAGCCCTCGGTGGAGGAGGTTTCCGTCACGACCGAGCCGTCACCCTGAGGGTAAACACTGGTGCTGGAAGTGTAGAGGAAATGCCTGACCCCTCCGATGCGGGAGGCAAAGGCGAGGGCACTTTGCTGCCCTTCCACATAGGAGGTCCGATAGCCTTCCAAGCCTGGGCCCGCCGAACTGACCGTGTTGACGATCGCCTCCGGCTCAAAGGGCACCCGCGCATGCCAATCCGTGGCCTGAAGATCGCCCGGAACGGTCTCCACCCCGAGTGACGCAAGCTCCTGAAGGCGGACGGTGTTCCGGGTCAGGGCGGCGACCCGGTGCCCCCGGTCAAGCGCCTCCCGGGCCAGGGCCAGGCCGGCATACCCGCAACCTAGAAGCAACAGACGCATGGGGACTCAACTCAGGGCCGGCTGTTCGCTGTCGGCCTCACCCTGCAGACGGGCAAAGATCATGCGGCCTCCGGCGGTGGGGATGATGCTGTCCACCTCGGCGGTGACCCTCTGGCCGATGAGGCGGTGGGAATCCGGCACGACGACCATGGAACCGTCCTGAAGATAACCCACGGCCTGGCCCTGCTCTTTGCCCGATTTGGTGAGGTTTACCTCCACGATGTCACCCACGACGGTTTCGCGGTGGAGGGCCTGGTCCAGGGTCCGCAGGTTGAGGCATTCGACCCCGTTGAACTCGGCCACGCGGGCCAGGTTGTAATCGGAGGTCAGCAGCTTGGCCTTGAGGGACTGGGCGATGAAGACGATGCGGTCGTCGCGCTTCTGCCCCTTGCCGAGGGGAGTGTCATCGAGGCGGAGATCCACGTGGGAGAGTTGGCGGAGCTGGTTGAGCCCGTCGAGCCCCTTGCGGCCCCTGGCCTGCCGGGAGGCGTCGGAAGAGTCCGCGATCCTGGTGAGCTCATCCACGACAAAACGCGGTATGACCAGGGCGTGGCTGAAAAACTTGCTGGCACAGAGGGCGGGCAGGCGGCCGTCCAGCAGCACGGTGGTGTCCACCACGACCACCGGGATATCCACCCCGTGGGGGACGAAACGCACAAAGGGGATGACGACATGGAAGTCCTCGCTCCCGCGGAGGGCGATGACCGCGCCCCAGTAGGTCAGAAGGCAGAACAGACACAGGCGGAAAATATACTTGGTCTCCTCGTCGGCCTTGTCGAAGAGCGGGGAGTCGTTGATGAAATGGGCGGTGACCCATCCGAGAAAGAGGCCGAACGTGAGGGAGGTGAGCCCCCGGGTGGAAAAGCCCCTGAGCAGGAGATCGGTAAGGATGGCCAGGGCCGCGATAAGGGGCGCGTAAAGAAGGGCGGGCCAGGAGGCGCTTCCGCCGGTCGAATACACCAGAATCCCGCCCGCGAGGCAGATCAGGAAAAAAATGACCCGGATGGTAAACAGTGTTGATCCCATGGGACGAAGGGTCAGGGGTTGGCCGTGGCGGCCACACTGAAGCGGAAACCAAGAAAGCGGTTGCCTTCGGTTCGGATGACGGGCTTCACGCCCCCTTCCCTCACCTCGCTGAGTGGCACCGCGCAGTTGCCATTGACCACCGGGGCGTCGGGCAGGGCGGAATCAGGGGAAAGCAGCCACTCGCTCACGTTGCCGAGGAGATCAAAGAAACCAAGGGAGTTGGGCTGGGAAGTCCCGACTTCCTGAGGGATGCTGTTGGCGGTCTCATAGGCCCAGAGTTTGCGGTTGTTGTAGGCGGCCGTGTCCCCGACGGCGGCGCGGAAGACCTCCTCCGTCGGCAAGGTCACCGTCTCACCCAGAATCCAGCCGAGACGTTCGCAAAACTGCGTGGCCTGGGCGTAATTGACACTTTCGACCGGAAGCTGGTCGCCTTTGCGGCGGCTGGGATTTTCCCCCATCACCCGGCGGTAAAAACCCTGCGTGACCTCGATGCGGCTGAGGCTGCGGGTCTGCTTCGGCGCCGGGAGCAGGAGGTTGCGCGCCTGTTTTTGAATGTCATCAATGTCGTTCAGGACCAGGCTGAGATAGGAGGCCTTCTGCTGAAGGCTGGAGCTGAGCAGGCGGCTGCGGGGGAATCCCTCGTGGAGGCGCTGGAGGTTTTTCTGAAGATCATTGATGAGGTCGGCGTATTCGGCCCGGCGGCCGGCGCGGAGGTTCTCATCCAGGGACTGGTTTTTTTTCTTCAGACTGGTGGCCAGTTCCTGGCTCATGGCGGTCTGACGGTTGACCTCGAACTCCTCCAGCTTTTCCTGCGAGGCAAAACGGCTTTGGGGAAACTTCTGGTTCAGCTGGAGCTGAAGCTCGGAAGCGGCCTGGTAAGAGTCCGCCGCATTCACATTCTTGCCCGCCACCTCAAATTCCTTGGCCTGGTCCAGTTTCTTGGAAACGGCGAGGTGAAGTTCGCCTGATTTGATGGAGACCAGATCGCTTTCCAGACGGGAGAGACGGGAATTGGAGGCGTAGGGGGTGTTGCCATGCGACCGGTTGAGCTCCATCTGCGAGGCGATGGCCGCCTCCAGATTCGTCCGGGCCGCAATCCAGTCGTTGGCCTCCATCGCGGTCATGGCCAGGCGTTCCGATTCCATGCTCTGGTCCCGGACCGGCTTGGCGCTCAGGGAGTTGATCCGCAGCTGCAGTTCGGCCTGGCGGGCGTTGTCCACATGCTCGCTGCGGGAAAACTTCTGGTGGACCAAGGATTGGAAATAGAGGGCGCGCTGGAATTCCTTGAGGGCCTCGGCATCCCGGCCGGCCTTTTCATGCTCCAAGGCAAGTTTTTCCGCCCCCCTGCTCAGGGAGACCAACTCTTGGGAGAGCAGGGTGTCGCGCTGGCCGCGGATGACTTCCAGACGGCGCACGTCCGTGTCCGTCCGTGAGGCGTCGGCCAGGATATCCTGGTAGATTTCGGCCCCCTGGCGGAGAAATTCCGCCACCTGGCCGGAGGAGGCGCCGGACTTGCGGGCCGCATCCGCCTTGGAAACAAAGTTTTCCGCCGAAAGGCGCATGTTGGACAGGCGCTCCTCCTTTTGGTAAACCCCCACGTCCTTCCCCAGATCCACCTTTTGCGGACCGGAGGCAGTGATAAACCACACCCCGCCCAGGACGATGCCGGCAGGAATCCCAACCGCCAAAACACGCAAAAGGACGGTGGAAAAATTCACCTCGTGACGATACCGGCGCTCTTTGTTGGACTTGGCCATGAACAGAACAGGCAAGCATGGCCGCATCGTCCCGTCCCATTCAACCCGAAACCGCCCAAGGTCTTTGTGCTTTACTCAGAAGGCCCCCGAAAGTTATGTTATTTTGTTCATCCATTTCCGGTCGTTCCGTCCATGGATACCTTCCCACACGCGCTAGATGCCACCTGAACCCGCCCAGTCCGGCTTGCTCCCGGAATGTTTCATCATCCTTTTCCTTTTCGCCGCCAACGGACTTTTCGTCCTGGCCGAAATGGCCCTGGTTTCGGCCCGCAAGCCCAAGCTGAAGGCCTTTGCCGAGGAAGGTCACGCCGGGGCCAGGGCGGCCCTGATCCTGCTCGACGACCCCGCCCGCCTCCTCTCCACCGTGCAGGTCGGCATCACCCTGATTGCCACCATCACCAATGTTTACGGAGGCAAGGTCTTTGAGGAACCAGCCGGCGCCGCCCTGGAAAGATGGGGCATGGAACACGGCCTGGCCTCCACCACCGGCACCGTCCTGGTCGTGCTCATCCTCACGTTTGTCAACATCGTCATCGGCGAACTGGTCCCCAAAAGCATCGCGCTGAGCAACCCCGAGCGGTTCACCCTGCATGTCGGCCGGCCCATGCTCACCCTTTCGACCTGGCTCAAGCCGGTCGTCGCCTTCCTGCGCTTTGCCACCACCGTCGTCCTTCGGCCCTTCGGCCTGCGCGAACGCCGCGAGGAGCACGTCACCGACGAGGAGGTCCACTCCCTCATTGACGAGGGCCTCAGCACCGGAGCCTTCCGCCCGGAGGAAAAGGAGATGGTCGAGGGCGTCCTCTCTTTGGACAAGGAAAACGTCGCCGACGTGATGACGTCCCGCACCCACATTGTCTGGCTCAACATAGACGACCCCAACGAGGTCAACTGGCGCAAGGTCGCCGCCTCGGGCCACTCGCACTTCCCCGTCTTCCAAAACTCCCGCGACAACGTCGTGGGCATGATCGCGGTCAAAAGCCTCTGGGCCAACCACTCCCTGGCCGGCGCTTCCGAAATGAGGCATCTCCTGACCGAGCCGTTTTTTGTGCCGGAAACCATGCCCGCGCACAAGCTGCTCACCGCCTTCAAACAGGCGGGACGCCACATCGCCCTCGTCACGGACGAGTTCGGCGGGGTCACCGGCCTCGTCACCCTCATTGATGTCCTTGAGGCCATCGTGGGCGAAATGCCGACCAAGGATCAGCGCCGCCTCGGTTCCCTCATGCAACGCGAGGATGGCACCTGGCTGGTGGACGCCGTGGTCGAGATTGACGAGTTCAAGGGCAAACTCGGCCTCGGCAGCGTCCCCGGCGAGGAAAGCGGCGAGTTCCAGACCGTCAGCGGTCTCCTCCTCTACCACTTCGGCAAAATCCCCTCGGAAGGCGAAATCGTCACCCTGGCCGGCCTGAAATACGAGATTCTCGACATGGACCGCCACAAGATAGACAAGGTCCTGGTCACCGTGCCGAAAGCTCCGTCCCAACTGGCTCCCGAAGGCGGCGATTCGGAGGACTGAGTCCGAACCGCGCACAAAAAAACCACCCTTCGCCGGAAGGATGGTTTTCCAAAATGGTGGCTGGGAAGGGGCTCGAACCCTCGACCTTGGCGTTATGAATGCCACGCTCTAACCAGCTGAGCTACCCGGCCATGTAAGGAACGCGAAACCATGAACAATCAACCCGCCTTGTCAAGGCCACTTTCTCGGCGGGCTTTTTGACGGGTGTGACAGGATTTCATGTCAACGAGGCAAGTTCACCTCAGGTGACGACTGGCGAAGCCTTTGGAGTGCGGTGGCAGAGCAACGCGCCGACACCGCACTCCATAAACGAGGCCATCTCAGAAACTGACATCACTGTCACACCCCTTTTTGACTGCTTTCGGCCAAGGCCAACGCCTCTGAATCTTTACAACGCTTCCCATCTTCTGTTTACCAAGCGAGAACTTCCGGGCCTGTTGAGTCCCACGTTTTGAACGGAAGATCAGAAGCGTTGTAGGTAGCCCATAATCAAAGATTTGAACAAACCACCCCCGAACGCACCGTATCCACGAATTACACGATTTGTCACAAACCCAAAACCTGTTTTGATGAAACTCCGACGGCGCGATGTCAGCGCCACCTCCTCGCTCACCTCGCGCTCACGTCGTGGCGGACCAGCAGACCGGGAATCACCTCGCTGACCGAATCGCGGCGGTTGTTGGCGAAACGGGCGTTGCCCAGGCCGTTGCCCGTGCAGGAGGCGTCGTTGATGCGGAAACCCTCCGCCTGGCAGCCCTCGATCACGATCTGGGAAAACACGTTGTCCACACAGGCCGTCTCCGGCCGGTCCTCGGCCTGGGCCAGAAACACCCCGTGCTCGCCGCAGCGGCGGATCTGCAAGCCGCTGAACAGGTTGCGCACCGAGTGGCGCAGGAAGATGCCCTGGCGCCCGTTGTCCGTAATGACGGCCTCGGAGACGATGTTGTGGCGGAAACTGATGTCGGCCGAGATGCCGGCGAAGTCGTTGTGGATCAAAATCAGGCGGGTGAAGACGCAGTCCTCCGTCTCATAGGCCCCGAAACCGTCGAAAAAGTTGTCCCGCGAAGTGAAGTCGTTGACCGAGACCCGGCGGCAGACCTTCTCCAGCACGATCCCGCCGGAGCGGGCCTTGCGGACCAGCACGCGCTCGATCCGGGTGTCCTCCGCCGCCCGCACCGTCACCCCGTTGTTGCGGATGGCCGTGGCGTGGCCGTTGTCCTCCGCGCCATTCCAGTTCTCCGTCGTCTGGTTGTCGCGGTTGCCGTCAATCTGAAGGTCCGTGACATTGACCCCGCTGACCCGGTGGCGGGGCGGCGTGACGGCGTCGCCGATGATGACCACCGGCGCGTTGGCCTTGTCGGCCAGTTTCAGCAGCGTGCCGAACCCCTGGCCGATCAGCGAGATGTTGTCGCGGTCCAGCACGATGGGCTGCTTGATCACATAGGTGCCGACGGGCAGGAAAACCGTCCCTCCCTCGGGGGGCAGTTTGCGGATGGATTCCTGGATCGCCTCGCCGGTGAACGCCTCGGCCCGGACGACGTTTGGGGAGACCTCCATGGAAGCGGCTCCGGCGGAAATTCCCGCGAGGAGGGAAAGCCAGAACAACGGAAGTCGGAAAGAAAAACGCATCCGTTTGAGGTGTCTGCTCTTTTACCTTTGTCAAGGAAGGCGGCGGGTCGGCCCCGATCAGCCCCAAAAACACCAAACCGGGTTGCCCGTGAACCAGAAACGATACCCCGGGAAACATCAGGCCAAAGAAAGCCTCCCCACTCGCCAGAAACCGCCCTGCCTCGCAACCCAACCTCCCTGATGAAACTCTCCCTGAGACCTTCCCTGATCCCGGCCCTCTCCCTCCTTTTCCTCGCCAGCGGCCACGCCGAAGAGCTGCCGATCGGAAACTTCGACCACGCCACCTACGGCGACTGGAAGGCGACCGGCACCGCCTTCGCCCAGGGCCCCGCCACCGGCGCCCTCCTCACCAAGCTTGAGATTGAAAACGCCTCCGGTCCGGGCGTGGCCAGCAGCGAGATCGAAGGCGACAAACCGGGGGGCACCCTCACCTCGCCCGGATTCAACATCGCCAAACCCTACGTCTCCTTCCGCATCGGCGGCGGCGACTATGAGCGCCACACCTGCGTCAACCTGCTCATCGGCAACAGGATCGTGAAAAGCGCGACCGGCTGGCGGAGCGACCGCCTCGCGCCCGTCAGTTGGGACGTGACCCCGTTTCTGGGCCGGACCGCCCAGGTCCAAATCGTGGACGAGGCCGAGGGCGACTGGGGTCACATCAACGTGGACCGCATCGTGCAAACCGATCAGCCCGAACGTTTTCCCGAAACCGCCGCCCCGCTCTACCAGGAATCGCTCCGTCCGCAGTTTCACTTCACCGCCCGCCAGTGGACGACGGACCGCCTCAACCCGGGCCAACGCCAGGAAGGCTGGGTCAACGACCTCAACGGCCTCATCTTCTACGAGGGCGAATACCACCTCTTCGCCCAGCGCTGGGCCAAATGCTGGATCCATGCCGTGAGCCGCGACCTCATCCACTGGAAGGAGTTGGAACCGGCCTTCTGGGAGGAGTCCCTCGGCAGCGGGGTCCAGTCCGGCACCTGTGTCATTGACTACCAAAACACCTCCGGCCTCTCCCCCGACCCGGCCCGCCCGCCCATGGTCGCCTTCTGGTCGCGTTTCGACAACCGCAGCCAGTGCCTCTCCTACAGCCTCGACCGGGGCCGCACCTGGAAACACTACGAAAAAAATCCGGTCTTCCTCTTCCCCGAACGCGACCCCAAGGTCTTCTGGTATGCGCCGGGAAAACACTGGGTCATGATGATGTATGGCGGCGGCCACTACCACGTCCTCACCTCGCACAACCTGCTCGAATGGAAGGACGAAAAGAAACCGGTCAAAAACAGCTTCGAGTGCCCCGATTTTTTCGAACTGCCGGTGGACGGCAAGGACGGCCCCAGGAAGTGGGTCCTCATCCAGGGCAACGGTCAATACTCCCTCGGGACCTTTGACGGCCATGAGTTTCGGGAGGAAACCGGACGCCTCCCCTGCGATGTCGGCCCGAATTTCTACGCCACCCAGACCTGGCATAACACGGATACCGGCGCCGGCCGCCGGATCCAGACCGCCTGGATGCGCGGGCCGTCGTTTCCCGACATGCCCTTCAACCAGCAGATCAGTTTCCCCTGCGAACTGACGCTCCGCACCACCCCGAAGGGACTGCGCATCTTTCGCGAACCCATCGCCGAAATCAGCCTCCTCCACCAGGGCGGAGACACCTGGACGAACCGCACCCTCGCACCCAACCAGACGCTGCCCCTCGCCCCGTCAGGACACCTCTTCCACCTCCAAGCCGAAGTCAGCATCCCCGAGGGGGCAAAACTCACCTTCAACCTGCGCGGCGTGCCGGTCGTCCTCACCTCAAAAACCCTGGAGTCCGGCCACGGCCCGGCCACCGTTCAGGACCAGATCAGGACGGTGGAAATCCTCCTGGACCGCACCTCAATCGAAGCCTTCGCCAACCAGGGGGAAATCTCCTCCACCCGGCTCGTCTTTCCGAAGGACAACGGCCTCTCCGTGAAAGCCGAGGGGGGGCCGGTCACCCTCCGCAGCCTCACCCTCCACCCGCTCACCTCGGCCTGGACCGGGGGCACGGACAAATGACACGGATCGAATCACTCCCCGGCCCCCGCGCGGTTGATTCGAAAACCACGAAACAAATCCCGGAATGCACCCGGTTCCTTCGGGCCTTCCTGCCACCCCGCCTGCCAAGGCCGCTCCCGCCTTCCCCGGAGCCGTCACCTCGGCCGATGCTTCTCCTTGGCTTGCACGCAACCTTCGCCCAAGGTCGCCGTCCCACCTGTCCTCCACCCTCATGCCGCCCTACCTCGCCCGTGTTTCCCTGCTATGCGTTTTCAGCCTCGCCCGGCTCGCGGCCGCCGAGGCCCCGCCCGCCACCGGCGTCTGGACCAGCCTGACCAACCCGAAGGGTGACAAGGACTTCCGCCTCGACCGCCTCCCCGCCCTTTTTGTCCCCGCCGGCACCCCCGCCTCCCCCTGGCTCGCCCCCGGCCCCTTCACCGCCACCTGGAACGGGGCCTTCCAGCTCAAGGAACGCTCCCGCCTCAGTTTCTCCTTCAGCGGACGCGGCTCCGCCAAACTCACCATCGGGGAAAAGGTCGTCTGGGAAAAATCCGGCGACGATCTCGCCAGCCTCGGCGAATCGGAAATGACCCGCCTCAACGCCGGCTCCCAACCCTTCACCCTCACCTACACCGCCCCCGCCACCGGCGACGCCCAGTTCCGCCTCTACTGGAAGGAACGCGCCGCCTTCCCCCGCGAATCCGTCCCTCCGACCGCCTTCGCCCCCGGCGACGCCCCGGCTCCGGAAGTTACCGATCGCCTCCTCGCCCGCGAAGGCCGCCGCCTCTTCGGCGAACACCACTGCTCCAAGTGCCACCAGCCCGACAAGGCCTTTGAACCGGGCTCCCTCCCCGAGCTCACCCAGGATGCCCCCCACCTCCTCGCCCCGGGCGACCGCTACCAGAAGGAATGGCTCGCCGCCTGGCTCCTCGACCCCGCCGCCCTGAAACCTTCCGCGCGCATGGGCCAGCTCCTCCACAACCTGCCCAAGGAGGACGCCTCCAAGGCCGCCGCCGACATCGCCGCCTTCCTCTCCACCCAGTCCATCCCCGGCTTCCTCCAGGCCCCGCCAGCCGCCAGCGGTCCCGAGGCCCTCGCCCTCGGCGCCCACCTCTTCGGCACCCTCGGCTGCATCGGCTGCCACACGCTGCCTTCCGATGCCACGCCCGACCCCGAAGGCCGCCGCGTCCCCCTCGCCCACGTTTCCGAAAAATGGAAGGACGGGGCCCTCGCCGCCTTCCTGCTGAATCCCGCCCGTTTCCATGCCTGGACCCGCATGCCCGACTTCGGCTTCAAACCCGCCGAAGCCGCCGCCCTGGCCGCCTGGCTTCAGAGCGAATCCGCCAAGGCCCCCCGCCCCGCCCCGGCCTCCCCGCTTCCCGCTGGCGACGCCGCCAAGGGCCGCGAACTCGTCAAATCTCTTAACTGCGCCGCCTGCCACCCCGGAGCCGAGGCCCCCGAGAAAAACCCCGCCCCCACCCTCGCCACCATCTTCAAAAGCGATTGGACCGCCAAGGGCTGCGCCGCCCCCGCCGACAAGGCCGGGAAAGCCCCGCTCATGCACATCAACGAAACGGACCGCGCCGCCCTCGCCGCCTTCGCCAAGGCCGGACCCGCCAGCCTCCTCCGCGACACCGCCGCCGAGTTCGCCGAACGCCAGGTCAAGACCCTCCAGTGCAACGTCTGCCACAACCGCGACGCCGGTTTCAGCCTGCTCGACGGCCTCTCCCCCTCCGCCGCGCATCTCATTGATGAGAAACGCATCGTCAGCCACGTGGACCAGTCCCGCCCCCAGCTCACCTACATCGGCGAGATGCTCCAGCCCGCCTACCTCGCCACCGTCCTCGCCGGCCAGCCCGACGGCTCCACCGCCCGCGTCCGCCCCTGGCTCGCCAGCCGCATGCCCAAGTTTGTCTCCCGCGCCGCCGCCCTCGCCCGGGGCCTCACCACCCAGCACGGCGTCAACCCCGCCGAACCCGCCCCCAAACCCGGCTCCGATCCCGCCCTCGCCACCGTCGGCCAGCAGCTTGCCGCCAAGGACGGCTTCTCCTGCGTGACCTGCCACGCCGTCGGCAAGGACGCCGCCGTCGCCGCCTTTGAGGTCGAGGGCGTCAACCTCAGCTTGGCCAAGACCCGCCTCCGCGAGGAGTATTACAAACGCTGGATGTGGGACCCCGCCCGCATCACCCCGGCCACCAAGATGACCCGCTTCACGCCCACCGAGGGCGCCTCCTCCCGCCCCGAGCTCAACGCCGACATCCAGGCCCAATACCAGGCCCTCTGGGAATGGATGCTCAAATAAGGGCCGCAGCCGCCATGCCGACCGCCTCGCCCCTCACCGTTTACACCTACGCGAACTGCGACACCTGCCGCAAGGCGGTCAAGTGGCTGCGCGCCCACGGGGTCAATTTCGTGGAGAAAGCCATCCGGGAAACCCCGCCCAACTCGACCGAGCTCCGCGCCATGCTCGCCCTCCAGGGCGGAGACATCCGCAAACTCTTCAACACCTCGGGCCGCGACTACCGCGAACTCAACATGGGCGAACAGTTGAAAACCCTCACCACCGAGGCCGCCCTCCACCTCCTCGCCTTCAACGGCAACCTCGTGAAACGCCCCTTCGCCCTCGCCCCCGGCGTCGGCCTCGTCGGCTTCAAAGAAGAAACCTGGGCCGCCGCCCTCAAGAGCTGAGCCGGTTCTCCGCGAAGAGGGTTAGCACGCTTCCGAACTTCTTGACTGACTTGCGTTTCCTTCCACCCGATGGATTGGGCATGGGAGGTTTCCCGACCGCGCTCTCGACGAAACCGCCCCAGCTTCCCGGCGCACCACACCCGCTCAACGTCAACTAATTCTCCTTGACGCCGCTTCCGGCTTGGCCCACCCATCACGCCGTCATGATAAGCCCCCCCCCCGCGTGGCATAAGCAAGGCTTCCACTCCGGCCGCAGCCTTCCCGGTTTCCTCAACGCTCTGGTGCGGAGGTGTTTCATGAGCGCCAGTCTCGGAGTCGCCAGCGTTCTGCTCCTCCCCGCCACCGCCACGGCGGAAGACACCTTCGGCTTCAGCCACGTCCCCATCAAACCGAATTAGGACAACTACATCCCCATCCCCTACGCCAAGACTCCCGTCTGGCAGGCAGCCCTTTCCGAGGATGCCAGCGTCACCGGCACCACCGCCACCTTCCCCCTTCCTGGATGCGGGATTCCCAGTGAGCCCTGCTACCTTCGTTTCCTCACCGGTGCCTTGGCCGGGCGCTACTACCACGTCAGTTCCAGCGACGGTCTTGGCGTAGTCGTCAACACCAACGGCGACAATCAGGCCGCCCTGGCCGTGGCGGGAGACGAGGTTTCCCTCATTCCCTTCTGGACCCTGGCGGAATTGCTGCCGCCCGGAGGTTTGGGCGTCACTACCGATGCGGGTTTGCCGTATCTGATTGATCTTCTGGGGATTCAAGTGCTGGGGCACCAAGCTGGCGGCTTGAACACCAGCACCCAGTGGGTGGACGGCGTCTGGCAGTATGGCACGTGGTGCCCCAACAACAACCTCGTCTCGGTCCTTTTCCCGGATCACTCCAGTCCCGGCACCGATCTGCCTTTGCAGAGCCAGGCTTATCCGGCCTGCGAGGCCTTCGCGTTGAACGATGACGGGACACCCGCCGAATACCTCGACTCCGTGGGCATGAGCGTCACCTCCAATTTCGTCCCCCATTGGTTTGACGATGCCGGCAACAACCTCGACTCCCGCATCATTCCCCCCGACGGCTTTGTGGTGCTGCGGAGCGGGGGCTGGGCGGGGGCGGCCGACGGCCACCTCACCCTCTGCGGTTACAATGAGCCCGGCCCCTGGGTCACCCCTTTGTCCACCCGGACTTCCGGCTGCCAGGATACCTATCTGGCCTTCCCCCTCGTCCGTCCGGTCTTGTTTTCCCAACTCCAGTGGGAGGGCGGCCTTATCCCCAGTCCCGACATGTGGGACGGAGCGGGCGACATGCTGTTTACCTACTGGCCGGGCACATCGGGGTTTATGAGATGCGCGGATGGGGTTTTCTTTCCGACCCTGGCTGACGGCTGGGTGGACTATGTGGGTTGGGAATCCATGGAAACCTACGTCATACCCGCCCACACCGTCTTTTTTATCCGCAAAAACCCGAGTCCAAACGGGGCCAGTTCGTTTCTGAAATACCAACCGGCCAACTGAAACCACCCGCCCCACCGCGCCATGCCCCGCTTTTTTCCTTTCTCCTTTCGGCTTTCAGCTTTTATCTTTGATCTTCTCATGCTGGCCGCCTGCCCCATGGTTTCGGCCCAGGACCGTCCCCACGTCGCCAGGGATGCCGATGGCTCCGTCCGCCTGGAGTTTCCCACCACCCCCGGCCTGCTTTACAATCTGGAGGCTGCGCCGGACGGCGTCACCTATGCGCCCACTGCCAGCTTTTGGACCTACGGAAACGGTCAAACCCAATCCTTCCTGCTGCATAGCCAAACGCTCGAACAAATGCTCTACGGCGCCTACACCCCGCCTCCCGCCAACTATCTTTACCGGAAAAGGGCCTTCCTGCGGATTTTTCTGAATGAGGGCACAGGGTCCCATCCCGAATGTAACGTGCTCTACAGTTTCTACTTTTTGGATCATCCGGATGATTACATGGATGAATCCAACACGGCTCTGGCCTGGACCTGGGATGACGAATACGAATGGGGGTTGGCGGGCAGTCCCAACCTCGCCCCGCCCGGAGCACCCACCGGGGAGGGGCTGAATTATGGGCCCCGGGCCTTCGGTGGCTGCACCCTGCCCCTGCCGGACAGCTCCCTCCTCTCCCATCGCTTGAATGGGGGGACCATGCCGCTCACCTACGTTGAAAATGGCATCCAGTGGGATTTCCTCGTGCAAATCCACCCGATGTCCGACCTTCTCCCCGCCGAGGAAGCCAGGTGGGGTATGGGATCAAGTGCCCCCTACGCGCTGAGCACTGCCGCCCTCCAGGCCACCCAGAGTTTTGTCCTCGCCCACCTCGCCAACACCACCGCCGAGACACCCCCGGTCATAGACCCACCCGTCCCCGGCTCCCTCGCCGGAGCCAGCCTGCGGCTGAAAACCTATCCGTCCCACCTGCTCAGCAGTTTCATGCCCGACGATTGGTTTTTCTCCCATGGTTATGACTTCAACGTGTCCACCCTCCTCAGCGGCGACTCCGACCACGACGGCCTCACCTTGGAACAGGAACTGGCCCTGGGCCTGAGTGACCAAAACCCCGATTCGGACTCCGACGGCTACCCCGATGCCACCGACTCCCAGCCTCTGGTTCATAACTTTGAAATCTCCCCACTCTCCGACACTGATCCGCAGGACGGCCCCTACCTCAGCGAGTTTCTGGCCAAAGCCTCCACCACCGGTGATCCCGACTGGGTGGAAATCCACAACCCGGCCAACCTCCCCGTCAACCTTTCCGGCTGGGAACTCCTCAACCACGACAAGGTGTGGCACATCCCCGAGGGAGTGATCCTGGCCGCCGGAGGCTACCTCATCATCAACTGCGACGACGGCAACAGCCTCGCTCCCGAGACACCCCTTCACGCCAGCTTCCGGCTGAAAAACGAAGGGGAATGCCTCGCCCTGCGCCGCCCCGATGGCAGCCTCGCCCATCAGTTTTTTGCCGCCTACCCTCACGTGGCGGCGGGCCAGACCTACGGGGTGTCCACGGACCGCACCACCGTGGGCTGGCTGGAGCAGGCCACCCCGGGGGCGGCCAATTCCGCCGTATCCGGGGTTTACTCGCACCGCCTTCCCGAGCTGGCCACCGGCTCCCCCCTGCTCACCCTCACCTCCCCGGTGGCGGGGGCCACCATCGCCGCCTCCACCGTCAATGTCCTCGGTCAGGCCCGCGATGCCTACAGCCTGCGCTCCGTCAAGGTCGTGGCCAATGGCGACACCACCCACGCGGTTTCCGCCTTCCTCCGCTCCGGCCGCTTTGAGGCCCGCTCCGTCCCCTTGGTCAACGGCACCAACACCCTCACCGTCACCGCCACCAATCTGTGGGGCAACTCCTCCACCCAGTCGCTTCAGGTCACCGCCCAGTTGCCCACATCGCCCCAGCTCACAGTGGTGGCCAGCCCCTCCGCCGGTCCGGCTCCCCTCACCACCACCCTTTCCGTCCAGGTCAACGCCCCCGGCTCCCTCCTTTCCATCACCTACGATTGGGACGCCACCGGCGAAGGCATGACCGTATTCCCCCTCTCCCAAAACGGACTCCACCAGGTTAGCCACACCTTCACCGAGCCCGGTCTGCACCGCCCACTTGTCACCGTCCGCACCAGCCTCGGCTCCTTCACCGGTTCCCTCTCCGCAGCCAACGCCATCAAGGTTTACCGCCCCAACACCATCCTGACCGGGCCGGGTTCGCCGCTGGAGGCTTGGGCTCAACTGAAGAAACGGATCAAAGCCCAGGATTACAGCCAAGCCGCAGCCTTGTTTTATGAAAGTAAAAGGGAATGTTATCAAACCGTGTTCAGTGACCTTGGTCCGGACAAAAGTTTGAAGATGCTGGACGATTTTCAAAATCTTCAGGCAACGCTGTCGGGAGATGAGGTGATGCAATACGTGAGCGAGATTCAGGTGGAAAACGAATCCCTTCATTTCTTTATCAATTTCTTTCATCACCAAGAAGATGGGTGGCAAATCTTTTCCTTCTAAAACCATGAAAACCATTTTATCATTGCTTATTCTCTTTTTCTCTCTACTAACAGGTTGTGGAAGCTTAATTAAAGATACGACTTGGACGTTTAAGGATGAAAGGGGAATCCCCGTAGAGGATGTTTATGTGTTTTGTGAATACCATCAGCCACGAAAAAAATCCGAAGGTTTTAATTACTATGTTTCCGAAGCCAACGGAACCGTTCGCTTTAATCAAGATTATATTGTGAGCAATCTCAAAACTGATCCATCTAGAAGGACCTATTTTACATACTCAGCGAAATTTCATGCCGCAGTTGCGGGGACGGGTGCCGAGGAGGGGACTACTCCCGAGGAAGTGTCAGCACAGTGGCATAAATACTCTTCCATTTATAGGATTACTGAAATCCCATATTCTAATATAAACGGAGTGTCAATTATTAAAGATAATTCAAACAACCCAATTAGATGGCTTAGCACTTTACGAATAATAAATTATGCAATTAAAGAAACTGGCTTTTGGGGTTATTCTGAAGATTTGAAGGGAAGTATTGAATCACGTGATTTGATTACCACATTTTTTGAAAATGAAAAAAAACAGTTTTTAACTAAATTTGGCGAAGATCACCCAAATCCTGAATACCTTATGCGTATTGATCATACTGGGGATTTAAAGCGAGAATTTAACGCCGAAGGAGGTCTTAAATTTAAACATCTTGTTCAGAAAATAAAATGAAAATAATCACTTGCATTACAATAACATTCACTTCATTATACGCTCACGAAAACGTAATCGTTCATGAGCGTATTTCTCAATATGCTTTTGATGTTTTTTTGAAAAACAACAACAACCAGCTTCCTCATGGGCAAGATGTCACCTCACCTTTAGGGTATTCGACCTACGATGAAGTCAATGAGAATATTATGTCGAACTTGAATGCACAAGGCTGGTATGTGCGAGGTGCTGTCTTGGAAGACGCTCCTGAAAACCGATGTGTTGCGCATTTCTACAATCCAATAGACGATGCCAATTATTACAATAAAAAGGAATTGCATGACCCACGCCTTATATTCCCATGGTTTAATCGTGATTCGTTCTCTTGGGCAACTTCAGGTGAAGGTTTCACCGCAGGGCCTATTTGGCCATTAACCTCGACTGTAGCGGCCAACCAATACACATGGAGTCATGCTCTTGATGAATATTATTTGGCCTTAACAAGCAGTAGTGCGGAAGACCGTAGTAGTATGCTGGGTAAAACCTTTTTTACTCTGGGGCACGTTGGTCATCTCCTTCAGGACTTATCTCAACCCGAGCATACGCGGAATGATACACATTTTTTGAATGGTAAAGACACCCCCTTGGTAGGGCCTTTGGGACGCTTGTTTCCAGCGGCCTGCTGGATTGAGACGTGGGGAAAAGAGCAAATAGAGAATCTTTTGCCTATAGATGAAGATAAAAAAATAGTTATTAATCCAATTAACTGGCGCGTGGCCAAATTTAAGAAACTCAAAGATTTCTGGGATCGTGATTTTTACAAAGGCCCGCAAGACAAAGGAGCTCTTGATGCGGATGCCCAAAGTTTCAACGGAGGTGATCCCACCAAATTATTGGGCTTGGCGGAATTTACCAATGGCAACTTCCTCGGTATTGATGCTTCTTATATTGATGCAGAGACAGAAAGTCATCAACGTTTTCCTTTCCCATCTTTGAAAGACACGAATGCGAGCCAATTCACAGAGATTAAAAATATTGCGCGGGATTCAACGTGGAAGAGTTTAATACAAAACGACCCAGACGTATCGCCGGGAGCCCCGGTCGGCACCAATGGTTATCGCTGTGCCTTTATCAAAAAGACGGGAGCTGGCATCCCAGTCGAGCATCATTCCGTCTTAACGTATTCCGGCCTGGTCAGAACACTTCAAAATCCAACACCAACTTTGCCACCCTTGAAATTGTTACCTGCCAACTTTGTGTCTTTGAATGCTCCCAGTGTCCTGCGAGATTTGCATAAAGTGGTTGTAAAGAAAGCAGTCGCCTATTCCGCCGGTCTCTTAGACTATTTCTTCCGTGGCCGGATTGAGGCAAACGCCCAATCTTTACCTAGTGTGGGTGAGGCAGCCCGCTGCCGCATCACGGTCAAAAACATATCCGGGGCTGATCTGGCATTCGTGGGAGGCGATTTTAAAGTTTTTGTCGAACAAAACTGGGACGAAAGCCGCACCCCAGCCACGCACGCCAGTTATAGTTCGAATTGGAGTCCACTCTCTTCGGTGCTTCAACCGGATCAAACGGTGGAAATTGAGTGCGATGCGCCCAGCGTTTCAGGCAGCAGCCTGATTGTAATTTATCAAGGCAACATCGGTGCCAAAGCGGATGGCACCCCCAGCGACGAGATGGATCAGGGGAAAGCCTGCGCCATCACTCCAGTAACGTTTCTTCCCTAATTCTTACCGTTGAGTCGGACCAAACCACAGGAGGCTCCTTGCTTGCCAAGGCGCGAAAGGAGGAAGGCGAAAGGAGTTTCTCGGGAACGCCGGGCTCTGGCCCTGCCCTGCCTTGCCTTGGTCCTACGGCCACACATGCCAGTGCGGAGCCAGGACCAAATCATCACGGTGATGAAAGTAAAACTCGGGCTGAAACCGCAGCCCCATGAAAATTCGGAGTTGAACTCCTAAATTTCAAAAAAATGCGGAAAGGCTTGGATAAGAGGGACTAAAAAAGCAGAAAACTTGCCGGTGCGGGAGTTGGCTGGGATGCGGGGGCGGGGGGACGTGGAAGGAGCGTGAGTTTGCAAGTTTCACATCCAGAGGTATTCCCTACCATCGTCACCCACCCCGCCCTGCTCACCGGCCGCCGCTTCTTCCGCCTCACCCTCCAATAGACGCGACAACCGGCGCGTTTTGAGCATCACCTCTTCCATGCGCCTCCGCCCCCTTCTTCCCCTTCTGGGCCTGCTGTCCCTGCTTGGCCCAGCCCCGTCCCGCGCCTCCCTGGTTCCCGGTCTCCTTGCCCAAGCCGATCCTTTTTCGAGCCCCTCCTCACCCTTCGATATCACCACTCCGCTCAACCCGGCGACCCGGGCGGCCGGCCAGGCCTTGACGGATAAGATCGCGAAGTTCACGGCGGAAGGCGGCACCCTCCCCGCCCCCGAGGCAGCCGCCCGCTGGCTGGAGTTGTTCGATGCCTTTTACCGCCTCACCGCCGCCCAAAAGAGCGAGTTCGAAAGGGCCACCCACACCTACGACCTCAACCTCAAAGCCCTGCTCCGCGCCCTGCCTCCCACCGCCGCTTGGGATGCCATCGTCCAGGGTCTGAAGGAGCGCGCGGCCCAGAGCTCCGGCTTCAAGGGCGCCGCCACAGGCTTGGTGGCCACGTTGCTCTCCGGCCACCCCGCCGAGACCAAGGCCGTGGTCGAAAAACTTTACGACTCCGTGAGATCCCAGCCGAGACCTCGCGACGTTTTCACCGATCTGAGGGGTGAGGTTCTTCAACTGCATCTCCTTCTCGCCATCCGGGATGGAAACGCCGCCGCCCTTCTCTCCGCCCTCGAGCAAAAGCTGGCGGAGGAGGAAAGGGGGAACACCCCCCAGTTCGTTGACATCCCCGACCTCCTCCTCTGCATGACCCCCGAGCAGGCCAAGCCCATCCTGCGCCGGGCCCTCATCTCCCAGAATGCCTGCGACATCACCGGCCCGGACACCCGCCGCCTCGCCGCCAGGATCGCCCTGGAAAACGCCGGCAACCTGCGCGTCCCCCACTGGCAACTCGTCAAGGATTCCGATACCCCCGCCCTGTTCGAGGCCCTCACCGTCAAGTTTGGCAACTCCCTCGGCCCGTATGCCGACAACGGCTTTATCACCTATGGCAAGGAATCCGCCGATACCACCTACCTGCTCTTTCTCCTCTCCAAAAACCGCACGATAGATGCGGTCACCTTTGTCCGCAAAAGCCATGCCCCTCAGGCCAAAGGCAGCATACCCAAGGGAAAAAACGGAAAACCTTTTGACACTCCCACCTCTCCCGAGAACACCAAACACTACCCCGTGCAGCTCACCCTCGCGGACGTGGACTCCTTCCGCGGCCAGTTGCCCCCGCGCCAGGTGCTGGACTTTCTCAAGGCGCTGCTGAAAGCCGATCCCACCCTGCCCTTCTGGGAAGTTTACCTCGATCTGTCCTTCCGCGAAAACGCCCATGGCGACGCCCTCGCCTTCCTGCGGGCCACCGCCGGAAACACCGCCCTTCCCCCCTCCGCCCTCGGCCACATCCAGCGTCAGCTCGGCCTTGTCCTCCTCAGCGTCGGCAAAGGCGAGGAAGGCGCCGCCCTTTTGGAAAAACACCTGTCCACCGCCCCCGCCAAGGCGATGTTCGAAAGCCAGGCCGAGCGGCAGCGGGACCGTGGGTTTGAGCTGGGCCTCCAACTGGCCCGCGCGGGACAACTTCTGAAACGGCCCAAACTTACCGAGGCCGCGCTCGAGTTTGCCGGGCAGCACGCGACCCAACTGGTGGAAAACAAATCCATTTCCTCCTACGATTTTAACCGCCTGCTTTCCCTCCTCTGCGAGCTCGACCGCGCCCACGAGGCGGAAAAGCTCGTCCGCGCTCGGCTCGCCCAAAAACGAAGCGCGGCCCAAAAGGACAACGACCCCTCCCTCCGCTATTCCATCGAGCACGCCCTGGAGCAGCTGTGCCTCACCCTCGACCGGCAGGGAAAGTATGCCGGCCTCGTGGATGTCCTGCAGGAATCACCGGAATGGAAGGAGAGGGATCTCTGGGGCTTTGCCGACCAAACCTGCGGCGGCATCCCCTTCCTCGCTGTCGTGGCCCACGCTCTCGCCGAAAAAGGCGACACCACCCCCGCCCGGCGGGTGCTCGAACGGGTGCTCCTCAAGAATCCCGGCCACGATCTGCCCTACGAACTCCTCTCCCGCGTGGCCGACACCGCCGAGACCCAGGCCCTGCTGCAAACCGTCGCCGCCCGCCACCCCTTCGAATCCCGCGCCCCCCTCGGGCTGGCCCGCCTTCTCCTCGCTGCCGGTAAACTTCCCGAAGCGGAAAACCAAGTTCTCGCCGCCCTCGCCCTCATCCCCCGCGACACGGAGGCGGGCTCCAAAAACCTCCTCCTGGCCCAGACTGTTTTGGCGGAAATCCAGGAAAAGAAGGGAGATCCCGCCCTGGCCGCCACCCGCGACACCCTCGCCGGCCTACGTCTGGCAGCCGAGGCGGACGCCTGGTGGCAAGCCGGCCTGTCCACCCAGGCCCTGGCCCTCTACGAAAAGGCCCTCGCCGCTTTTCCGCAGGACTGCCACCCCCACGCCCAACTGGGGCTGCTCTACGAGCAACGGGGCAACGTGGCCAAAGCCGAGGAGCACTACCGGAGCGCCTTCGAACTCATGCCCCAGGCCGCCGGTTTGGTGGACTACACCAGCTTGGCGCGCGTCCTACACAGCCCGCGGGCCGCCGCCCTGGCGGAAAAAGCCTTTGCGGCCGCCACCGCCGCACCGCCCGGAAACGTCCAGTCCTTCCAACTGCTCGGCACCCTCCGAAACACCCAGGGGCGCCACCCGGACGCCGTCGAAGCCTTCCAACAGGCCGTGAAACTGGACCCCAACTGCTTCCAGGCCTGGAAGCAGTTGAACGAACTCAAAGAAAAGGTGAAAATGTCCCAAGCTGACCAGGACGCCATCTCACTCGCCCTCTACCGCTTCGCTCCCGATGACTGGAATTTGCATGTCATCAGCCACATTTCCAACCTGCGCCACCTCTGGGATGCCGCCCTCGCCCAAGAGAAAATCCAGCCCGCCCTCGACACCAACACACTCTACCCCCTCGGAACCACCGTCCCCCGCCCAAACAAGGAAAAGAAAGCCCTGCTGCCCAACAGCGAGGACACACCCCGTCACGAACTCGAAGGTTATCCCCTCATCATTTACCTGGAGGGTTTCCTTCGAAACCTCGATCAAATGGGACTGATGCGCTAAGGCCGGTCACCGTCGTGAACTGTGATTTTGGCAAAGGAGCAAAAAAACAGGCAGCTCCATTTTCCCATGACGTAAATTCGGAAGTGACTCGTTTTTTAGACAGGATGAACGGGATTTACAGGATGAAAATACAGGGATGAGGAATTGGTTTTTATCCTGCTCATGTGGTTCATCTTGTCCCAACTGCTTTGTCGTTTTGGGGAATGGATTCGCAAAACCAGAGGGCAACACAGTGCACGTCCTGGCGCTGCCGGGGCGAGTCCATCACCTCCTTCGAGCGGAATCAGCGTGGAAAAGCTCCGCGAATCCTCCCAGCGGCAACGAGCCCGTTTCGCCTGAAGGCGGGACAACTTACGCCCAAACAGCTTGGCACGGTGAGGTTGGGTTCCGGCCGAGTCCCCAAGCTCAGCGGCCCCCTCCGGAAGAGGAATCCCCCCGGATGGTGCCTTTTCCGGGATCGCCGGGAACAAAGTAGTTCCATTTCCCCCGGTCCCTCACCACCCCTCCCCGCCGGGCCGATTTTCTGCGCATTCACCGCTTGCCGAAAGGGTTCCGGCCCGTGTCTTTGCCGCCATGGAAAAACCCACGATTGGTTTCATCGGAGTCGGGCGCATGGGGGCCAACATGGCCCGCCGCCTCCACGATCTCGGCTACCGCGTCATGGTCGTGGCCGATGCCCGCCCCGCCTCCGCCGCCGAGCTCGCCGCCGAACTCGGAGCCACCGTCCCGGCCACCCTCGCCGGGGTCACCGCCGGGGCCGAGGTCATCTTCACAGTGGTGACCGACGATGCCGCCATGCGCGCCATCTTCGCCCCCTCGGGCGACAGCCTCCTGACCGGCAGCGCCGGCAAGGTGTTCATCAACTGCGCCACCCTCAGCCCGGCCGTCCACCTCGACGTCACCGCCGCCTGCCGCGCCGGCGGGGCCGATGCCTTGGAAGCCTGCATGGCCTCCAGCATTCCCCAGGCCCGCAACGGCACCCTCTACCTCATGACCGGCGGGGACGAGGCCGTTTTCCGCCGCGTCGAGCCGATCCTGCGGGGTCTTGCGGGTGATCTCTGCCACGTCGGCGCCACCGGCCAGGCCGCCAAGGTCAAGGCCATCGTCAACATGGTGATGAACATGAACACCGCCGCCCTCGCCGAAGGCCTCGGCCTGGGCCAGGCCCTCGGGCTGGATCTCGAGATGCTGCGCGACGTGCTTTCCAAAACCGGGGCCAACTCCCGCGTGATCGTGACCGACGGCCCCGACATGATCGCCCGCGAGCACGACTGTTTCTTCTCGGCCGACCACGCCGCCAAGGACAGCGGCATCGCCAACGCCCTCGCGGCCGAGGCCGGCGTGGCCGTCCCCCTCTCCCGCGCCACCGAGGCCCAATACCGCAGGCTCATCGCCCTCGGCCTGGGCGGCCTCGACAAATCAGCCGTGGCCGAGCTCACCTTCCCCGGCCGCGCCGGGCACCACTCCTGAGTCCATGAACCTGAAAACCTTCCGCAATCCCTCCGGCGAGCTGCTCGACACCGCCTTCCATCCCGGCACCCGCGCCGACCGTCTCGTCATCCTCGGGCACGGCCTGACCGGCAACAAGGACCGGCCCCTGCTCGTCGCCCTGGCCGGGGCGCTCTCCGCCGCCGGCTGGCCCTGCCTGCGTATCTCCTACGCCGGCAACGGTTTGTCCGAAGGCAGGTTCACCGCCGCCACCCTCTCCAAGGAGGTGCGGGACCTGCGCGCGCTCATCGCCGCCCTGCCGAGGGAAACCAGGCTGGCCTATGTCGGCCACAGCATGGGCGGGGCGGTTGGTGCCCTCACCACCGCTGTCGAACCGAGGATCGCCACACTCGTCTCCCTCGCCGGGATGGTGCGGACCGCCGCCTTTGTGAAGCGCGAATTTTCCGGAATCACCCCGGGCACGGGCCACATGTGGGACAAACCGGAATGCCCTCTCTCCCAGGAGTTTCTGGAGCAGATGCTCAAACCCGGCTCCACCCTGGCCGCCGCCCGGCTCATCACCGTCCCCTGGCTTCTGGTCCACGGCACGGCCGACGACCTGGTCCCCGACGCCGACAGCCGGGAGGCCCATGCCGCCGCCGAATGCGTGAAACGGCTCATCCTTCTGGAAGGCGCGGGCCATTCCTTCGCGGAGGATTACCAGCCGGTCATCACCGCCTGCCAGCTCTGGCTGGAAACCCACCTGGCCTGAACCACCGGAAACCCCAGCCATGGACGCCCGCGCCCGGGAACTCATCACCCTGCTCCGGCTGGAACCCCATCCCGAGGGCGGGCATTACCGCCGCGTGTTTTGTTCGGAAACGAAGGTTTCCCCCGCGGACAACCGGGTCCGCCCGGCCCTCACCTCCATCCACTTCCTCCTCACGGCGGGGGAGCACAGCCGCTGGCACCGGGTGCTTTCGGACGAGGCCTGGCATCACCACGAGGGCGCACCGCTCCGGCTGTTTATGTTTCCCCCCGAAGGCGGACCCGCCCGGGTCGTCACCCTCGGCCCGGCCGGTCCGGACTCCACGCCACTCCAGGTCGTCCCGGCCGGCTGGTGGCAGGCCGCCCGCGGCACCGGGGCCTACACCCTCGCGGGCTGCTCCGTCGGCCCCGGTTTCGATTTCGCGGACTTCGCCATGCTGGCCGACCACCCCCACCGCGACAGGATCAGGGCGGAAGGTTTGCCGGAGTTTGCGGAGCTGGGCTGAGCTGATACGGAGACTTCGGCTCCCGTTTATGAGCCCGCAAACACCGCCCGAAGGCGCGAACGTTCCGCGTCCAGGGACTCCGCCCCGGGCCAGGGCTGGCCGGCGCGGGAATACCAGTAGCGGGCGTTTCCCGGGTCCCCCTCGCGGCGGTGGAGATAGGCGTGAACCCAGGCCGCCTCGCGGGAGGGATCGTCCTGGACGAGCTCGTGGGCGGGGTCCCAGTTTCCCGCCGCCTCGGCGTCAAGGGCGGCGACCAGATGTGGAAGAGCTTTCGGCATGGAGAGACCCGTGCGGTTTCAGGCCGCGGTGACAAACCGAGAAAACTTCCGGCAGTTCAATCGAACAGGGGCTGCCCCGCCGCGGGCAGTTCGTTGGTCTTCATCAGCACCCGGATTTCCTTGGGGGAAAGCGGGCGGTCCGCGCAGATCAGCTCATCCACCTGGCCGACCAGCCGGGCTCCGTCGCGCGAGGTGGCGCCGAGAAGAAACTGAGTTTCCGACTTCTCCACGGGATAGGGGATGTGCTTGCGGCTGCGGCGTCCGCTGGGCGACTCGAGACGGCCGTCCACATAGATCCAGGCGGAAAGTTTTCCGGGTTTGTCGCGGGCCCCGCCGAACACGACCGCCACATGGTGCCAGCGGTTGTCGCGGAGCGGGGTGGACCCGACCAGGGTGACGCCTTCAAACTGCAACCTCAGGGCATCGGGAGTGCCGTCACCGGGCCGGAAGTTGGTGGAAAGTTCGGCCGAGGAGACACCGGGACGCCCCAGCGGAAACGTTCCCAGCCCGCCGCCGGAACCGGTCTGCGGGGGAAGGCGGACCCACATCGCGACGGTGCGGAGCGGGCGGGCGGAGGGATTCTCCAGACGCACCGTGGTGCTCCCATCCAGGGCCAGGGAACGGCCCCAGCGGCCCTCTCCCCAGGTGGTGTTTCCCAAGGTTTCCAGGACCTGGGCGGACTTCGCCTCAAAGTTCCACCGCAGCAGATCGAGGGGCCGGGGTTGCCGGTCGAGTTCCTGGCGCTGGGAGAAACGGACAAACTTGGCCTCGCGGTCGCCCACCTCGCCGCCGCCCTGCCGGGCGAAACGCCGCGCCTGCTTTTCGCGGAGGATGGAGCGCGGTTCCGGGACGGCGCCGCGCCGGGGCTGCACCTCCACGGAACCTTCGTGGACAAACACCTCCGTGCCCACGGTATCGGCGCACATGGTGAACTCGGTGCCGAGGTCCAGGACCTCCACATCGCTGTTGGCCAGACGGAAGCCGACGGCCTCCTCGGGCACCCGGGCGCGGGCCGTGCCGGTGACCAGCTCGGCCTCCCAGGCGGAACGAAGGTCCAGGGTGGCCGGGCCTTCGAGGGTCACGACCGCCCCGCTGTTGAAGGTGACCTCGGCAAACCCGGCGCCGAGTTCAAGCCGTTGGCCGGAAAGGAGTTCCTCGCCGGCCTGGGGAGACGTCCCGGACCACCGGCAGTTTTTCGCCCCGGAAAGGTGCGCCACCGTTTCGGTCGGCTCATCGGAGGAGGCGGGCGGATTTCCCGTCGCAAACACAAGGGCCAGAACGGCGGCCACACCGGCGGTGCAGACCGCGGCCCACCACGGCCAGGCGGCCCGGCGGGGAGGGACGGGACGGAAACTCCCGGCGGGTTCGGACTGCCGCTCCGCCGCGTAATGGAAGAGACTGGCCGAGAGAGAGGCCGATCTCACATAGAAACGGCGGGCCTCCTCGGAGCCGCGCAGCAGCTCGGAGAGCCGGTTTTGGCCGGCCTCGTCCAGGATGCCGTCGGCCAGACGGCCGCAGAGCTCGTTGAGCTCGACGCGTTCGTTGTCGTTCATGGGGTGGATTCGGCGGGGAGGGAGTGGGTCACGCAGTCGTGCAGGACACGGCGAAGACGGGTAAGGGCCTTGTAGGCGGCGGGCAGGGTGCGCCCGGTGCGGAGAGCGGCCTCCTCGACGCCGCTTTCGTAGCGGACGAGAAGGAGCTCGCGGTCCCGGGGATTAAGTTTTTCGAGGCAGGATTCCAACGCCTCGTGGCGGGCGTCCTGCTCGGGGGCGAGCTCGGCGGCGGTTTCGGCCAGCTGCCCGAGAAGGGCGTCGTCAAAGACCACCTTGGAGCGGGCGAACTTGGTGCGGGCGGCCCGCACCTGCCACCAGGCGATCTGGCAGGCCCAGGCGGCGAAATCGGTGCCGGGCCGGAATTCGGAAAACTTGTCGCAGATCACCAACGAGGTTTCCTGCAGCAGGTCCTCCGCCGCCGCCCGGTCCGGCACCAGGGTATAAAGATAGGCGAAGATCCGCCGCTGGTGCTGCGTCATCAG
>JANOBW010000178.1:0-8677 GCA_031411855.1 Opitutia bacterium
CCTCGCCCGCCGCGTAACCCCGCAGGCTCACCTGGTTAAGCACCGCGATCTCAACCGGAGTCCGTCCGGGCTCGACTCCCGCCCGCTCCATACGGTCGAGCCGATCCAGCTCGAAACGGACATCTCTTTCGGGAACGAACAAAAAGATCGGACGCCTTTCCGCCACGGCGGGGCGTTTCCCTTCGTAGGCGGAAACTTCCCGGTTGATGACCTGGGTCCCTTCCACCGCATAACCGGCGGCGTCCTTCCGGTGGATCGCCTCGGGCAGGATTTCCGTCACGGTGAGAACTTGAATCCGACCGGCGAATCTATCGGAAACACTGTGGCAGCCGAATAGGAAAGGAAGCCCGAAGAAAAGGAGGCAAACACGTGTGAGCGACGGCAGGGGAAATGTGGGGTTCATGGGCTCGGTGTGATTTCATAATGACCTATGGTCAAATAAAATCCACTTCGCGTATGCCCATCTGCACCTGCTGGGGTGGCAGTTTCAGCCTCCCGCTGCTCGCGCAAATTTTACCAACTCAGGTGTGTCATGGCGGAAACACCCGGAAAAGGATGTCAACGGGCCCGGCTCAACCTTCGGACGAGGGAGGGGCGGGCGTTTTGTCCTTCCGGAACGGGTGTTGAAACTGGGCCAGATAACCCCGTGGGACCGGATCACCCTCGATGCCATAACCCTTGGGCCATTGGTCCTTGGGGAGGTGGTGGGTGCCGAAGAGTTTGTCCAGCAACGGGAAGTGGATGGCGAAGTTCACATCAATGGCCTCCTTCTCCACGCCGTGGTGCCAGTGGTGGAAGCGCGGCGTGACGAACAGCTTTTCCATCCACGCCAGCCGCCAGCCCAGGTTGGCATGGATGAAGGTGGAGTAGAGGTAAACGACCAGGATGTAGGCCTGCATGGCCCCGGGGCTGAAACCGAGCAGGTGCATGGGGATCACCGTGGTGCTGCGGAGAAACAGGATTTCAAAAAAGTGCATCCGCGCCCCGGCCATCCAATCCATGCTCCGGGCCGAGTGATGGACGGCGTGGAAACGCCAGAGCCAGGGGATGCGGTGAAAGGCCCGGTGCACCCAATACTGCACCAGGTCCGTCAGCAGCATGATGGCGAAAAACTGGACCACAAAAGGCAGTCCCCCGACCCAGGCGTGGACCCGTGCCAGCGGAAGCGCCGCCACCAGGTTGCGGGAGGGCTCGAAGGTGACGAAGGTCAGGACCTGCACCATGAGGGAGCTGACGAGATAGTAGAAAATGTCCTCGCGCCATTCCTCACGCAGGAGGGCCTGGTCGGGATGGCGGGGGAAAAGCCGCTCCAGGGGCACAAAAAGAAAGCCGGTGAAGAGGACGTTGAGCACAAAAAAATCAAGCCCGAGAAAGAGCGGCGTGGCATCCGCGACCACCGTGGTGGCGTGGGAACCTCCCAGGAGCGCGGCCAGGAGCGTCACGGCCAGGCCGGCTGTCCCCAGGGCGCGGTCCCGCCGCAGGGCCAGACTCAGGGCCGAGAGCGCAAACCCGGCCAGAAGGGTCCCGTGGAGCCCGAGGCGGAACCAGGCGTTGCCGTGGAAACGCTGCAACTCGGGCAGGGAAAACGCCCCGGGGTAGAGGAGGGAAAGCACCACGAACAACCCCGCCATTCCGAGCACGAGGCCCAGGAAGCCGCTGATCCAGCCGCTGCCAAACTTCTGCAGGCCCGGCGGGGCTTCCAGTTCGCCACGCAGTTTCTGACGCGCCTTGCGGATTTTTTCCATACGTTGAAGGGGGAGATTCACCAACGGGAGACTTTTCGCAAGACTCCGTCGCGGGGGCCTTGATCAGTTATCCACCGAAGGGAGGGAACCGAGGTAACCTGCGCCGCAGCCTCGGAAACGCGCGAAGTCCTTGTCAATCCGGGCGATCTGGAAGGAAGGGTTGAGGATGGCCGTGGCAATCAGGGAGCCGATCAGGAACAGCCATCCGAGCCCGAAGATCATGCCGCCACTTTCCAGGGCCGTGCCTCCATAAACAATCATGGCCAGGGAAAGCGCCGAGCCGATGCCGCCGATCAGGAGGGCGAGTTTCCGACGTCGGAGGTGGTGATCGCAGAAGACCGGGGCCAGGGTGAGTTTTTTTCTCAGCGCCAAGTAGAGGGCGATGAGAATGAAGAGGCCGAAGGGGACAAAAATAATGAGGATGAAGGCGGGGCTCATCCACGAGAAGGTCTTCGGCTTTCCGGGCACACCCGGTTCGTTGCACTTCACGCACCGGTGCGGGAGGGCCGGCGCGGTGCCGGAAGGAAGGCAGCGCACCACCATGAACTTGGTGTCGCGCCAGGGACCGTCGTCCGAGGAGGCGACCGGGTGCAACAGGTCCGCCTGGGGTGTCGCGTAGGGATTGTGGGGCTCGGCCATGAACGAGAAGTCCGAAGAATTCCGCCGTTTGTCCATCCCGTAAGCCACGGAAAATGCGCGGGTCCGGCCCTCCCGGATCGGCTGTCTCCCAACGCGTCCTGGCTCACCCGGTCTATCGTCATTTCCCTGATCCATCGCGAGTCCACCCTGCCTGCGGCACAATGTGCCGGGCTGGATTCCCGTTTGATTGGTGACCCGCGGAGCAGCAGAGGCGCTGAGAGTGGTGGGTGACTCTCAAACGGTGGAGTGAGCTTGGTTTGGGACTTCTGAAGGTTCTCAGAACGCCAACACCCTCAATCCCGGCACCCGGGCGAACTCGTCCCGGTTTCTTGTCACCACGCTGTGGCCGTAAGCCAGGGCCGTGGCGGCGATCCACAGGTCGTTGGCCCCGATGAGTTTGCCCTGTGCGGCCAGGGCGCGGAAGACTTCGCCGTAGTGCCACGCCACCTCGGGCGTCCAAGGCAGAATCGTGAACGGACGGCAGAGCGCCTCCCAGTCCCGTCGTTGGCTGGCCGAACCACCGCAGGCGAGTTCACCGGCGATGGTGAAGGTGAGGAAAAACGCCTCGCCGGGGTGTTGGGCGAGAAAGGCATCGGCCGGGCCAAACACTCCCCGCCGCGCCTCGCGTTCCGCTTCGATGACGAAGTTGGTATCGAGAATCAAGCCCATGGGTTGTCCGGTATGGGATCATGTTTCGCGGCTTCGGCCACGGCGTCCAAATAGCCCTCGGCGACTCCGCTGCCTCCCGAACGGTAATACCCCCGCAAACCGGCCCCGGTCACCGGCTCATCCGCAAACCGCACCCGGCGAACCACTTCCGAAAACGACTCCCCGGCCTTTTTGGCCGCCCGGAGCTTCTCGTAGGCATCAAGTTCAAGGGTGATGGTTTTTGTGGCCATACACGAACCATGCACGAAATAAAAGTTAGGTCAACATGGTTTCCGAATCGTGGAAAACTTGTTTCGGATATCCTGCCCATCCTGTTAATCCTGTCTTAAAAGGGTATGGTTTGTGATTTCAGAAGGTTCTTTTTTGGACAGGATAAACGGGATGAAAGGCAGGGATTTTTAAGCCAAGTCCAACTCCTTTGCGGTGGATCACATGGCTGATTTCCCAAGGCGTGGCGGTTTCCCAAGCGCCACTTTCATCGGACCGAATTTTCTGATGTTGAATGGGTCAAATTGGTGTGGAGCTGTCCTTAGATTAGATCTTAATCGTCATTAAAAGTTTTTAAATAATTTACATAAACCCATGGTAAGAATTTTTGTAAATCTTCAACCTTCTTTGGCGAAATTCGCGTGCACCGCAGATTTAATTTCTTCAAGTTTTTTAATAAAACTTGAGCATTTGGCGTCGAAATCAAAATGTCAATCACTCGATCCTCGCTAGATCCTCCATCTAAGGCAGCTTCAATCAGAACTCCATTTTTTAATTTATTCTGGCCGATTCCCATGTAACTTTCCGTCAATGAATCTAGCCGATTGAATAATTGAATATCTGTTCGAGGATTGGGGTGAGGAGGCAATGGTGGTCCAGAGATATGGTGGGTATTAACTTCAAACCCAACTTCACTGTCACTATTATGTGCAACTATAGTAAGGTTTGTATCGATATTTTTGCAAGCTTCTCGAAGAACAAGAAGCCGTCTTTCTAATTGAAGATCACATTCTTTTCCTCTGTCAATTGTTTGAGAAAAGGTAATGTAATGCTCCCTGAATTCTGGAATCATTGTTACGCAAGTAAGCCAAGCTTTGTCGAAAAAATCGAAATGTTCTATTACTTCGTATTTGTTTTCTTCATAATTAGGAGGGTAGTAAAATGGAAGAATCGCTTTGCAGGGGATAAAGGATAAATTTCCCATGTCAGCCAAGCCAAGCGAAACCATGTGAGGAAATCCTGCGGAAAGGTAGTCGCAGTATTTTTTCTGACTAGCGGTGATAAAATCCCGGACAAGCTCAACGGTTTGGTGTGTTGATTTGGGGTATTCATAAATCATTTCGAGCGGTCACTTTATGGCTATTTTGCGGTTTAGCCAAAACTCGTTACAGCATCGGCCTCACAAAATCATGGTTTAGGCGGAAGATCGGTTTGCTGGGGGTGCCGCCCATACTGAGGACACGGTCGGGAGTCACGATCCACTCGCTTTTTTCCCGGGCGGATTTCAGGAGGCTCTTTTCGGGAGCCATCAATTCTACCCGGCGACGCACGGCACGGTAAAACTCATCATCACCCCGTTTGGCGGTTTCCTGGGGCATCCTGGTTTTGATCAGTCGAAACGCCTGTTTGGCGTTCAAACCGCCTTCGGTGGAATATTTCTCGGCCGCACAGATCATGTTGAGTATCAGGCGCGAGATCTCATCCAGGCGGAGATATTCGCCGCCGAAGATTTGGTTCAGTTCGGCGTGGTGGTCATCGTGGGCCAGTTCCCGGCAGACCACGAAAACTTGCCGGAACTGGTCGCTGGCGGGATGAAGGCTGATGAGTCCCCAGGACTTGAGATCGGCGATGGCTCCGAAGTGGTTGTTACCGGGCGTCAGAGCCAAGGTGTAAAGGCCGAGTCGGTTGGCCTTTTCGCTCTTCAACAGATAGGCGAGGACGATGCGATGTTCGTCGGTCAGTGGTCTTCCATCGGACTTTTCCACCAGCAACCCACTCATCAGGTCGAGCCACTCGTTCATGCTTTCGTCCAAGACCTTGCCAGAAGGAATGCAAAGGGAAATTTCCTCCGAGGAGTGGAAGAGATAATGGGGAAGATCGGTCTGGTTCGCCAAGGCGTAGTTGACCAAATCGGACATGCCGATGCCCTTTCCCTCCCACTTGTTGTGCAGCTTGAGAATGTCGGCCAGACGGGGGTTGCGGGCCTTGGGGTTGGGAAAAATCCGCCGGACCGGGATGGCATCATCGGGCCTTTCAAAGACGAGTTCCGCGGGGAGTTGGCCGGGATTTCGGATGGAGAGAGACTGCCGGGGTTTGAGCGTCAGTTGGACCGGGCGGTTGATCGTGTAATCACGGTGCGCCAGGGCGTTGTTGATGCTTTCACGGATGAGTTTTTCTGGATACTCAGCCACCAGGGTGCCAGCTGCTTGGTGGGAAACTCCGGTCATGATGTTCCGCAGGGTCCAGGACTGGCCCAGTTCCATCAGTTGAAGGATGTTTTCACGGAAGTTCTTTTTGTCCTGAGCCACGGTGTTGGGCACATCCACAAACGCATCCATCTGGCTGCGAAAGAGCAGGTGATCGGCGGGGGACTGGCCGGCCACCAAAACTCCCAGAGTCGTGACCTGCGAGTCCTTGAGCATGAAGCGGCGTTTTTCCAAAAAAGGGACGGCGTCGCCGATGGAGCTTTTGAGGGTTTCGATGGGCTGCGACTGGCCTTGGTTGATGAGTTGGATCAGCTCGTTGATTCGTTGAAGGCTGAGATCGGAAAGGATTACGTCGGCCACAGGGCGAAGCTCACGATACGTTTCCATCTCACGCTTTCTTTCCTCCTGATCGGAAAGACGGTTGGTAGGAATGATCTCGTCGCGGTCGGCGATCCGTTCGTAGGCGACTCCCTCATAATGGCAGAACTTCCTGTCTTCGGGAAGCGCGCTGACCCGGACAATCGCGACCTGACCGGAGTCAAAAGGTCTGACCTCGATGCGCAGGTGCTCCGAAACATCGAGGGAGTGACCTCGGCCATCTTTGAAGCAGTGCCGAAGCTCGGAAAGGTTCCCGCTGTTGTTCTCCGTGTAGCCGGTGAACGTATAGTGCCGGTGGGGCTTTTTCTCGTCCTTAATCCCAAGAATGATTGTGCCGCCTCGGCTGTTGAGAAAGGCGCAGATGCTTTGCCGAATCGAACTCCAAGCTCCCCCGGTCGAGGGGACTGACTTTACTTCAACCCCGTCAGTCTCAAGGGACTCATAGGTCTGCTGGCGAACGCAGACCTCAAGCTTGTTGAGGATGAGGGTGAGGGAATCCATTTCTAAACCGATGGCTTAACACAAGTTGAGTCTCAGTCGAGCATTCGGTTTCACCCGATAAGGACTCCAGAGGATGCCACCCCTTTCACTTGAAAACGGGGAGGTCGGACGCGGTTGTTGTCCTCACACGTGGATCGCCTCACCATGCGCCTGGGCCACGGCTTCGGCGAGGGCTTCGCTGAGGGTCGGGTGGGCGTGGATGGTGTGGTGGATCACGTCGGCGGGGATTTCCGCGACCATGGCCAGGTTGTATTCCTGGATGAGCTCGGTGGCGTCGGCGCCGATGATGTGGGCTCCGAGGATCGCACCGTCCTCGTCGCTGATCAGGACCTTGACGAAGCCTTCGCTGTGGTTGGAGGCGACGGCCTTGCCGGAGGCGGAGAAGGGGAATTTGCCGACCTTGAACTTGAGGCCCTTTTCCTTGGCCTTGGCCTCGGTCAGGCCGACGCTGGCGACCTGGGGCTGGCAGTAGGTGCAGCCGGGGAAGTCGCCGACCTTGCGGGGCGTGCCGTGGCCGAACATGCCGTTGACGGCGTTGACGGCCTCGAAGGTGGCGACGTGGGCCAGCCAGGGTGGGCCGATGATGTCGCCGGCCGCGTAGATGCCGGGGACGTTCGTCTGGTAGTTCTTGTCCACCTTGAGGTAGCCGCGTTCGAGGTCGAGTTTGACGCGGTTGGAAAGGACGGTGTTGAGGTTGGGGACCACGCCGATGGCGAGCAGGATGGCCTCGCTTTCGTGGGGGGTGACTTTCTCGCCCTTGGCGAGGTTCATCGTGACCTTGCCGGCCTCGACCTTGATGTCCTTCACGGCGGTGCCGGTGTGGGTGGTGATGCCCTGTTTCTTGAAAGAGCGTTCAAGGGCGGCGGAGACGTCGGCGTCCTCCACCGGGACGACGGCGGGGAGCATTTCGACGAGGGTGACCTTGGTGCCGAAGGCGTTGAGGAAGTAGGCAAACTCGACGCCGATGGCGCCGGCGCCGATGATGGTGATGGACTTGGGCTGCGACTTCATGTCGAGGGCCTCGCGGGAGGTCATGACCTGGACGCCGTCCACCTCCAGGCCGGGGAGGCGGCGGGGGGAGCAGCCGGTGGCGATGAGGATGTTCTTGGCCATGAGGAACTTGCCGGCGTCGCGGCCCTCCTTGATCTCGACCATGCCGGGGGCGCTGACGGTGGCGCGGCCGAGGAAGTAATCCACCTTGTTTTTCTTGAACAGAAACTCGATGCCCTTGCCCATGGTGTCGGCCACGCCGCGGGAGCGTTTGATGACGGCGGCGAAGTCGAAGCCGACCTGGCCGACGTTGATGCCGTAGTCCTTGGCGTGGGCGATGTCCTGATAGAGTTCGGCGCTCTTGAGGAGGGCCTTGGAGGGGATGCAGCCCCAGTTGCGGCAGGTGCCGCCGGCGCGTACGACCGCGATGCAGGCGACTTTTTTGCCGAGTTGGCCGGCGCGGATGGCTCCGGCGTAGCCGGCGGGGCCTCCGCCGATGACAACGAGATCGTAAGTGGGCTGGGACATGGTAATGAAAACGTCAGAGAAACGGGAAACGGGAAACGGGGGAAGCCTGAAACGACGAAACCGTTTCAGGCCAAGCACCAAAACCCAAGGACCAAGCACCAAAGAAACTTCAAATCCCAAGCTTCAAAAGGGATCGCTTGGAATTAAGCTCTGGCGGCTGATTCTTTCCTTAGTTTGCCGCTGTTTCGGAGACTCATCACTCGCCACTTATCACTCCCAACTTGTTTTCCGCTGATGTATCCGCTCAGACATCTATCACGTCTTTGGGGTCGTCGCGGTCGCCGCGGCCGGGACCGCGGGGGAGGCGGTTGACGCCGTCGGGGTTGTGGACCGTGGGCGGGACCGGGCCGACGGAGCCCTGGTGTGTGACCTTCACGCGGGTGCTGGTGAAGACGGCCAGAAAGATATGGGTGAAGCTGACCACGGCGGCACCGCCGAGGGCGGCCCAGAAAGAGGAGACGGAAAATCCGGCGACCAGCCTGCTGGTGAGGTAAAACAGGCCGGCGTTGATGAGCCAGAGGCCGAGGCCGAGGGTGAGGACCACAAAGGGGAGGGCGCCGATGACCAGCAGTGGTTTGAGAACGGCGTTGAGCAGGCCGAGGACGAGGGCGGCGATGACGAGGCTGGCGGCGTCATCGGCCTTGACACCTGGCACCATCAGGCCGGCCACGATGACCCCGATGGCGGTGAAAAGCAGGTTGTTCCAGAAGTTCTTCTTGTTCAAGGTAGCGGAGGTTCAGCGGGAGAAGGTCGTGCGGGGGTAGTTCTCGATTTTGTCCCGGTTGCCGGTGTCGCGGAGGACGAGGCGGACGG
>JANOBW010000179.1:0-9606 GCA_031411855.1 Opitutia bacterium
CTGCCGCTTTTGCTGCCGCTTCCAAAACGTCCAGAACGCCCACAACGTCAATCTAACCCCCTGTTTAAAGCCATTTAATCGCGAACACGCCATATCATCGGATAAATACTGCTGATTTGTAATCATCAGGTCGTCGGTTCAAGTCCGACAGTCGGCTCCACTTCAAAAGCCCCGCAAGGATAACGACTTGCGGGGCTTTTTCTTGGCTCCAAACCTCCCTCTGGTCCAAGGCCCCACCGCCCGCCATGCTTGACTCACCAAGACATTCCGGGTCAGACCTTTGCCTTCACGAATGGAATGGAACAACGGCAACTGGACCCCGATGATCAACGCGCTCCGCAAGGGCCGGGGGGTGGTTCCGGTCATAGGCCCCGCGCTCCAGCTGGTGCCGGATGAAAACGGATGTCCGGTGCCTTTCACCCAAAGGCTGGCGAACCATGTCGCGGCGGGTCTTCCCGCCGGTGAACGCGGGATGCTCCCCACCTCCCCCACCCTGCACGAGCTCGCGCTGGCACCCTCCTTCCGGGGACGGCCGGCCCGTTTCGCGGAAAACCTGCGCGAGGCCCAGGACGAGCTGCTTCCCCAGGCCCTGGCCGCCCTTTTTCCCGAACGGGAAACCACCCCGGCGGAACGGCATCCCCTTCGGCTCCTGGCTGAAATCGGCGGCCTGCCCCTCTTTGTTTCCACCACGCCGGACAGCCTGCTGCGCGAGGTGCTGGTCCGGGTCCGCGGCCTTGACCCGCTGGACCACGTCCGGGGGTTTCAACTTGTGCGGGAACGTCCCGCCAAGGCCATCAGCTCCGACCAGAGGGCCGGTTTTTCCTGGGATCTGCCGCCCGGCTGGGACCCCGCCTCTGCCACACGTCCGTTTCTGTTCCATCTCTTTGGACGGCTGGAGGATCCGGACGGCCAGGAACGTTTTGACATCACCGAGGAGGACCACCTGGAAATGCTGTGCCGCCTCCAGAGCGAAAGCTACCAGCCCGAGCAGCTCATCCGCGAACTCCGCCCGGCCCACATCCTTCTCCTGGGACAACCCCTCGCCCCCTGGCATGCCCGTTTCCTGCTCCGCCTGCTCCGGGGTCAGCGGCTCTCGGCACGCGAGGATGCCACTGCCGAAGCCGTGGTAGAAATGGGTTTCGCCCCCGGTCCCGAACCCGGGCACTATCAGGAGCTGGCGGCGTTTCTTGACAATTTTTCCGAAACCACCCGCATCTACCGCCAGGGTTCCCCCGAGCATTTTGTGCGGGAGTTGCACCGCCGCTGGTCGGAATTGAAACCCGCCGCGCCCCCGTCCCCGCCCACCGCCGCCGCCCAAGGCGCGGATCTGGCCCGCGACGGCGTTTTCATTTCCTACTGCTCGAAGGATGATGCGGCCGCCCGCGCCCTGGCCGAGGGACTCAGGGCCTCGGGCATCAAGGCCTACCTCGACAAATCACGCGCCAAGGACCCCTCTCAGCCCGGACTGGAGCATGGCAGCGACTTCGAGTCCAAACTTCGCCAGAACATTGACCAGGCCGTGTTTTTCATCCCCCTACTTTCGGCCAACACCCAGCGCGGCGGCTACTTCCGCAAGGAATGGGAATGGGCCGTGGAACACAACCGCCAGTGGTTCGGCTTCAATGACCGGGGCTACCTCCGGGCCATCGTGGTGGACGAATCCCCCGTCGAGAGCCTGCGCGGGGTCCCGCCCGAGTTTCAGTCCAAACACATCCTCCGGATCCCCGGCGGAAAATGCCCCGAATCCTTCGTTACCGAACTAAAGGCGGGGCTTGAGAAATGGCGCGGACAAACCCCGGCGTCATGAGCGGCCCCACCCATCCGACCGGCCCCGCCCCCCGGGCCCTGCCACGTCTTGAGGCGGATTCGCCCTGGCCGGGACCGGCGGCCTACGGGGAAAACGACGCCTCCTTTTTCCACGGGCGGACGGCCGAAACCGCCGAGCTGCTCCGCCTCATCCGGGCCGAGCCGGCGTCCGTCCTCTACGGTCTTTCCGGACTCGGCAAAACCTCCCTCCTTCAGGCCGGCCTGTTTCCCCGGCTCCGGGCCGACGGCTGGCTGCCTGTGAGGCTCCGGCTCGACCATGCCGACGACGCCCTCCCCCTCTCTCGGCAGGTGCTGGAGGCCGTCGGGCTGGCCGCCCGGAACCAGTGCGTGGCCGCCCCGGCCTGGCAGGCCGAAACCGACACCCTGGTCCAGGCCTTCCAGGAACGGAACCAGCCCTTCTGGGGCGAAAGCGAGCACGACCCCGTCACCCCCGTCCTGGTGTTTGACCAGTTTGAGGAATGCTGGACCCAGACCCGCGACCGTCCCTCCGCCCGGGCCCGGGCCGAAACCCTGCTGGGTGACATCGCCGCCCTGCTCGAATGGCCCGGCAAACCAGGCCATCCCCCCGCCCCCCTCCGCGTGGTGTTTTCCCTCCGCGAGGACCAGCTCGCCCCGCTGGACAACCTCCGCCACCTTTTCCCCGGCCTGGCCCGGGCCCGCCTCCGCCTCCACCCCTTCACCCTTTCCCAGGCCCGCGAGGTGGTGGAAAAACCCGCGCCACCCCTCCTGGGTCCCGGGGCCGCCGAGGCCATCGTGGCGACCTTTGGCGGCACCGACACCACACGCCCGGTGGCCGACCCCGCCCTCCTGGCGATCTTCTGCTGGCGGCTGAACGAGGACCGCCGCTCCCGCGGCGAAACCACGGTCTCCGCCGAACGCGCCGTCTCCCTCCGCGGAGAGTTTGTCCGCCAGTTTTACGAGCAGGCCTTCGCCACCCTGGGGGAGGCCCAGATCAAGGCGGCCCGGACCTTCATCGAAACCGACCTGATTGACGCGGCCGGTTTCCGCACCAGCGCGGGCTTTGAGCACGCCGAGCGGAAATTCGGGGTCACCACCGCCACCCTGGAACACCTCGCCGACCAGCGGCTCCTCCACCCGGTGGACCGCTCCGGCGGGCACCGCCATGTGGAGCTTGTCCATGACCGCATCGCGGAGGAGGCGGCCCGGCAGCGAGCGCTCCGCGAGGAGGCCGCGGCCGCCAGCCGGTCCGAGGCGGAACGGAAAAAACTCGCCGACCGCCTCGGAAAATCCCGCCGGCGCAACCTCATCCTCAGCGCGCTCAGCGTGGCCGCCTGCCTGGCCGCCGGCCTGTCCGTGGCCATGTGGCGCGAGTCCGTCGCGAGCGCCGACCAGGCCCGCCGGGCCCAGGCCGAGGCGGTGGAATCAAAAGCCAAGGCCGACCGGGAAAAGGACCGCGCCGTGGCCGCCAAAAAGTCCGCCGACGAACTCATCGAGTTCATGCAATACGACCTTCAGGACAGCCTGGGCAAACTCGGCCGGCTCGACCTCATGAAAGGCCTGAACGACCGCATCGGCCGCTACCATGACGAACATCCCGCGGCCGAGGGCGATCTCAAGTCCCTGCGCGAGAAGGCCATGATGCTGGGGGAGCGCGCCCAGCTTCTCAAGGCCGGCGGGGACATGGAGGGATCCGTCAAGGCCTACCGCCAGGCCGGCGCCATCCTGGAGAGCATCGTGGCCAAGTCCCCTTCCGAACTCCAGTGGCAGCGCGACTTTTCCGTCAACCGGACCAATCTGGCCAACACGCTGGCCTCCATGGGCGAATCCGCCACCGCCCTGGCGCTTTACCGGGAGGGTTTCTCCCTGATGGAAAAACTCGCCCGCGATAATCCGGGAATCCTCCAGCTCCAGCGCGACCTGGCCTCCAGCCACATCCGCCTGGCCGACGCCCTGGCCAGCTCGGGGGACCGGCCCGGCTGCCTGGAACATTACCGTCAAAGCGTGGACCTCAGACAGAAGCTCGTCAGCGGGCACCCCGAGGACCTTTCCCTCTCCCACGAGCTGGCCCTGGCCTACAATGAGTGGGGAGACACCCTCGGGGAAACAGGCGAGATGGCCGCCGCCTTGGAACAGCACACCCGGGCGGTCCGGCTGGCGGAGGAGATCACCGGCAAGGAACCGTCCAACACCGATTGGCTCAACGACCTGGCGCTCAGTTACCTGAAACTGGGCGACGCCATCCAGGCCTCGGGCGACCCGAAGGCCGCGCTCACCACCTACCGCCAAAGCTACGAGTTGCTGGAGAAACTCGTCAGCCATGATCCCGCCAACGCCAAATGGCAGGGCGACCTCTGGATCGCCTGTTCCGTCCTCGGCGAGATGCTGGCCGCGCACGGGGAGGCCGGGACCGCGATGGAATTCCACCGCAAGGGGCTCGGACTGGTGGAGTCCCTTGTCCGCCAGGATCCGTCCAAAACGCTGTGGCAGAGGAACCTGGGAACCTCCTACCTTGATATCGGGAACATCCTGATGACCGGGGGTGAAACCTCGGCCGCCCTCAGCGCCTACCTCCAGAGCCTGGCGGTGCGGACCCACCTCGTGGAGCAAAACACCGGCAGCATCCGCTGGTGGCGGGATCTCGCCCAGGTCCGGCTGAAGGCCAGCGCGGCCTCCGAAACACTCGGGGACCTTCCCTCGGCCATCAGCCTGACCGAGGCCGCCCTGGCCGCCTGCGGCAAGCTGGCGGCTCTCGATGCCGCGAATCCCGTGTGGAAGAAACAGACCGAGGCCATCGAGGCCCGTCTCAAACAGCTCCGCTCCGCCCCCCCACCCTGACTCCCGCCCGCATCGTGACCGATCCCCGCACCCTTCAACCCTCCCCCCGCGCCCGCCTCCTCTCCTTTGATGGCGGCGGCATCCGCGGCCTGCTGGCCCTCCAGTTCGCCCGCCGGATCGAGACGCTGCTGCGGGAAAAAACCGGCCGCCCCGGCCTCGTCCTTTCCGATCACTTCCATTACATCGGCGGCACCAGCACGGGTGCCATCATCGCCGCCTTCCTCTCCTGGGGCCTTTCCGTGGACGAGATCGAGAGCATCTACCGGGAAAACGCCGTGAAGTTCTTCCGCAAATCCGGCCTGGTCGAACGTTTCACCCACCACCGGTTCATGGCGGAGGGCCTCTCCGACTTCATGCGCGACTTTTTCGTGGAGGACGACGGCACCCCCTCCACGCTGGGCACCTCAAAGCTCCGGACCCTCTTCCTGGTCGTGACCCGCAACGCCTCCAGCGGATCACCCTGGCCCCTTTCCAACAACCCCCGGGCCAAATACAACAACCCGCAAAGCCCGGGCTGCAACCTGCGCATCCCGCTGTGGAAACTGGTCCGCGCCAGCACCGCCGCCCCGACCTTTTTCCCTCCCGAGGTGCTGGAGGTCAAAGGGGACTTTGGGGAACCCCTCGTCTTTGCCTTCGAGGACGGCGGCGTGACGCCGTTCAACAACCCGGCCTACCTGCTCCAGCTCATGGCCTCCCTTCCGGAATACAACCTGGGTTGGAAAACGGGGACCGGGCACATGAGTCTCGTCTCCATCGGCACAGGCTCAGAAAAACCCGGCCGCGGACAGGCGCACTTCATTGACGTGCTGGCCCAGGCCAAAAGCCTCCCCGCCACCCTCATTGGTTCGTTTCAGAAGTATCAGGACCAGCTCTGCCGCGTCCATGGCCAGTGCCGCCACGGCCTTCCCCTCGACGGGGAGCTGGGCGACCTGACCGCGCCCAACCCCCGGGCCGGTTTCCTCTATGCCCGCTACGACAAACTCTTCTCCCCCAGGGATCTGGACGAGGCCCGCCAGGTCTCCAGCCAGGGCCTGACCCTGGACAACCTCGACCTCATGGAGTTTCTCATCAGCCAGGGCCGGGAGGAGGCCGAACAGATCGTGGACCTCTCCCACTTCGATCCCTGAAGCCGGCGAAGGCTTAGTCCCTCGCCACCCCGAAACCGGCCTCGGCCAGGACTTCGACCAGGCCCGTGACCATGTCACGGTCCTTCTGTTTCTCCGGCTCGCTCAGCTCCTCCCACGGAATCAGGCTGGGATGGAGTTTCCTCGCATTGTCGCGCGCCCCGAGCCGCCATCCGGCCAGCAGGCGGTCCGCCCTCCAGCGGCGGTGCTCCATCCGGGAAAGCAGCTCCACCTCGGCCGCGGTGAACTGAAACGGGACCGAGGCCTCTCCCTGGAGGGGAACCCGCCTGCATCCCGTGGTGGCCAGCTTGAGGTCAAGGTGATCGGCCACACGCCGGCTGGCGCTCCGGAGGCTTTCCGGAAGGAGGGCCCAGACCTTCAGGCCGGGGGAGGCCGGCTCCAGTTTCCCCGCCTGATGGCGGCGATACACCTCATGATAGGCCCGGGCCAGCCGGTCCAGCTGACCGCGACGCAGGACCTCTTCGCCGCACACCTCCTCGACGGAGCCAAAAGGAACGAGGTTGAGCCGCCGCACCTCGGCATTTGAGGCGTCCAGAAGGCGGGACAGCCCGGCGTTGTCCGCCACCCTCACATAAACGGGGACAGAGGGATGGAGCCCGGCGTCCCGGAGGGCCAGGGCGGCGCACAGGCTTTCCTGGTCACCGCGGCAAAGCACCACCACCCGCGGCCGGCAGGTTTTCAAGTCAAACCCTTGGGGCAAAAGAGCTTCCGAACCGCCCGGAGCAAACTTTCCCCACTCCAGGCGGCAGACCTGCGGAAGGGCCGGAAACGCCCCCAGCAAGGCGGCCCGCTCGCGTTCCGGTTCGGAACAGAGGAGGGTGGCGGCCGGTTCGGCCAGATCACCGAGATGCGCGGTCCGGGCATGGTGCAGGAGGACCGCGTGCAGGGCCGGCCCCTCCCCGACCACCACGAGCCGGACCGGAAGATCCCGCCCGGAGCGGACCGGCGGAAGCGGATAGTAGGCCATGAGGCGGCGGGCGCACAACTCATCGAGGTTGAAGAAGTTGAAGGTGAAACCGGCGGGCTGCCCGGCCAGAAAGTCCCGGTGCTGGAGCTGATGGAGGAGGGCGAGCTCGACCAGATGGACATGGCAGGTGAGAGGCTGGGACGAGGCGGCCTGCCGGTAGCGCGCAAGGGTCTGGAGTCCGATCTCAAGGTTGGTGCGGTCATCACCGCAGACCGCGTAAACCTCCGCCGCATGTTCCACCCCCAGCTTGGCCAGCATGGTGTTCTGCGAGGCGTCCCCCTGCACCAGGATGGCCCCCAGCCGCCGGCAGGTGTCACAGTCGGCCTCATCCAGGACTTTTTGGGCGGCCGCGACGGTCATGCCCCCGCTTCTCAGGCAGGCCAGCAGGTGCATCCCCTTCCGCCCGAGGCCGCAGATGACGGCATGGCCCCTCATCCGGCTGAGACGGAAATCGGTAACCTGATCCCGGAAGATCTGAAACCACAGCTTCATGAGGGCGCCGACGGTGAAAAACGCGCCGCTGATGCGGGCGAGGCGGAGCGGCCAGGGAGGGTCCGCCGGAAAACCCAGGTCCAACTTGAAGAGCTTGAGCGTCAGAACCACCTTGTCCTCAAAGGTTAAGGTGGAGTTCGCCTCCATCGAATAACCCGCCGCGCCCATCACGGCCGTGAAGATGGCAAGAAGGGCCAGCCACGGCCAGCGGGAGCGTTTGAGCATGGCGGAAGCAGACCAGGAAAGCCGGCAGTGACAAGCCGGAGCTGAATCGAAGTCCGGGCCGGGGTGGGACCAAAAAAAGGCCGGACACCCAGCGGCGCCCGGCCTCGCAAAAGACAAAGGGGGGAAACTCAGCGCACCACGCGGGCACCGCCGCCGGTGATCTGTTTCTCGACCTCCTTGCGGGTGGCCATGGAGGTGTCACCCGGGGTGGTGGAGGCCAGCGCGCCATGGGCCGCGCCATATTCGACCGCCTTCTGGGCGTCGTTGAACTCAAGGAAACCAAACTGCAGGCCGGAGGCGAAGGAATCGCCGCCGCCGACGCGGTCGAGGATCTCGAGTTCGGGATACTTGCGGCTTTCGTGGAATTTGCCGTCGTGCCAGAGGATCGCGCTCCAGTCGTTTTTCGTCGCGCTGATGACGCGGCGGAGCGTGGTGGCGGCGACCTTGAAGTTGGGGAACTCTTTCACGGCGGTCTCGATCATGGCCTTGAAGGCGTCGAGCTCGATGTGGCTGAGGTTATGGTCGGCCCCCTTGACCTCGAAGCCGAGGGAGGCGGTGAAGTCCTCCTCGTTGCCGATCATCACGTCCACGTATTGGGCGATCTCGCGGTTGACCTCCTGGGCCTTTTTCAGGCCCCCGATGGTCTTCCACAGGGAGGGACGGTAGTTGAGGTCATAGGAGACGATGGTGCCGTGTTTCTTGGCCGCCTTGACCGCCTCGATGGTGATCTCGGCGGTGGAGGTGGAAAGGGCCGCGAAGATCCCGCCCGTGTGGAACCAGCGCACGCCGAGTTTGCCAAAAATGTGCTCCCAGTCGAAGTCGCCGGGTTTGAGCTGGGAGGCGGCGGTGTTGCCCCGGTCGGGGTTGCCCACCGCGCCACGCACGCCGAAGCCGCGCTCGGTGAAGTTGAGGCCGTTGCGGACGGTGCGGCCGATGCCGTCATCCTCGCGCCACTTGATGAAGTCGGTGGCGACACCTCCCTGCATGATGAAGTCCTCGACGAGATGTCCGATCTCGTTGTCCACGAAGGCCGTGCAAACGGCGGTCTTGTAACCGAAGGCCTTGCGGAGTCCGCGGGAGGTGTTGTATTCGCCGCCGCCCTCCCAGACTTTGAATTCGCGGGCGGTGCGGATGCGGCCCTCGCCGGGATCGAGGCGGAGCATGACCTCGCCCAGGGAGATCTGGTCGAAGGCGCAGGAGGAGGCAGGCTTGATGTGGAGTGACATGGCTGGTTGTAAATGTGTGGGAGAGAGTCAGACCACCTTGGTCACCGGCACCTCGGGATTGATCTGCGCGAGGGGTTTCTCGCCGCGCATGGCGCGGACGAGGTTGGTCACGGCGGCAACCGCCTGGCGCTGAACACTTTCGGCGGTCCTAGAACCGATGTGCGGGGTGACGATGCAGTTGGGCAGCTTCGTCAGCGGATGGTCGGCGCGCGGGGGTTCCTCGTCGAGGACGTCGGTGCCGTAGCCGCCGACCTGGCCGGACTTGAGGGCGGCCGCCATGTCCCCGGTATGGACGCTCTCGCCGCGGGCGCAGTTGAGGATGAGCACGCCCTTCTTCATCTTCGCGATGGTCTCGGCGCGGACGAGGTCGCGGGTCTCGGGCGTGAGGTTGGTGTGGAGCGAGAGGTAGTCCGAAACGGCGAAGACCTCGTCCATCGTGGCGGCGCGTTTCACGTCATGGGCGGCGGCAAACTTGTCGTCCCAGTAAACATCGAAGGCGACGACGTTCATGCCGAAGGCCCGGGCGCGGATGGCGACCTCCTTGCCGATCCGTCCCAAGCCGATGATGCCGATGGTCTTCTCCAGCAGCTCATGGCCGGTCTTGCGTTTCCAGCCGCCGGAGCGGGTCGAGTCGGTGTGGAAGTAGAAATTCTTTTCCAGGGCGAGGAGGAGCAGGAAGGTGTGCTCGGCCACGGTGGTGTGGTTCACACCGGGGGTGAAGAGCAGGGGGATGCCGAACTCGGTGCAGGACTTCACGTCAATCTTGTCCACGCCGATGCCGTATTTGCTCAAGACCTTGAGCTTGGGCCGCGCCTTCTCCAATACCTTGCGCGTGATGGCATCGTCACCACAGATATAACCGTCCACATCGCCAACCAACGAAAGTGTGTCCGCTTCATTCAACGGGCCGCGCGCAGTGATGATTTCC
>JANOBW010000180.1:0-2561 GCA_031411855.1 Opitutia bacterium
GGTCTGAGACGGACTGGCTGCGGCCTCCGATGAAGCCGTTGGCCAGCAGCATGGCGCGGTCGGTCACGCTCTGGTCCAGCGGCCAGCCGCCGGCCATCATGGAGTAGCCGGCCGGGAGCGGGCAGGCAAATTTGGTCTGCCGCACATAGCCGGTGAGCACGGCGTCGAGCGGGCGCTCGGCTCCTGTGCCTGCGGCGTGGCGGCGGTGGATGAAGACGCCCTGGCAGGGCGGGATGACTTTGCCACCCTGGTCGGCGGTGCCGCTGCCCACCTTGATCCAGCGCCCGCCTCCCAGCGTGCTCAGGAAGTAGGTGCGCCACGCGCCGTTTTCGTAGGCCAGAATGTAGTCGGCTGTGGCCTGGCTGGCTCCGGTCTGGTATTCGGCCACTGGGAAGAGTTCGCCCAGGGTGTAGGCGCCTCGCACGACGATGGAGGCGCCGTTGAGCATGTCGTCGGTCACGGCTTCGGTGTTGATGGCGGAACCGGCTTTGATTTTCAATGCCGTGGCGGTGCTGCCGGCGGTGTCGATCTCAAACCGGTGGCCTTCATGAGCGCCGCTCACGACTTCGATGTAGTAGGCCAGGGATCCAGTGAGCGCGGTGCGCACGTCAACGCCGCCGGCGGAGGCGGACACGTCGACCATGCCGGTGGCGGCGGTGGTGTCGGTCACGCTTCCGCTGAAGCTGGCGCACTTGAGGAAGGGATTGGAGAAGGTCTCGCACTGGGTGTTCAGGCGGCGGTCATTCCACCCCATGGTCATGGTGCGGCTGGTTGCGTCCGCGTTGCCGTCCCCGTCGCTGTCCAGGCTGACCACGGCGCGGACAAAGCCGGTGCCTCCGGCCAGGCGGGTGATTTGCTCGAGGTTCCGGTAGCAGGCGGTTTCGGTGCCGTTGCCGTTGGAGGTGACGACGGGGGTGATGGTGACGGGAACCCAGTCTGCTGCGGAGCCACTGGCGCTGGCCTGCAGGTCCGCGATCTGCTCCAGGGTGGCGGTGACGCTCTGGAGACCGGTGACGCGGGTCAGGCAGGCGTCGATGGTGCCGTCCACGTTCACCTGGAGGGTGAGCGGGCAGGAGGTGCGCACTCCGGAGGAGGGGTTGAAGCAGAACGCAAACTCCTGGAGGTTGTCGTAGAGGTCGCCGTCGGGATTCTGCGACGGACCGTTCTGGCCGCCGAGGGGATTGAGCGACTGCCAGTTGGCGAAGAGTGTTGGCTTTGGATTAAAGAAGCCGAAGTCGATGGTGGGGTCGTCCTCGCCGCTGCCCAGAGCGACTACGGGTGAGGTCACGGCAGCCCCGGAGAAGGCCTGGGTGCCGTTGTCATCGTTGTCCTGCTGGTTGTCGGCGGTGTCCGTCGAGGTCGAGGAGGTGGGGTAGCCTGCGGGCGGGGTGAGGATTTTCACCTGGTAGCTGCCGGGGGTGAGGCCGGTGAAGGAATAGAGACCGCCACCAGCCGTGGTCTGCGTCGTGGGCTGCACGCCGGAGGAGTTGGGGTCGCTGTCGATGTCGGCTCCGTTGCCGTCAAGCAGGGTGACTTGCACGCCGTCGAGGCCAGGCTCGCCAACGTCGCGAAGACCGTTGTTGTTCGCGTCGAACCACACGAGGTTGCCCACGATTCCGGTCTGCACTTCCACGAAGTTTTGGTCCGCAGTCGTCGCTCCGGCGGTGACGGTGACGGGCGCCGCGTCGCCAATGATGTCGAGATCGCCGCCGTCCACATCGCTCACGCTGGCATAGCCGGCGGGCTGGCTTTCCACCACAATGTAGCCGCCGGGCGTCAGGCCGGTGAAGGCATAGCTGCCGTTGACATCGGACGTCGTCGTGGTCGGCTGCACGTCGCTGACGTTCGGATCACTGTCGATGTCCATGCCGGCGCTGTCTTTCAGCGTCAGCAGGACTCCGGAGAGAGTTGTGTCTCCAAATCCATCGTTGTCCGTGTCCGCGAGGACTGAGCCGCTCAGGCTTCCAGGCTGCTCCTCCACGAAGTTCTGGTCTGCGGTGGTGGCTCCGGCGGTCACGGCGATGAGGGTTGTGTCGCCAATGGTGTTGAGGTCGCCGCCATCCACGTCGCTGACGCTGGCGTAACCGGCAGGCTGGCTTTCCACGATCTGGTAGGAACCCGGAGCCAGATTGGTGAAGCTGTAGGCTCCGGTGCTGCTGGTCATGTTCGTGGTGGGCTGCACTCCGTCTGCATTTGGATCGCTGTCGATGTCGTTGCCGCTGCTGTCCTTCAGGGTCAGGAGCACATCGGCCATGGCCGTGTCTCCGGTGTTGTCGTTGTCGGTGTCGGCTTTCACGAAGCCGCTGATGGCCCCGTCATAGCGGTAGCCGAAATCGGCGGTGGTCACGGCGTCGCCGGCGGCCAGGGTGACGGTCGTCTTGTTGTTGATCGTGGCATCCGGGTCGCCAGTCTGGGCCAGGCCGGCGGGCAGCGTCGTCGTGTCGACGGCCACAGTGTAGGTGCCGGCGGTCAGGCCGCTGATGAGCCAGGCGCCGGTGGCGGAGGTCGTGGCAAATGGTTCGCCAGCGTCGCGCACGCCGTCGTTGTCGGGGTCGATGAAG
>JANOBW010000181.1:0-35721 GCA_031411855.1 Opitutia bacterium
CAACGTCCTCTCCCAGACCCGCCAGCACATCAGCAACAACACCGCCCTCGGCCTCACCAACAACGGCTACGGGACCCTCAACTCCACGCCCGCGCCGACGGACACGGACCGCGACGGCATGCCCGATTACTTCGAAACCGCACTATCTTGGAACTCCGCCGTCCAGGACCACAACACCGCCCTGGCCACCGCCGGAGGCGTCGTCACTGGCACCACGTTTTTCCCCACCAACACCCCGGCCGGCTATACCCGCCTCGAGGAATACCTCCACTTCAAGGCCATCCCCCACGGAGCCGTCGCCAAAAACACCGCCGCCGCCCCCAGCAGCGTCTCGGTGGACCTCCGCCGCTACACCGCCGGGTTCGTCAAGTCCCCCGCCTTCACCGTCTCCAACGCCGTCAACGGCGCCGCCGTCCTCTCCGGCACGGGCAACTCCACCCTCACCTTCACGCCCACCCAGAACTTCGTCGGCCGCGCCCGCGTGGACTTCGCCGTGACCGATGCCGACGGCTCCACCTGGACTCAGACCCTCGCCCTCGTCGTCACCGCCTCCGGCCTGCCCCGCGACCTCATCTGGAAGGGCGACGGCTCCGCCAACACCTGGAACACCGCCAACGGCAACTGGCAGCGCAACGGCACCGCCACCTCCTTCGGCACCGGCGACACCGCCACCTTTGACGCCACCGGCTCCACCACTCCGGCCGTAAACGTGGCGGAAACCGTCTCCCCCGGCAATGTCACGGTGGACACTCCCTCCAACCTCACCTGGACCGGCGCCGGCGCGGTCACCAGCACGGGCACCCTGACCAAGGCGGGCTCGGGCTCGTTGACCATCAACAACTCCGCCGCCAACGCCTTCACCTCCGTCACACTCAACGAGGGTGCCGTCGTCCTGGGCAACGCCACCGCCAACAACAGCGGCCTCGGCACCGGCCCGCTCACCTTCAACGCCGGCAGTCTCAGCCTCTTCGCCGCCGACCTCAACACCGGCACGGGCACGCTTGCCAACGACCTGGTCATCAACGGCGATGTGCGCCTCAACATGGGGCCGCGCTGCGGCTTCTCCGGCGACGTCACCGGCTCCGGCACGCTTACCTACTATACCCCCTACGTCCGCGCCGATGTCTCCGGCTCCTGGTCCGGCTTTTCCGGCACGCTCAACGTCGTCTCCGACGCCGATGGCGGCGACTACCGCATCACCAGCCAGACCACCGCCTGGCCACAGGCCCGGATCAACCTGGGCGACAAGGTCTGGATGTATTTCACAACGACGCCGGCCGGCGGCGTCACCACCGCCCTCGGCGAACTCTCGGGCTCGGCCACCTCCACCCTGCGCGGAGGTCCCACCGCGGGCCGAGCGACCACCTGGCAGATCGGCGGGCTCAACACTTCCTCGACTTATGCCGGAGTCATCGGCGACTACAGCACCGGCGCGACGGTCCACCTCGCCAAGGTCGGGACCGGTGTCCTAAACCTTACGGGATCAAACACTTACACCGGAACCACCACGGTCTCGGCGGGAGACCTCGCGGTCAACGGCTCACTCGGTCCGGGTGCCGTTTCCGTTTCCGGAGGCCTCCGCGGCACCGGCACCATCGCAGGCCCCGTCTCCCTGCTCGCGGGCTCCAAACTTTCCCCCGGCGCCGCCACCGGGCTCATCGGCACCCTCACCCTCGGCTCGGCCGGGCTGACCCTCGCCGACGCCACCCTCTCCTGCCAGCTCTCCGCCTCTCCCACGGGCGCGAACGACAAGGTCGTCCTCTCCGGCGGCACCCTCACCCTCGCCGGGACCAACACGCTCGCCCTTCAGTTCAGCGACGGCTACCTGGGCGCGGGCACCTACGATCTCGTCACCGGCGGCGCCGCCACCAGCGGCTCCAACGCCAACCTCACGGTGACTTTCCCGGCCGGCGGGCGCCAGGGCTACGCCCTCTCCACGGCGGCCGGGAAAGTTTCGGTGACGGTCACGGGCGACCCCGTCAGCCTCGTGTGGAAGGGCAACGCCTCGGGTGCCTGGGACATCAACACATCGGCCAACTGGCTCAACGGGGCGGCCGCCTCGACCTTCTACAATTTCGACGCCGTCACCCTCGACGACACCGCCACGGCCGCCGCCGTCACCCCCGCCGGAACGGTTGAACCCCGCGCCACCACGGTCAACAACTCCACCAAGGCCCTCACCCTCGACGCCGGCCTGGGCGGCGCGGGTCGTCTCACCAAAACCGGCACGAACCTTCTCACGCTGACCGGCGCAAACCCCTACACCGGAGGCACTTTCCTCAATGGCGGCACGGTCCAGCTGGCCAACGACACGGCCAACACCTCCGGTCTTGGCACCGGCCTCGTCACCTTCAACGGCGGCACGTTGAAGATGTTCGACAACAGTTCGTCCTACAACGACACGGTCTGGAATCTGGTCGTTCCGGCCGGGCAGACGGGCACCCTCTGGCAGGACGGCCGTTCCACCATCAGCGGAAGTCTCTCCGGATCAGGTGTTTTCAACCTTCGCGTTCCCTTCGTTCGCAACGACTGGTTCTGCGACTGCTCCACCTTCGCGGGTTCCTTCAACGTGATCCCCGACGCGGACGGCGGGGATTTCCGTTTTGGCACAAGTTATTCCTGGAGCGGCCTGCCCCTTGCTTCGCTCAACCTCAACGGCCTTGTTGGCGCCTACTACATCGGCACCAGCAACTCCGGCACGGGCACCACCATTCCCATTGGCGAAATTTACGGCACGGCCAACTCCCGACTGATGGGCGGCGCGACCGGCGGCCGCGGCTTCACCTATGTCATCGGGTCCAAAACCCCTGCCAATCAGGAGGTTGTCTTTGCGGGAACCATTGCCGAGCAAAACGCCGGAACCACCACAAGCTACGTCAAGGCCGGCGCAGGCACCTGGACACTCTCCGGCACGGGTAACTGGAACGGCTCCACCACCGTCGGGCAGGGCACCCTCAAGATCACCGGAAACATCACCTGCGCGGGCACCGTTTCGGTCGAGCCCGGCGCGACGCTCATCCTCAATGGCGGCAGCCTCGACGCCGAGGCCCTCGACATCGCCGAGGGTGCGACCCTCGTCGTCAACGGCACCATCACGGGAGATGTGACCAACGCCGGCACGATCATCGCGGACCAGGGCGGCGCGCTCGTCATCCGCGGCGATGTCGTCAACACCGGCACCCTCCGCCTCCGCAACGGCACCAGCCTTTCCGCGACTGGAGCGTTCACCAACACCGGCCTCCTCGACCTTCTCGGCAGCCCCAGCCGCCTCCCCGCCAACCTGGAAAACTCCGGCGTTTCCGTGGACGCCTCAACCCTCTCCGGCATCATTCCCCAAACCTCCGGCAACACCCTTCAGATCCGCCTCGGCGGCCACACCGGCTACGCCTACCAGCTTCAGTCCGCCATCGCCCCGGCCGGCCCCTGGACCAACCTCGGCACGGCCCAGAACGGCGCCACCCAGCCCGGCGGCCAGCCCACCAACCTCACCTTCACCGACAACGCTCCCCCCACCGGAGCCACCGCCCGGAAGTTCTACCGCGTGCTGGTCACGCCCTGATCTTTTGATGAACGCTTTTCTCCTCCTCGCCCCGGTTTTCCTCCTCCTTGGCTGCGCCACCTCCACCCCCGAACCAGCGCTTGAATCCGCCCAGGAGCGCACCTGGATCGAGCCGGGCACGGGGCACCGCGCCACCCGCCTTTCCACCCAGCCGGGCACGGCCAGTTTCTACTTCCACCAAAACGCCTACACGGCCGAGGGGGATCTTATGGCTGTCTCCGTGCCGGGCGGCTACGCCACGATCAACCTCCTCACGGGGGAAAACAAGCCGCTGGTTTCGGGACGCCTCAGCTCCGCCTATGTCGGAGGCAAAACGCGCACGCTCTTCTACCTGAGGGACCGCGAGGTGGTGTGCGCCACCCATCTCGACACCGGGGAAACCCGCGAGATCGGCCGCATCCCGCCCGAGTTCCGCATGGCCTCGGGGCTGGCGCTCAACGCCGACGAGACCGTCCTGGCCGGCAGCCTGGTCGAGGCCGCGGGCCTGCCACCCGGTTTCACGCCGCCCGCCTCCGGAGCGGGACGTCCGGCCGGCGTTCCCGGCGAGGTCTGGAGCGGTAAAAGCAAAGGGCTGATGATGGAGGAGCGCTGGGCCGCGCGTCTGCCCATGCGGCTCTGGACCATGGACATCCGCACCGGGGCTTTCCGCACCTTCCATCCCTCCAACGACTGGCTCAACCACGTGCAGTTCTCCCCGGCTGACCCTGGCCTGCTGATGTTCTGCCACGAGGGACCCTGGCACAAGGTGGACCGCATCTGGCTCATCCGCGCGGACGGCTCCGGGCTTCGCCAGGTGCATAAACGCCAGATGGACATGGAGATCGGAGGCCACGAGTTTTTTTCCAAAGACGGCCGCACGGTCTGGTATGACCTCCAGACGCCCAAGGGAAAGCGGTTCTGGCTGGCCGGCTTCGACCTCGCCACGGGGGAGACGCGGCGCTTCGGCCTGACCGCACCCGAGTGGTCCGTCCACTTCAACGTCTCACCCGGCGGCGCGCTCTTCGCGGGCGACGGCGGCGGCCCCGCCAGCGTGGCCGCGCCCGACAACGGCCAGTGGCTCTACCTCTTCCGTCCCAAGGAGGGCCGCCTGGAATCCGAAAAGCTTTTCGACCTCTCGAAGCACGACTACAAACTGGAGCCAAACGTGACCTTCACCCCCGACGGCAAACGGCTCGTCTTTGTTTCCAACCGCGAGGGCACCCCGCACGTTTACGCCGTGGAGATCGAAAAACACTGACGGCACCGCCCGCTTTGCTTTCGTCAACGAAACAAAAACCATGAGCAACGCACCGGTGGATTGGAATCTTCGCTACGAACAAGGCGACACCCCGTGGGACAAGGCGACCTGCCATCCGGAGCTGCCGGGATGGTGCGAGACCCTGCCGATGGACGGCCCGGTTCTGGTTCCGGGCTGCGGCCGGGGCCGCGATGTCCTGGCGCTGGCCGAACGCTGGCCGCAAAGGCCCATTGTCGGCGTGGATCTGGCGGAGCAGGCGGTGGCGGCCGCCCGCCGTCTTTGCGCCGGTTTCCCCCGGGTCAGTTTCCTTCAGGCCGACTTTCTGGCGCGCCCGGAAACCCTTCCCGACGCCGGTTTCGACCTGGTCTGGGAGCACACCTGTTTCTGCGCCATTCCGCCCACGCTCCGTCCCGCCTATGCCGCCACCATGGCCCGGGTGTTGCGCCCCGGAGGGATTCTGGCCGGGGTTTTCTTCCTGACCATGGATGACACGCGGCGGGGGCCTCCGTGGAACTGCCCGGAGGACGAGCTGCGCGGGCATTTTGGCGGGAAATTTGAGATCATTTCCCACGGCCCCTGCCGGCTCACCTTCCCGGGCCGCGAGGGTGAGGAGCACCGTGTGATCATGCGCCGCCTTGGGTGAACCTGCCTCCTGTGCTTACTTTCCGGGACGTTCGATGACGGCCTTGGCGGAGAGTCCGTTGGGCTCGAAGGTGAGGCCGAGGTTGGCCGAGGTGAAGGAGAACAGGACCGGGGTCTTGAGGTTGTCCCTGGGCTGGCCCGGGTGGCCGAAGACGCTGGATTCCATGGTGTTCCACTCGGCGTTCCAGGAGTAGGTCCCGCCGCCGGGGCAGACCAGTTTCACGCCCCAGCGCTCCTCGTGGAGCTTGAGCGGGTCCTGGTCCGGGTGGAGGCGTTTCCATTCGTTGAGGATGGGGAGGTTGGCCCAGGAAAGGGCCTGGAGCCTGAGGTGATAGGAGTCGCGGGTCAGTTGTTGGGCGACGGCCAGAGCCCGGGGGCCGGCTTGGAAAGACTGGCTTTCGCCCAGCCAGGGGCGGGTGGTGGCGTCCGGTTGGTAATCCGGCCTGGACCGGGCCTCCTGGCGGTCAAGGGCCCGTTTCAGCACGTTCTCGTTGACCGTGACTATCAGCGACTTGGGCGTGGTGGCGTAGTAAAGGCAGAGCTTTTTGAAATCCCCGTTGGCCCCGGTGGCGGCGATTTTGACGTAGGGTTTGCCGTTGTGGTCCTGGGTGCTCCAGGTGGTGAGGCCGGGCGAGGTCTGCTCCACCATGGCGCGCAGGCCGGCCAGGAACAGGGCCAGCTCCAGGGGTTTGGCGACCTCGGCGTTGATCGCCACCGGGAGGTCGTAGTAGTGGTCGAGCAGGTAGGCCTGCTGGCTGTCGGCCTTGAGCATGCGTTCCCAGAACGGGTCCTCGTCCGCGTAGTAGGAGACGGACTGGCCGAGCCAGGCGAAGGGGTTGGCCTTGACGCCCGGCATCAGGGGCGAGATCGAACGGCCGAGGGAGACCACCGGCTCCGCCTGGACGTTGACGGCGGTGATGCCGTGCAGGATGGCGTCGTGCGGGTCGCCGGCCAGGGGCTGGATTTTCGCGTCTTTCGTGATGTTGATCAGGTCGCGGTATTCGCTGCCGGCGATGAGCGGCATGACGGTGATTTCGGCCCCGAGTTTTTTCTGGGAGACGGAAAAACGGACCGCGATGGGATCGAAGAACTGCGACCAGTTGCGCTCATAGCCCTCGCGCCAGCGGTTGTAGGCGTCGGCCTCCGCCTGGGTGACCTTGGCGAGGCTGAGTTCCGAGATGGGGGTCATGAAACCGAGGCCGCCGTAAACCTCCGAGGTGGGGCCCCCTTTGGTCAGGCGGGTGGCGCCGAGCTCGAGGTTGGGGAAGTCGTTGGCGATGGGTCCTTCGTTGGCCTTGCCGTTGACGAGGGCCTCGAAATTGAGGGCCTGGAGCTCGTTCAACGCCGCGGCGGCGAGGGTGCGACGGGAGTCGGCGATGCGCCAGCGCGGGGAACACCAGCGGCGGATGGTGGCGTCGGAGAGGACGAGGAAGGCGGTCTCCTCCCTGTCGGTGCGGGCGTAGCGGTGCCGGAAGAAGGTGTATTCGTCTAGTGAGGCGAGGGCGGGCCTTTTGCCGGCGGCGACATCGGCCAGGATCTCGATCTGGGTCAGTGAGTTGGTCACGACCACGGCGCCGTTGATGACGGCGAGGTAGGAGCAGACGGAGCGGTCCGGGGAGACGACGCCGGCGTAGGCGATTCCGCCAGCCTGACCTGAGACCGCCTTCACGGCCGGGTTGCCCTGCTGGGCGAGGGCCTGGCGTCCGCCGATCAGGGTTTTCAGCACCTCCGGTTGTTTCGTTTCAAAAACAACGGTCACGTCGGTGCCGACCCGCAGGTAGGGGTCGGAGCCGGTGAAGGCGATGCTGTCTATGACCTTGGGACCAAGCAGGCGGGAGAGGTCGTTGAGGCCGGCGCAGAGCTGCTTCTGATAGCGGGCCTGGGTGCCGGTGTCCTCCGCCTTGGGTTCGAGCAGGTGGAGGACGGGGGTTCCATTGGCCTGAGCCTCGTCGAGCAGGCGGGTCATGGCCTCGAAGCTGGGGAAGAAAAGGGCGTGCTGGTCGGCCGGAAGGCGGGAGGCGAGGGGATCGGGGGCGGGCGTGATGTCTTTCACCAATGCTTTCCAGTCCATCTCCTTGGTCTGGATGTCCTTGAGGCTGGCGAGGTCCACCAGGGTCTTGTTGTCGCCCCGGATGTTCATCAGCCGGTCGAGCTGGAGGTTTTCGCTGACGGCCCGACCGCCGGTGAAGAGGTCGTAGGTGTCCTCCAGCTCGGGGTTGCGGCGGAAGTCGCGGCCGTTGGGGGCCGCGGTTTCAGCCGGTTTGCTGCCTTGGGCCCGGGCGGCCTCGTCGGCCTGGTGGCGGAACCAGGCCGTTCCCGGGAGGTTGCCCTGGAGCAGATCGCGGTAGTGGTCCTCCTTGGCTCGGTAAAATTCCTTTGGTTCCGAAGTTTTGTCGGCCGCCGTCAGTTTGAACGGGATCACGTTCATCCCGCTGCGGTTGGGTTTGGGGAAGTAGATTGTGCCCGCCACGTCGCGGTCGGAGGGCGACCGCACGGCCAGGAAGGAGTTGTTCACCGCCGGGCTTTCCCAACTGCTGCGGGTGGCGGTCTCCACGTAGGCCTCGGCGTTTTCGTTCGATTCGAGCACCACGTAAGGGCTCATGACCGGAGTCAGAAGGTTTCTTTCCTCGAAGGTGTCGCGCCCCGGTCCCGAGGGACCTTCCTCCGCCTGAGGCAGTTGGGAAAGCGGGATCCGCCTGAAAACGTCGCCGGCCACCAGGGTGGCGCTGGCGGACAGGCAGAGGACGGTGAGGGTGGCGAGGTGTGTTTTCATGGGGTGGTGGACGGTGATAGGTCGCATCTGGCCGGGGGGAGACCGTGGTGTCAAATGAATATGACCAATGGTCATGTTTTGATAGGTCTCACACCGGTTGCGCTTGGCAGTTGAACCGTCCCGGTTTCCCCTTTCGCTTCCTGTTTTCATGTCGTCCCTTGGCACTTCACCGCTGGTCATTGCCGGCCGCACCTTTCCTTCCCGCCTGCTGGTGGGCACGGGCAAATATGCCTCGCCGCAGCTCATGCGGGAATCGCTGGCCGCCTGCGGCACGGGCATGGTCACGGTGGCCTTGAAACGGGCCCACCTCGGGGCGGGCCGCGACGAGTTTGCCGACATCCTGGACCATCTTGAACCGGACCGCTACCTCGTCCTGCCCAACACCGCCGGGGCGATGAACGCCGCCGAGGCCGTCCGCATCGCCCGCCTGGCCGCCGCCGCCGGGCTGCCGAAGTGGGTCAAACTTGAGATCCATCCGGACCCGCACTACCTCCTGCCCGACCCCATCGAAACCCTCGCCGCCGCCGAAATCCTGGTGAAGGAAGGGTGGACGGTGCTGCCCTACATCAACGCCGATCCCGTTCTGGCCCTGCGCCTTCAGGATGTGGGGTGCGCCGCCGTCATGCCGCTGGGGGCTCCCATCGGCAGCAACCGCGGGCTCGAAACCCGGGCCATGATCGAGATCATCATCGCCCAGGCCCGGGTGCCGGTGGTCGTGGACGCCGGCCTCGGCGCGCCCTCCCACGCCGCCGCCGCGTTGGAACTTGGCGCCGACGCCGTTTTGGTCAACACCGCCATCGCCGTCGCCTCTGACCCGGTCGGCATGGGACGTGCCTTTGCGATGGCTGTGGAGGCCGGACGCAAGGCCCGCGAGATCGGCCTGGGCCCGGTTTCCGCCAAGGCCGCCGCGAGCAGTCCGCTGACCGCCTTCCTCGACTGATCCCCGCCATGTTTTCCGAGGTTTTTCCCACCCTTCCCGTCCGTGAGCTGGCCGCTTGGTCCGCCGCTGCTCCGGCCGCCCGCGTGGACGCCATCCTGCGGCGGGGTCGGGCTGAGTCGCTGGAGGATTTTGCCGCTTTGCTTTCGCCTGTCGCCGGGGAACGTCTGGAGGAGTTGTGCGCGTTGTCCCAGCAGGTGACACGGCGTCATTTCGGAAAAACCATCCGCCTGTTCGCGCCGATTTACCTGAGCAACGAGTGTGTCAACATCTGCAAGTATTGCGGCTTCTCGCGGCACCTGAAAATCCCGCGCGTGACCATTCCCGTCTCCCAGTTTGAGGAGGAAGTGCAAAAGCTTGCCGGACAAGGGTTTCGCTCGCTTCTGATCGTGGCGGGCGAGCATCCGAAATACGTTTCCAACGGCTATGTCGAGGAGTGTGTCCGCATCGGGCTCCGCCACATTCCCGGCATCCATATCGAGCTGGGGCCGATGGAAACCGTCGGCTACGTCCCGCTGGTCAGGGCTGGCTGCGAGGGCCTGGTGGTTTACCAGGAGACCTATGACGAGCCGACCTATCGCGAGCTCCACACGGCCGGTCCCAAGAAACACTATGGCTGGCGGATGGACACGGCCGAGCGGGGTTATGCGGCCGGTTTCAGGCGTCTCGGCATTGGGGCGCTGTTTGGTCTGCACGACTGGCGTTTCGAGGCCGTCGCCCTGGCCGCCCATGGCCTGCATTTGGTCAAACACTGCTGGAAAAGCCAGTTGACCCTGGGCGTGCCCCGGATGCGCCCGGCCGCCGGAGACTTTCTGGTCAAGGCGGAAAACTGCATGCCGGACCGGGCCTTTGTCCAGACCCTCTGCGCCTACCGCCTGCTGCTGCCGTTTGCGGGGTTTGTGCTTTCCACGCGGGAGACCCCGAAGTTCCGCGACGGCCTCGTCACCCTCGGTGTGACGCACATGAGCGCCGGTTCCAGCACCGAGCCGGGTGGCTACAGCAGCTATGATGTGAACACCTGGACGCCCACGGGCGACCAGCCGGGCGAGCAGTTTCATATCGCGGACGAACGCTCCCCGGCCGCCGTCGCCGCCATGATACGCCAGCGCGGTTACGAGCCGGTTTGGAAGGATTCGGACCCGTCGCTGGTGACGGAGGAAACGCCGGTGCTGGCGGGAGCTTGAGGTTTTTTTGGTCCACGAATCGCACGAATGAACACGAATTTTGACCAGCACACATGAAGATCAACGCCAACGGACAGGCCTTTGAACTCGCCGCCGGCACCACCCTGCCGGACTTCATCCGGTCGCGCGGCCTGGCTCCCGAACGTGTCGTGGTGGAACGGAACGGCGAGGCTCTGACACCTTCGGAAACGCTCTCGGCGGTGCTGGCGGAGGGAGATCGGCTGGAGATTGTTCGCATTGTCGCGGGGGGCTGAATTTGGGGCCGCGAACTGTCTCGCCGCCTTGCCTTCATCCTTCATACCTCATCCTTCATCCCTTGTATGTCCCACGAACTCCCCGGCCTGTCCGTCGTCCTTGACCGTCTGGTCCACCAGCACGACCCCCGCCAGCTCCCGCCGGACCGTCCGCACGCCTTCGTTTACTTCCTGACCATCCACAACCAGTCGAACCGGACGGTGACGCTGCTGGCCCGCAAGTGGATCATCAGGACGGCCTCGGGGGAAACCCTGGTCGTGGAGGGGGACAAGATCGTGGGCCAGACGCCCAAGCTGACCCCGGGCGAGTCGTTCTCCTACAACAGTTACCACGTCACGGGGGAGAACTGCGCGGCCCATGGTTCGTTCCACGGCGTGGACGAGGACGGCAACCGGGTGCACGTGCTGATCCCCGAGTTTTCCATGGTCATCCCCTGAGGCGGGAAACCTCAGACCTTCACGTAAACGTAGGCGGCGAAGACGATGGCGGCGACGCCGGCGGCGGCCGCGATGGACCAGAGGAAGCTGCGTTTCTGGGCGGCCAGGGCGAGGGTGGCGGTGACGACGGCGGCCTGGGCGGCGAGCATGCCGAAGAAGAACTTGCTGCTGCGGCGGCGGTGGCGTTCGGCCGAGGCGTTGGCCTTGCGGACCTGGAGCTCGTAAACGTTGGCGATGGACTGGTTCAGTTTCGCCTCGGCGTCGTAGCGGGCGCTGTTCAGGCGCATGCGGGTGGCGGTGAGGTCGCGGGCGGCGGCCTTGTCCCCGCCGGGCAGGGCTTTTTCGAGCTGGTCGAGGGTCTGGGCGAGCGGGGCGCAGGCGGCGTCGTAGGCCTGGACGTTTTCCTTGGCCGCCTTGAGCGAGGTGACGAGGACGGCGTCCTCCACCTGTTGCAGGATCGTGGCGATTTCCTCCTCGGTCTGAAGGGTTTCCACCGCCTTGATGGCCTCCTCCACGAGTGGGGCGAGGGTGAGTGTGGGAAGGGGTGCAATCTTCTGCAATTCCGGCTGGGATAGGAAATGGATGTCGCCGATGGCCTGGAGCAGTTCAAGGGAGTTCCTCTGCATCGCGCCGCGCATCTTCTTGGCCTGGAAGTAGCTCCACTGGTCGCCCGCCTTGGACTGAAGCTGGGCGCCAAGGGCCCGGTCGTATTGCCCGCGAGTCATCTCGCTGGAGGCGAGGCCGGCCAGCAGGGTGGCGACCACGGTCATGAAGACCGGCGTGGCGGAGAGCGTCTTGCCCCACTTGGTGGCGGGAAGATCCTGTTTCAGCGCGTCGGGAATGGTGGTTTTCACTGCCGGGCAGAGTGGGGGGAGCAACGCGCGGCGCAAGGATAGGAAACATCTGTGGGGGCGGACCTCGCGTCCGCCCGGCGAAGGCTTCGGAAAGATCGCAATCACCAAGACGCCAAGCGGGCAGCGACAAGCACTGCTCCTACTCAGCCTTCCGTTTGACTTCAGCGGGCGGGCAGGGTCAGGACGGTGACGGAATTGGCGGGGAACGAGTGCCCGAAGCTTGGTTTGAGGCCGGGGAGCGGTGTGGTGACGGGGACCACCTTGGTGGGTTCGTCGAGCGAGTTGGTGTCGTTGATGCTGGCGGAGGTGAGGACCGTGGCGCTGGCGCCGGTTCCGATGTTGCTGACGCCTTTGAGGTTGAGGGTCAGGGTGAGGGCGGAGTCAGAGGCGTTGACGATCTTGACGTAGAGCGTGCCGGTTTTGGTGTCCCTGGTCACGCTGTGGTGGAGAGCCGGGGTGGCGCCGGGGGTGGGACCGTCGAAGGTAGCCTTGAGGATGGCGTCGCCCACGTTGGTGCTGAACATCTTGATCGCATAGTAGCTGGGGGCTCCGTAGGCTCTGAGGGCGTCGTAGCCGATGAGGTCGGGCCGCCATTGGTAGTTGTTCAGGTTGGCGAAAAGGGGTGCGTAGCAGTGCATGGTGACGATGTCGGAGTTGCGCTCCATCGCGGCCATGAAGGCGGCGTCCCCGAGAGCGGCTTTGAGGGTGGGCGTGGCGGGCAGGCCCTTGGATTGCTTGTCCCACGGGGGGAAGGCTGTTTCGTGCGCGGCCCATTCACCCACGAAGATTTCCGGCCCCTTGCGGTCATACTTGTCGAAATGTTTCGGAGAATCCTTCAGGAAACTTTCGGTGTTGCGGTAGTAGTGCTCGTCGAGGACGTCGGGTTTGCGGCTGTGGACGCGCTTGTTGGGCGGCTGTTCGTTGCCCACGGTGGAAATGCACTTCAGCTTCGGGTATTTCTTTGCGATGGCGTCGGCAAACTGGGCGTAGCGCCCGTCGTAGCTGAGCGATTTGTCGAACCAGTCCTCGTTACCGATCTCGACATAGCGAAGCTTGAAGGGGGCGGGGTGGCCGTTCTTGGCGCGTTCGGCGCCCCACTTGGTGCTCACATCACCGGTGACGTATTCGATCTCCTCCAAAGCCTCCTGAATGAAGGGTTCGAGGTCTGGACCTGGTTTGACGTAAACTCCTTTGAGGGAATAACCTGCGTAGAGGCCGAGGAGCGGTTCGGCGTTCATGTCCTCGCACCAGAGGAGAAACTCGTGCAGTCCCATGCCGTCGCTGGAACGGTAACCCCAGGTGCCGGGGTGACCGGCGCGGCCGGTGATCGGGCCGAGGGTTTTCTTCCACTCGAAGCGGGTCTCAATGGAGTCGCCTTCGAGATAGTTGCCGCCGGGAAAACGGAGGAAGGCTGGCTTGAGGTCCACCAGCATCTGCATGAGGTCCTTTCGCAGGCCGTTGGGACGGTCGTTCCAGGTGGGTGGAAAGAGGGAGACGAGGCCGAGCCAGACGGTGCCGGGATGTTGGACGGTGAGGGTGAGGCGGGCCTTGGTGGTGGGGCCCACATTCGGTGCCGTGGTGAGGGTCACGGTGGACTGCTGCCAGTTTTCGGAGAGCTGCTTGATTTCGGCTTGGGCGTAAACCATTTTGCCGTCGTCACTTACGAGGGAGACGGAGAGGGGGCCGGAAAACCCGGACGCGGCTTTGGCGGAAACAGAGGCGCGGTAGCTGGTGTTTGGTTTCACCGGAATGCCCCAGTAGCCGCTGTTGGCGACTCCGGCAGATGCCGTGGGCGAGGCGGAGGTGACGTCGAGGCGGAGGCTGGTCGAAAGCGCGGCGTTGAGGGGCTGTTTGGGATCAAGTGTGATGGTGGCGGCCGAGCCGTCGCCTGCCACGACCGACCAGTGGACGGGGTTCTTGTTGTTGTCCTTGAAGGCGCGGTTGCGGACAAGTTCGGCGTAAAGGCCGCCATCGTAGCAGTAGTTGATCTCCTCGGTCATCAGGCCGTAGAGCATGGGGCTGACCTTGGCGGTGGGTTGGGACGTCTCAATGGTCAGCGTGGTGGGCGGCGCGGGTTCGGCGGCCACGAGCGTGGCGGCGACCGGCAGGATCGCCGCGAGCAGTGATGATCGGAAGCTGTTGAAGGAAAGGTTCATGGGAGTAAGGAAGTGGGTAGGTTTTTGTGTGTGGAGTGGGGCTTTAGGGTTTGTTCAGACCCTTGCCGTTGACGATGGGTTCGCCGACATCTCCGGGTTTGAAGGGAGAGGTGAGCGGGTCCATCGGTTTGATCGAGCCGTCGGCGTTGAACTCCATGCGGACGAGGCAGGTCTCGCGTTTGTAACCTCCTCCGCCGGGGATGGCGTGGCGGTGGTAGGCGACATACCAGCGGTCGGTGCCGGGGACGTTGACCACGCTGTGGTGCGCGGTGCCGACGGCCGTGCCGTTTTTGCGGAGGACGATGAAGTCCTTCTCGGCGGCTTTGACCGGGCCGAAAGGTGAGTCGGACACGCCCCAGCCGACGTGGTAGTCGGGGCTGCGAGCGTCGTCTATGGACCACATGAAGTAGTATTTCCCGGCGCGCTTGAAGACGACGATGCCCTCGCGGAACTCCTTCATCTTGATCTCTTTGACGTCGCCGTCGACCGTAACCATGTCGGGCTTGAGCTTGAAGACATTGCCGTTCCCGCCGTTGCCCCAGTAGAGGTAGGCCTGGCCGTCGCTGTCAATGAACGGATAGGGGTCAATGGTGTTGGTGGTGATGCGCTTGTCGGCTTTGCGGTCGAGGAGCGGTTTGCCGAGGGCATCCACGAAGGGACCGATGGGGCTCTTGGCGGTGGCGACCCCGATTTTGTGCTGGGCGCAGAAGTAGAAATAGTAGGTGCCGTTGCGCTCCACGCAGTCGGGGGCCCAGGCCTCGATGTTGGCCCACTTGAGCTCCTTGGTCACGTCGAGGATCATGCGTTCCTTCTTCCAGTCCACGAGGTTCTTGGAGGACCAGACGGAGAAATCCGTGGTCTGCCAGTTGGGTTTGTCGGAGGTCGGGTAAACGTAGTAGGTGTCGCCGAACACGCGGATGGACGGATCGGCGGTGAAGCCGTCGAGGATCGGCTTTGGTGCTGGTATTGAGGGATTTACGGCGGGAACTCCCAGGGTTTTGAGCAGGCTGGAAGGGACGGCGAAAATGGTGCCGTGGCGCTGGCCCTCCACGGGTGCGACGGTGGTCGAGGCGTTCGTCCATGTCTTGCCATCGGACGACTCATAAGCGCCGTAGTGGTGGTCGGCGTAGAAATCCACGTAGAGGAGGGTTTTGACGCCGGCCTGGACGAGCGTGGGTCCCTCGGCGTGTTCGGTCACGAGCGGGGCTGGGTTGACCTGGTAGGGGCCGAACACGGTGTCGGCCACGGCCGAATGGATGGGGCCCCACTTGCCTTTGCCCTGCATGTCGCCCTCCTTGAAAACGGCCATGTATTTGGTGCCGAAGGGGATAAGCGTGAAATCAATGTGGTCGAAACCGGGATCGAGCAGCACCTTGGGCTCGCTGAAGGTGGCGAAATCCTTGGTCGTGACGAAGTAGGTCCGGTTGTTCATCCGGGTGGTGGACTTGGTCTCGGGGAAACGCCCCTCGATGTCGGACGACCAGGTGATGACGTATTGCTTGGAAGCCGCATCGTAAACGGTCTCGGGGGCCCAGGCGTTTTTGGTGCCGGGCTCTTTTTCGAGGAAGGGCAGATACTTCTGTTCCGACCAAGTCACCAGATCGGTGGAGGAGGCGTAACCGATGCCCTTGTCCTTCCAGCCGGAGGTCCAGACGAGGCGGTAAACGCCGTCGGGACCGCGCAGGATGTGGGGATCGCGCATGAGTTTGCCACCGACCGTGGGCTTGAGGAACACCTTGTCGAGGTCGGTCCACTGGCGGCCGTCGGTGCTGGCGGCGAGGTGGAGGCCGTCGCCGCTGCCGCGGAAGGAGGTGAAGAGCCAGGCGGTGGGTTCGTCGGGTGTTTGGGCGGAGGCGGAAGTGAAGGCCGAGAGTGAGGCGAGGAAAAGGGGAGCGAGAGGGCGAAACATGGGAAGGGTGGGTGAAGGTTTCACAGCGCGGGCGGGATGCTGATTCCCTCGGTGGTCTGGACGACACGCTTCATCGTGCCGTCGGCGTTGTAGTAGAGGTAATCAATGCAGACGGAGCGGCGGAAGCTGCTGCCGCCATTGGGGGCCTGCATGGAGCCGTTGTGGTAGAAGAAGTAGGACTGACCCTTGAACTCAATGATGGCCTGGTGGATGGTGTTGCTGTTCCCGGCGACCTCGGTGAGCAGGCCGCGGTAGGTCCAGGGACCGGTGATGGAGGGGGAGGTGGCGTAGGCGACTTTTTCGGGGAAACCGGTGGCGTAGGAGAGATAGAAGAGGTTGTTGCGTTTGTGCAGCCACGGGGCCTCGGTGAAGTTCTTCAGGTCGGCGATCTGGATGGGGCCGTCGAGCTCCGTCATGTTGGCTTTCAGTTTCGCGTAGTAGCATTTCTGGTTGCCCCAGAAGAGCCGGGCCTGGCCGTTTTCCTCCAGGAAGACGGTCGGATCAATGTCGTCCCAGCTGATCTTGGTCGCCGTGGTCATGTCGTTGGTGATCAAGGCTGTTCCGCGCGCGTCTTTGAACGGGCCGATGGGGGAGTCCGCCACGGCCACCCCGATGGCCTTGCCGTGGATGGTCGCGTGTTCCACTGGCGCAAACCAGTAGAACTTGCCGCCGCGCTCGATGACTTGCCCGGCCCAGGCGTCGCCCTTGGCCCAGGTGAAATCCTTCGGCTTGAGCGGCGAGCCGTGGGAGGTCCAGGTGACCATGTCGGTCGAGGAGTAGCAGAGCCAGCGGTTCATCACGTAGCCGGCGTGCCTGTCGTTGGGGGCCTCGTCCTGGCCGACATAGAGGTAAACGGTGCCCTGGTGGACGAACACGGCGGGGTCAGCGGTGAACACATCGGTGATGATGGGGTTGGCCGCCGCGTGAAGTGTGACGGAAGGAAGAAGGCCTCCCAGAATGGCCAATAAGGCGGCGCTGGAGCGGAGGGGGGAGGTGGTTTTCATCGGGAGGATTTCAGGAGGGAAAGGTGGAAAAGGCCGCCGGCGATCTTGCCGGGACGGGGTTGGAAACGGACGGTGACAGTGTCCTTGCCGGAGAGCAGCGCGGCGGGCATCGGGTAATCCACGTCAAAAAACTTTCCGGGCTTGTTGTGTTCCAACTTCTGCGTGGCCAGGGGTTTGCCATTCACCACGATGTCAAACTCACGTCCGGCGGCATCATCGCCCCAGTAAGTGCAGCGCAGGATCTGGGGCGTGTCGCGGAGGAATTTCAAGCGATACTCGAACCAGCCGCCGTTGTGGGCGTCGCGCCATTTGCGGTCGTTGAAATCACCGGTCCGGGAGCTTTCCGAGGCCGTGGCGTGGTCTATCTCGGACTGCTGCTCGCCGGGGCTGACTTCGTCCACCAGGCGGGCCTCCTCCTGGCGCCGGAGCTCGTTCTCCTTCTGCAACGTGGACTCGCGGGCCTGCCAATCCTGGGTGGAGAGGACGTCCCAGTAGAGGTTGTAGCGTTCGTAGGTGATGGCGTTGAACGGCCGGAGCGTCACGTCGGAAGGTTTCCCCAAACCATTGGTGCTGAAGGTGATGCCATCTCCGGGCAGGCGCTTGAGCGAGGCGGTGAGTTCGGCGGCTGGGGCTTTCACCAGGAAGGGGACGCCGGCGTCGGGCGCGCGGTCGTTGTCGGCCTGGTTTTTCGCGTAGGGAAAGGTCTTGGTTTCCGGGGCGGGGCCAAGGTCGCCAGCGAGCGCGAGCGGACCGTAGAGGAAGGCGACCTGGTTGGGATTTCCTTCGAGGGTTTCGGTGTGAAGGCCCATCGGGATGGTGACGCGGAGGCGGTCGCCGGACGCCCATGGGCGGCTGACTTCGGCAAACACTCCGGGCTTGGAACTGACCGCGAGCGGCTGGCCGTTGAGTTGGAAAACGAGCGGCCCGGTGGCCCAGGCGGGACAGCGGACGAGCAGGCGGAGCGGTGTGGCGGGCGCGGACTTGATGGTGAGTTCGGTGAAGTCCGTCCGCGGGTAGTCGGTGCGCTGTTCGAGGACGAGCCCTTTCTCTTTCCAGCTCAGCACGGAGGGCAGGAAGAGGTTCACGTAAACATCACTCTCGCCATGGAAGTAGATGGCCTCGCCGTATTTGGTGTGGTTCTCCATCCCGCTGCCGACGCAGCACCAGAAGGAGTCGGTCGGCGTGCTGTAAACCTTTGAATGTCCGGGCTTAAGCGAGATGAAGTAGGCGAACATACCCTGCTTCGGTTCTTGCGAGGCGAGGATGTGGTTGTAGAGCCCGCGCTCGTAGTAGTCGGCCAGTTCGACGGTGGGATGCCAGGTGAAGAGGTGCTCGGTCAGCTTGAGCATGTTGTAGGTGTTGCAGCTCTCGGCCGTCTGGGTGCCGAGGTGTTCGTGGGCCTTGCCCTCGGGGAAAAAGTGCTCGCGGTCGCTGTTGCCGCCGATGACCCAGGAGCGGCGTTTCACGACGGTTTCCCAGAAAAACTCCGCGATCTTGCGGCCTTCGGGTTCGCCAGTGACCTCGTAGGTGCGGGCCTCGCCTATCACCTTGGGGATCTGGGTGTTAGCGTGTTTGCCGGAGAGGCTGTCCTTTCCGGCCTGCAAGGGATCGAGGATCTCCTTGTGGTAAAACCGGCGGGAGGCGGCGAGGTAGCGCGGTTCGCCGGTGAGCGAGTAAAGATCCACCAGGGTTTCGATCATGCCGCCGTGCTCGACCTGGAGCATTTTCTGCTGCTGTTCGGAAGAGAGTCCGGCGGTGATGGCGTCCACCCAGTCGGCGAGTTTGAGGGTGACCTCTTTGGCTTGCTCGTTGCCGCCGAGCACCCAGGCGTCCTTCAGTCCGGCGAGGACCTTGTGCTGCGTATACCACGGCACCCAGGCGCCGCCCCTGAAGTTGAAGGGACTGACGGGCTCGACCTTGCCGTCCTTGAAGGCGCGCATGGTCGCCAGTTCCTTCGCGGGGAGGGCGCCGACATAGCCGTCGCCGTAAGCCTTTTGGCACTCAGCCATTTCGGAGACGATGTGGGTGATGCGGTCGCGGAAATGCGCATCGCCCGTGGCGGCAAACTGCTGGGAGAGGGCGGTCAGGTAGTGGCCGAGGGTATGGCCGGCGATTCCCTGCGCCTCCCAGCCGCCGTAGAGTTCGCCCTTGGGTTTGAGTCCCGCATACTGGCGGGTGTTGTGGAGCAGACGGTCGGCATCAAGACTGAGGAGATAGGTGGCGTTGCGGTCCATCGCCTCCTTGAAGGGACTTTCGAGCAGTTGGACTTCGGACAATGGAAACTGGCGGACGACGGGAGGGGCCTTTTCGAATGGCACTGCGGCGGCGTCCAAAAACGGAAGGAAAATCAGGGCGGGCCAGGCGTTGCGCAGCCGAAGAAAGGCCGTCGGGTAGGATCGGAAAGAGGGCATGAGGGATGGGCAGGGTAGGGCTGATGCTCAACCTCATCAGTCCACGGGCGATAAAAATTAGCGGCCGGAAGTGGGTTTGGGCGCGTTCTGACGCATTACGGACACGAATCGGTGGATTATGCGCCGTCCCTGCGGCGGGTCCAGAGATGCGGCAGGCTGTCCGTCTCCAATGACTCTCGTTTGCCCTTCATGCCGTTCCCGTTGCCGCGTTTTCTTTTTGCCCTTCTGCTGTCCTGGTGGGCCGTCTCCTGCGCCCACTCGGCGACGTTTCAAAACCCGATCAACCCCGGGCCTGATCCGTGGATGTTTTGCCACGGTGGAAACTACTACCTGACCACCACGCAGGGCAGTTCCGTCAGGCTGTGGAAGTCGCCCACGGTGGGTGGTTTGAGCACGGCCCAGCCGGTCACGGTCTGGACCGACACCAACCCGAGCCGGAACAAAGGCATCTGGGCACCTGAGTTCCATCTCATGGGCAGTCATTGGTATCTGTATTACACGGCGATGAACTCCCGGGGCGACGACGAGAGCCACCGCATGCACGTCCTCGAAAGTGTAGGGACCGATCCGCTCGGTCCCTACACCTACAAGGGCCGTCTCTTCAATCCCAAGAACGACGCCTATGCCATTGATGGCTCTGTTTTTACGAAAAAAGACGGCGCACACTACTTCCTCTGGGCCGCGCATCCCGGCCATGTGCTGACCATCTCCAAAATGGCCAATCCGTGGACGCTGGAAGGCAAATCCGTCGTGATGCCGGCGGATGGGTTTGGCTGTGAGGAAGTCCGCGAAGGCCCGGTCACGCTTCAACGCAACGGCCGGATCTTCCTTATCTATTCGATCTGCGACACCGGCAAACCGGACTACAAACTGGGCATGCTCATGGCCGACGAAAACGCCGACGTGCTCAACCCCAAGTCATGGAAACAGTATCCCAGGCCGGTCTTCACCCGCAACGATGCCGCCGGTGTTTACGGTCCCGGCCACAACGGTTTTTTCCGCTCCCCGGACGGCAAGGAGGACTGGATCGTTTACCACGCGAAAACCACCTCGGTTTACACCTACAAAGGCCGCACCACCCGCGTTCAGAAGTTCACCTGGAACGCCGACGGCACGCCCAACTTCGGTTTGCCGCTGTCCCTGGAAACCGTGCTGGAGGAACCTTCCGGGACAAAAGCGCCCTGAGCGGGACTCTGGCAACGGGACCCGGGGGAGCGGAGGTCAGATCCGTTTTTCGTTTCCCGTTTGCCCTCCGGGAAACACCCGGAAGCATGGCGGTCATGGCTTCCCCCCACCCCTTGAAAAAGGTCGTTTCCAAGATCGCCGAGGCGCGGGAGCGCCACGAGGCCCGGCACCGTCCCTCCGGCTTCCGTTTCGCCCTCGCGGAGCAGATTTCCGCGCTCAACCCGGCCCACTGGGACCGCGTGGCCGATCAGCGCCGGTTCTTTCTGCGCCGCAGTGTGTTGGAAGCGATTGAGGCCCATTGCCCCGCCAATGTTTCCCCTCGGTATGCCGTTGTTTACCAAGGGATTGAGCCGGTGGCGGTGGTGGCGGCCCAGTTGGTGGACGTGGCCGGCTCGTCCGTCTGGAAACCCGAACCGGCCGCGCCGGAGAGGAAACGGTCCCTGCGCGCGGCTCTGACTCCGGTGGCGCAGAAACTCGCGGCCGGTTTGGAGGAGAGGGCGCTCTTCGCCGGCAACCTGATGTCCTGGGGTTTTCATGGCATCGCGTTTGCGGAGGGAGTTGACCCGAAGGCCGTCTGGCCCGGGATTTCCGAGGCGCTTTACCGCATCCGCCGGGCCGAAAAACTGGCGGGCCAGACCGACCTGGTCCTGGTCAAGGATGTGACCCCGAACGAGGCCCACGCCGACGTGCTGCGGACCTACAGCTACCGTCCCGTGGAGACTGAGCCGAACATGGTCCTGACCCTTCAGCCGACCTGGAAAACGCATGAGGACTATCTGGGCGCGCTTGATGCGAAATACCGCCGCAAAGCCCGCGACATCTTCAAGAAAATGGAGGCCGCCGGGTGCGTCGTGGAGCGTCTGACCGACCTGGCTCCCCATGCCGACGAACTCCATGCGCTCTACCGTTCGGTCCAAGGCAAGGCGGCGGTCAAACTGGTCACGCTGCCGCCCTCCTTTCTGCCCGCCCTGGCCGCCGCCGCTCCGGACGATTTCCGCTGCACCGTGATCCGCCGGGAGGGGAGGATGCTGGGTTTTGTCACTTCCCTCCGCGATGGCGACACCGCCATCGGTTATTACATCGGTTTTGACCGCGAGGCCGCGGCCGAAGGGCTGCCGATCTACCTCCGTCTGCTCCATGCCACCATCTCCGACGCCATCGCCTGGCGCTGCTCCAAACTCTCCCTGGGCCGCACCGCGCTGGAGCCCAAGGCCGGCCTGGGCGCGCTGCCGGAGCCGATGACCGTCTGGCTGCGCCACCGCATCCCGGCCATGAACTGGCTGCTGCGCGGCATGCTGGACGCCGTGCCGCACGCCGAGGCCCCGGAACGCAACCCCTTCAAAAGCAACGAATAGGGGAAACCCGTTCCGCAGGCCTGCTAAGATTCGGCCGTCCGGCGGCTTTCTTTCCTACCCAACCTGATTCCCGAACTCTCCCCGTCGCGTGCTGTCTTCACCGGTGGCCCCACCTTTTCTGACCCAATTCCCTCCATGACCCCCTTTCCCCGTCCCCTTGCCCGCCGCGAGTTTCTCCAGACCGGCCTGGCCGCCCTTGTGGCCGCCTCCGCCGTTTCCCGCCTGTGGGGCAAGGACGAACCCGCCGCTCCCAAACTCTTCTCCTCCATGGGGATCGCTGCCGGTGTCGAAAAGGCGGCCGAGATGAAGGCGGCCGGGGCGGAGTTTCTCACCGAAAGTGTGGACGGCCTGCTTGTGCCCGACCAGCCCGAGGCCGACTTTGAAAAGAAACTCGCCAAACTGAAGGCCTCGCCGCTCCCCGTCCTGGCCTGCAACGGCTTCATCCGCCCCTCGCATCTCCACGCCACCGGTCCGGAGGCCAACCACGATGTCATCGTGCCGCGTTGCGAGATCGTTTTCCGCCGGATGAAACAGGCCGGCGTGAAGTATGCGGTGTTTGGCAGCGCCGGTTCCCGGAAACTGCCCGAGGGCTTCGCCAAAGACAAAGCCGACGAGCAGTTTGTCGCCCTTCTCAAACGTCTCGGCCCGCTCGCGCAGGACCAGGGCGTGACCGTCATCATCGAGCAGCTCCAGGCCAAGGAGTGCAACTACATCAACCGCATCGGCGAGGCCGCCGCGATCATCCGCGCCGCCGGCCATCCGCATATCCGCATGCTTGGCGACCTCTATCACATGGCCGTGATGGGCGACACCCCGGCGGACCTCAAGGCCGCCATGGACGTCGTCATCCACATGGAGATCGCCGAGAAAAAGGGGCGCAGCGTCCCCGGTGTTTCCGGCGACGATTTCCGTCCTTATTTCAAGGTGCTCAAGGAAGTGGGTTACCACGGTGTGATCAGCATCGAAGGCTCTTACAAAAATCCTGAACAACTCGCGAACGCCTTCAAGGAAATGGCCAAGCAGGCCGCCGAGGCCTGAGCCGGAAACTTCCTCCGCAATCTCAATGACGCTTTGCCATGAAGCCCCAAGGGGGCGAAAGACGACAGCCCAGGGCACCGCCCTGGGAAACCTAATGTGAATGTCTCAAAGCCCTGAAGGGGCGGCACAACCCGCTTGAAACCCTCCTCATGAAAACTCCAAGAACTCTCAAGACCGCGAAAAAACAGGGTATGAGACACAGCCGCACCTCCTGGCTGACGAAGCTCAAGCCTGAGCTGGAGCCGAGGGTGGTGGAAACTCCGAAAGGCAGCCTGCTGATTCCCACGCCCAACCTGCTGGCCGAGGAAATTTCGAAACTTCCCGCCGGCACCCTTGCCACCCCGGCCCTCCTGCGGGGACGCCTGGCGAAACGTTTCCAGGCCCAAGGGACCTGCCCCCTCTGCACCGGCATCTTTTTCAACATCATCGCCGGTGCGGCGGAGGAACAACTGGCCGCTGGAACGCCCCCGCTCGCGCCCTACTGGCGGGTGGTGATGGACAAAGGCGTCCTCAGCGAGAAAACCCCGCCCGGACCGGCCCGCCAGGCCGAGCGCCTCAAGGCCGAGGGTGTCGAGGCGGCGGAGGTCAAAGGCAAGTGGCGCGTGCCCGGGTTTGAGGCGCGTCTGGCGGGGTGATGAACAGTGCCGAGTGGGTGGGCTCCTGAATTTCGTTCCAAACGCACCTTCAGCGAAACTTCGCTTGGGCTCTTTTTCTCAAACCAAAGACGGCCACGCATCCCAGCCCCATGAGGAGGAACGTGGAAGGTTCGGGAACTGCGGTGGTTGTGCCCACGATGATGCCCTTACCTGTGGGTTCGATGTAGCTGTCCGTCAGGACCAAGCCGGTGTCGTTTCGCTTCAACTGGGACCAACCGTAAACCCCGGTGGAGGCTGAAGCAGAGTTACTTCCCCCAAGCCAGAAAGATAAATAAAAGGGAACGTCTAGGGTTGTTTCTATTTGTCCTTTTATGGAAAATTTTGACAAATCAAAAAATACAGGTTGTGTTTTTACATATGTGAAATCAAAAACCGAATTCGAATTTGTTGAAAACCAAACATGACTAATTCCCGCAGTTCCATTGACAGGTTGTAGAACTCCTGTGTTATTTAGTGATAAAAGTAGGTCGGCTCCGAATGAACCATCTAGGATGCTTATATCATAGTTGGCTCCTTGATAATACGGTGGAGGTTGAATATTTAAAGATACGGTAAAGGGAGATGTTTGGCAGTTAGCATTGGATGCTGTTAGAAGAAAGGCCAAAATGCGTGATGGTGAGATTGTTTTCATGTTTTTAATAATTATTGTGAAGAAAATTGATTTAAATTGATTACAGATAGTTGATAGCCTCCTCCGAGTGTGTTGATAGCACTATTTACGCCATCTATTTCATTAACTATGTTTGGACCTCCGCCAGGGCCACCGTAATGCCAAGTTGTTAGCAAGACCAACTTATTGTTGATGATGAAGAATCCAGGACTGCCTGAGTCTCCGGGCTCAAGCTCTTTGTAAAATTCTAGGCGTTTCGTGTTTGTTGGGATATTGCAAGAAATATAACCCCAGAAGTTTGTTTGGTTGTGATCAATTTCGCCAGTCATAATGTCTTTCATTAAATTAAGCCTTACGCATGGGTTGAACTGATTTTTATTTAAATAGTCCAAGTAATTGCTTTGTAATATTTTTGCACAACGAATAGTATTAGGGACTGTCTCGTTGATTGAGCAAACTGTAAAGTCTGTGTCAAAGTTCGTTGGTGTCCCATTCCAGAGTTTTGTAGTTTTAACTATTGCACGTGCTGTAATTGTTCTTTCAACTAATTGGTTGTTGTTTGACATTAAATACACCTTCCAGCTTTCTATATCAATTGGTAATCTATGAGTTGCAAATAAAATATGCTTAGGAGTAATCAGAACCCCATTTATACCTAGAGAATCAGGATGATAGTCAGGATGATTTGAAGATTGGGCATAGTATCCATTGTAATTATTACCTAAGCAAATGCAGGTCAAGTCGATATCACTGGCCCAACAATTTGGGTTTCTTGTCAGTTCAATTGGGTTTTGTGGTGTGGGGACGAGAGGTATATTCCTTGTCGTAAACATATTCAAATCCGTTAATGCAGATTTATTCGCAATACGCGAATCAACAGATTCTGCAATATGATCAGCCAAAGTTCCATTTGAGTTACTATAAACGAACGTTAGACCGGGATTTGCTTGGCCCGGAGTGGGGGTGGTAAGCGGTCCCATTTGTTTTCCGTTTGGGCTAATACCGAAGCTGATATTTTCCGTCTGTTCAGGATATGAGGGAAAGAAACGATTGGCAAATCTGCCGTTGGGTTGAATAAGCGCAAGGTATTCACCTTCCCTTTGAAGGCGGAAATCGGTGTAAATCACATTTGGTTGGGGGGATACACCGGGATGATCGCAAAGGACAATCAGATACGCACCAGCAGCCATGATAGTTCCAGAGGGAAAGGTATAAATTTGATTATCATTTTGAAGTTTCCAGCCGGTAAGATCCACCGAATGGTTGGTTGGGTTGCGGATTTCGAGCCAATCTGAGTTGGTGGTGCCAATGGGAGCGGGATAGGTCGCATTGGTTTTGGCCATGAATTCGCTGACGTAGGGACTGTCCATAGCGATAGAAAAGTTATGGTCCAAGGGGTTGAGGTCGTCGCCATCCCCAAAGCCGTCGTTGTCCGAATCTGCGTTCACAGGGCTCGTTCCTGCTTTAAATTCCTCAATATTCAGCAAGCCATCTCCATCAGGATCGTCATAAGTGCCTGCTCCCGACGCAGTGGGGCTTCCGAAATGACAGGTTTGCCACACGTCAGGTATGCCATCAGAGTTGATATCTTCAAATTGGTTTATGGTATCAGATCCAAATCGGGAGAGACGGAAAAATATTTTATTGCTCGGGCTTTCTGCAATGTAACCCATCCCCAATAGATTATCTTTCCCTGGAGGATTGTATGAGGGCAACACTGTCCAAGGTGTTCCCATTTCCAGCGTGGATTCCACCACATAGTGATAACCCTTTTTGCCCCACCACGTAAATTGGCTGGTGGGTGGAGTGGTCGTGGGGTTGAGGTTCACTGTGGTTCCAGAATTGGGATCCTGAGCGGTCTGGGCTGGAACTTGTGACGTATATACCAGCCAAGCAAAGAGTGACCGAAAAACGATTGAGAGTGTGCGCATGGCAATTGCAGGAGCGAGCTTATTTCTGGAGAGGACCGGCACCGTTTGGATTCTTCAGGGGCCAGAATTGAAGGGTGGCATTTTGTGGCCCTCTTGGCTGGGCGTCCTCCCACCGCTTTCGCGCTTCATTCTCCGCCTTTTGAATGTCTTGCTGGCGGATAAGGTTGTCCCGGTTGGCCGCATAAAAGTTTAGGAGATCCTTTAACGACTTGTATTCAATCGTTTGGGTAAGATCAGCAGGACTCCCTTTGGCTTGGAGCAGTTGAAATCCGGCAGCATCCCAGAAATCTTGGGTTCCATTTTCAAATTGTTCGAGAAGCTGTTTCTTCGCGGGGCTTTCGGAGGGTTGGTTTTCGTTGGTCAAAGTAGATTCACCAATGCCGAGAACCAAGGTGTAAGTGGTTTCAGGTGTGGTCATACGCCCAACTCCGCGCATGAGCCCAAAATCCAGATTGTTGATCAGGATACGGTAGTGAAGCCCGCTCCGATCCCACCTCATTTCTGTAACTTTATGATCATAAACTGTGTTGGAAAGAAAGAGAACAGCCTGGCGTTTATGGTCAGCGGGCTCGGGCTCCTTTTTATCCATTGAAGCCATCTGCTTCTCTGTCGTCACCTTGGTTGAAATTGAGGGAGGTGGATCGTCCAGCAGTTGATATGTGATGGTGCGTCCGCCTTCAGAAGTGAGCCTTTCTGCTTTCACATGTTCGCGTCCACTCAAAGCAGGAGGAGGTGAGGCCGGCTCGGTTGGTTGTATAAGATATGGCACCGTGGAGACGGCTTGAAGTTCAATTTCTTCTCTTTGCCGCTTCGTCAAAGGAGAAGGGGCTGCTACTTCTGAAGGGTTGGCCGACTGAGCTTGGATATCTGCAGCGGAAGTGAGCTGAGGACCCACTGCCCAGAGACAATGGGCCAAGACCGAATATGAACGTGCGATTTTAATCATGCTTTTCTGACGTAAGGAATTTGCTCTGAGCAATTGTTAATCAGCCGCATTAGAGTCAAGAGCCATCTCAGTATCCTGAGATGCTTGGATGACCAGCAGATGGGCGAGGCTTGGCCAATGCTTCATCAAAAGACGGTTGATGCCATCTGCGCCAGAACCGCAAAGCGTCTCAGGCTGGCTCGTCTGGAACGGGGATTGTCCATGAACGCCGTAGCTGAGAAGGCCGGGCTTTCGCAGCAGATGGTCAGCTATGTGGAAAGAGGAATTTGTAAGCCCACTTTGGAAACGCTGGTTAGAATGAGTTGGGCTTTGGAGGTTGATGTCGGTTTGTTGCTCAGTTCCACCGATAAAGAGAGTGGCACAAGCAAGAATGTTGAGGATGGCGACTGAGGGTTGGGCTTTTGCAACTGAGTCAACCTCGCCCCGGCAGTCCTTGTTCTATGAGCGGTGAAGTGAACAAGGGACTCCCAGTCTTGATGAATAGAAGTTCTGCGAGCTGCCGTTCCTTCCCCATAATCCGCTTGCCTTGACGCGCCGGCCTGATTTGTTGCGTGCAACAAAATTGCGCCATGACCCCCGAACGGCTTGCCCTCCACACCTACACGAACCGCCCCTGGAACATCCATGAGTGTCTGGAAAACTACGCCCGGCGCGGCCTGGGCGGTGTTTCGATCTGGCGTGAAACCATTGCCGGGGAGGACCTTAAGGTGGTCCGCAAGCACTTGCAGGACAGCAAACTGAAGCCCATCAGCCTGGTGCGCGGCGGATTTTTCACCGGCCCGACCAAGGCCGCCCGTGACGCCGCCCTGGAAACCAACCGCCAGGCCCTGCGCGAGTGCGAGGCCCTTGGCCTGCCCATGATGGTCATGGTCTGCGGCGCCACCCCCGGGCAGACTCCGGCGGAAAACCTCGACCAGATCGCCGAAGGTCTGGCGGCGCTGTTGCCCGATGCCGTCAACGCCGGCGTCCGCCTCGCGCTCGAGCCGCTCCACCCGGTTTACGCGCCGGACCGTTCGGCGGTTTGCACGATGAAGGCGGCCAATGATTTGTGTGACCGGCTCCACCACCCGAATGTCGGCGTGGCCCTGGATGTTTACCATGTCTGGTGGGACGCCGACCTGCCGGCTGAAACCCGCCGCTGCGCCGCCGCCAAGCGCCTCTTCGCCTATCACATCTGCGATTACAAAAACCCCGTCGAACACCCCCTGCTCGACCGCGGCATCCCCGGGGAGGGCGTGATTCCGCTCCGCTACATCCACGATCTCGTCATGGGCACCGGTTTCGACGGCCTGGTCGAGGTCGAGATCTTCTCCCGTCGCTGGTGGGGCGAAAACCAGCATCGCTACCTCGACGAGATCCTCTCCTCCTGCGCCCGCATCTACGCCTGAACCTTTCCCAACCCCGACACCTTAACCTCATGAAAACCCGTAACATCGGCATCATCCTCAACGGCGTCACCGGCCGCATGGGCACCAACCAGCACCTGGCCCGCTCCGTCGCCGCGATCCGCGCCCAGGGCGGCATCGCCTGCGGCGACCAGATCCTCATGCCCGACCCGATCCTGACCGGCCGGGACGAGCACAAGCTGGCCACGCTGGCCAAGAAACACGGCGTCTCCAAGTGGTCCACGAACCTGGACGCCGTCCTGGCCGATCCCGCCTACGAGGTGTTTTTCGACGCCTCCGGCACGCCTTACCGCGCCGGCTTCGTCAAGAAGGCCATCGCCGCCGGGAAGCACATCTACTGCGAAAAACCCTCCGGCGTGACGACCGAGGAGGCGCTCGAACTTTACCGTCTGGCCGAGGCCAAAGGCGTCAAACACGGCGTCGTGCAGGACAAGCTCTGGCTGCCCGGCATCCAGAAGTTCCTCTCCCTCAAGGCCCAGGGTTTCTTCGGCAAAATCCTCTCCGTGCGCGGCGAGTTTGGCTACTGGGTCTTCACCGGCCAGGATTACGGCCAGCCTCCGCAGCGCCCGAGCTGGAACTACCGCGGCGAGGACGGCGGCGGCATCATCGTGGACATGCACTGCCACTGGCGCTACGTCATTGACCACCTCTTCGGCAACGTCACCGACGTGGTCTGCCACGCCGCCACCCACATCCCCGAGCGGGTCAACGAGCAGGGCCAGACCTTCCCCTGCACGACGGACGACTCCGCCTACGCGATGTTCAAGACCGACACCGGCGTGCTCTGCCAGTTCAACAGCAGTTGGACCGTGCGCGTGCGCCGCGACGACCTCCTCACCCTCCAGGTGGACGGCACCGAGGGCAGCGCCATTGTCGGCCTGCGCAAGTGCTGGGTGCAGCACAAGAGCGCGACCCCGCGCCCCATTTGGAATCCCGACCTGGACAGCCCGATCAACTTCAACGCCGGCTGGACCGAGGTGCCGGACCAGCTTCCCCACGACAACGCCTTCAAGGTGCAGTGGGAACTCTTCCTGAAACACATCGTGACGGGCAGCCCCTTCCCCTACGGTCTGATCGAGGGCGCCAAGGGAGTCCAACTGGCCGAACTCAGCCTCAAATCTCACGCGGAAGGCCGCTGGATCAGCGTGCCGAAACTCTGAGCGGCGCGGAGGCATTTCATCAGGGAGGCGAACCGTCTTGGTTCCCTCCCTTTTTTTGCGGCTATTTTGGACTGAAACCGTCCGCCCCGGCTATGGTCCTGCCAGTTTCCCCACCTCGCGGGAGGAGAACCAGACGGCGGTGGCGTTGGCCGCCACACTGGCCAGGACGGCGACCCACAGGCCCCAGACCGGCATGAGCAAGAGGTTGAGGGAGAGGCTGATCGCGCAGATGAGGAGGTTGAGGCGGAGGAGGCCCTGGAAGCGTTCGGCCACCTGAAGAAAAGATTGGAGCAGCAGGCTGGCCCCGGCGAGGGGGAGGACAAAAATCCAGGCCGCGATGAGGGGGCCGACCGGGGCGTAGTTCGCCCCCATGACCCAGCGCAGGCCGAACCAGGCGGCGGCGGAAAGAAACGGGCAGGCGAGAAGGAGGAAGAGGGCGATGCGCCGGGTCTGGGCCAGGGCGGCGGTGGCGGCGGCGGTGTTTCCCTGTTCCTGCCGGAGGCGGGCCCATTTCGCCTGGGCGAGGGAGGCGGAGGCCTGGACGAGCGCCAGCGGGGCGACGAGCAGCATCTGGGCGCAGCGGAGGTAGCCGGTGTCCTCGACTCCCACCAGGACGCGGCAGATGAGGGTATCGGAAAAGCCCGCCCCAAAGGCCACCAGGCCGGCCACGACGTTCCAGCGGGCGGAGGCGAGCAGTGAGAGCGGGCCCGGGGGCGCGCGTTCCGGCGTGTCAGTCCGGTCATAACTTCCACGCAGCCAGGCATGGCCGGCCAGGCGGGCGAGGAGGCAGGCGACGGCCTGGATCAGGACGGCGCACCAGACGGGGGAGCCCGGGACCCAGGGGAGCAGGGCGAAACCGAGGGCGTTGAAAAGCCCCTGCAGGGCCATGAGGTGGTAGGCCGCGCTGGTTTTGCCGCAGGCCTGGAACTGCCAGAGGTTGTCGTGGGCCGAGCTGGCCACGAGGAAGACGAGCGCGAGGGATTCGGACCAGCCGTGGGTGAAGTTGGCCCAGAGACCCGCGCCGGCCAGGCCGGCCCCGAGGCCGAGGGCGAGACGGAGCGCGAAGACCGTCTCGCGCAGTTTCTTGCGCCCGACGGGGCCGAGCTCCCCGGCGCGGTTGAGCAGGACCGGCCCGAGGGTCCAGGTGGCGATGACGCCGAGGCCGTTGGCGAGGGTGACGGCGGCCCCGAACTGCCCGTTGCCGACGGGGCCGAGGATGCGGGCGGCGAGGATCTGGGCGACAAAACTCAACCCGAGGGCGGCCCCGCGCGAACCGACTGTTTCCAGAAGGTGGCGGCGGGATTCCCTGGCGGCTGGCTCGCTCATCGTCGCGGGGGCGGGCTCAGGCCGGTTTCCGGTAAACGGCCAGCATGGAATGGCCCTCGGCTCCCGTGGGCATGGCGGGATTGAGAAGGAGGGAGAGTTTGGTCAGCTGGTTGACGGTTTTGAGAAGCAACACCGCCCGGGCGTCGCGGTTCAGGACGGGACCGGGGGGAAGGCCCACGATCCGGCGCAGGCTCTGGCTCAGGCGGGAGGCCCGGTAGTGGAAGAGGTGTTCCGGGGCGAGGGGGGCGTCGGCCAGGCTTTCCAGGGTGAGCGGGAGGACTTTGGGGAGGTGGGAAAGCGCCCGGTGGGTCCACCGCAGGGGGTGGTGGGGCGGGGCGTTGAGGGGGTCGAGGAGGGTCTGCCCGAGAAAGCCGTCGTTGTTGGGCACGGCGACAAAAAGCCGGCCGCCGGGCCGCAGCACGCGGAGGGCGTCGCGCAGGAGGCCGACCGGATCACTCACATGTTCAAGGACTTGGAAAAGGGTGAGAGCGTCGGCCGAGGAGGCGGGCTCGGCGTCGAGCAGGTTCTGCGCGACTTTCAGCCCCTTGGCGCGGGCCTTGGCGATGGCGTCGGGGTTGAACTCGAGACCGCGTTTGGCGGGCTGTTTCAGAAGCGAAAGGAACTGGCCGTCGCCGCAGCCGACATCGAGGACCTCGGCGTCGGCCGGGATGAGCCGGGCGGCCTCGCCAAACTCCCAGCGGGCGGTGGCGTAGTAGGAGGGAGACTGGGAGAGGTTTTCGTAAAAGCGGGCCGAGCCCGTGACGAGAGGATCGAAGAACTCCAGGCCGCAGCCGGCGCAGGCCCGCATGTCCATGGTGTCGCGGCCGGCGGGAAACTCGGCGGAGGCGTCCACCCCGATCTGCCGGCGGTATTCATGGATGAGGCCGCCGACGGGAAAGGAAAGCCGGACCGGGCAGTCGGAGCCGCCGCAGAGGGGGCAGGTGGCGGAAGGGGTGGGGCGTGACATGGGTCAGGAGGCGGTGGGGACGCGGCGGGCCGTGATGACCAGGCCGCAGAAAAGCGTGTCGCGGCCGGGGAGCAGTTTGCCCAGGATCAGGGCCAGCACGTTGATCGGGCAGGTGGTGAAAAGGCAGATGAGGAAACGCAGGGCCATGGGCCGTTTCGGGAGGAGGCTCTCGAGGTAGGCGGAGGCGAGCTGGGCGACGGCCTCGATGGCATGGCCGTGGCGTTTGATCTCGACGACTTCCCAGCCGGCGCGGCGGAGGAGCTCGGTCAGCCCGAAGGAGGAGTAGCGGGCGAAATCGTGGGGCTGCTCATGTTCCCCCCAGAGGAAGGGGGTCGAGCAGAGGAGGGTGGCTCCGGGGCGGGCCACGCGGGCGAGTTCGCCGAGGATCTCGGGCAGGTTGAAGACGTGTTCGAAAACCTCGGAGGCGAAGACGGCGTCAAATTCGGCCGGGCCGAAGGGCAGCGTTTTTCCGTCGTAGAAAAAGTCAATTTTGGAGCGGCCGTGGTGGTGGCCGGAAACCTCCACATCCACGCCCACATATTCCTTCGCCCCGGTGAAAAACTCGCGGTAGGGCTGGGCCCCGCAGCCGAAGTCCAGCACGCGGCCGGTCAGCCCTGGGGCGCGTTCCGCCACGGCCTGGCGGAGGCGGTGGCGGATGAGGCAGACGGGGTTGCCCAGCCAGCCGAGGAGGCCGGGATGGAATTCCTGTCGGCGCCAATGGTGGCGAAGTGAGGCGAGCGGGGCCATGGGGTTGCGGACGATGTTTACCGCAAGCCGGAACCGGCAAGGCGAGCCAGAAGGCGGGGGGCGGGCTCAGTAGTCACGGTTTTTCGAATCGAGCCAGAGGGTGACGGGGCCGTCGTTGACGTAGTCCACCGCCATGTCGGCCCCGAATTCGCCGGCCTCCACGGGTTTTCCCAAGCCTTCGGAAAGGAGGGCCAGGAACTGCTGGTAAAGCGGGACGGCGTGTTCGGGCCGGGCGGCCCGGTGAAAGGAGGGGCGCGCGCCTTTCGCCAGGGTCCCGAAAAGGGTGAACTGGCTGATGGCGAGGATGCCGCCGCCCGTTTCCGCCAGGGCGAGGGAGAGTTTTCCGGACGCGTCGGGAAAGACGCGGAGGGGCACGATCTTGCGCGCGAGCCAGACGGCGTCTTCCGGGCTGTCGTCTGGCCCGACCCCGACATAGACGAGCAGGCCCGGGCCGATGTTTCCCCGCACGCGGTTTTCGATCCTCACCTCGGCGCGGGAGACGCGCTGCACGACGGCCCGCATGGCTCAGGAGCGGCGTCGCAGGCAAACCAGGCCGAGGGCGCCCAGCCCCGCGAGAGCGGCCCAGGCGGAGGGTTCGGGGACCAGCGCGGAAATCTGCGACTCATAGGTGCTGACCCGGGCGAAGAAACTGGCGTCGCCGCGCGGCGAGACGGTGTCGTCGTTGCCGAACGTCACGTAGCCGTTGACCTCGACCGCCACGGATATTCCGATCAGATACCATTGGCCTCCAATGAGTTGGAATATGCCACCCCCGGAGTCATAGGACGTCAGCGTCGCCTCGGAGTCCCCCAGTCCCGCCGGAGTTCCCGAGGCCGCCCCGGCGATGGTCACCAGGGTCTCGTAGTTGTAGGTGAAGCCGCCGTTGGAGTAGTTGACGAGGGTGGCGGCCTTGGGTTCGTTCAGCCCCCAGCGTTTGGCCCGCGTGGTGTCGTCGCCCCAGTTTCCCGCCGGGGTTCCGGGCGCAAAGGTGGCGTTGCGGCCGCGGCCCCAGCCGATGAGGGTGGCGGGGGCGACTTCCTCGCCGTGGAAGGTGGGAAAGAGGGTGGCGGCGGTGACCCCGGCGGGGTTGTGGTCCAGCAGGCGGACCACCTTGAGATCCACGCCGTCGGCCACCTGGACGGGGGTGTAGCCCTGATCAAGCTGATAGACAAGGCCCGCCCCAAACTCGATCTCGTTGTAGAAGGCGGTGGTGGCGACGTGGTTGGCCGTCAGCACATAGCCGTTGCCCAGGTAAACCGCGCTGCCGGACTGGTTGGCCGCCCCGGCCGACTGCACCCGTCCGACGGAAGTCCACGGCACCCCTGACCCGGGATCGGTCTGGTTGGCTGAGTTGTCCAAATTAAACAGAATGATCGCCGAGGCCGGCGAGGCCGACAGCAGCAGGGGAAGCAGGGCCTGGAGGGGGGCGTGGAAGCGCATGATGGTTTTCCTTTATCATCCGGCGCGAGGCTGACAAGCCTCCAACTGGCCTGCGCTTGCCTCGGTTTCGAAATCGGGCAACACACCGGTCATGACCACCCACACTTCCCGCCGCCGATTCCTGGGCTCCGCCGCCGCGCTTCCCCTCGCCGCCGCCTTTTCCAACGGCTGCGCCACGCCGCTGGCCCCGGCCTCCCCGCCTTTTCCCAAGGGGGTCGTGAACATCGGGGTTTCTTCCTACAGTTTCTGGCATTTTCGCGAACCCAAGGTCAGCATCGCCCAGGTCATTGACCAGGCCGCCGGCATGGGGGCCGCCGGTGTTGATATCCTTCACCGCCAATTGGAAGGGGAGGACAACGCCACGCTCCAGTCCCTCAAGCAGAGGGCTTTCCGGGCCGGGCTGGCCCTCAACTGCCTCTCCATCCACCAGGACTTCGTGGACCCCGATCCGGCGGTCCGCGCCGCCCAGGTGGAGCACACGCTCAGGTGCATTGAAATCGCCTACCGCCTCGGCATCCCCTGCATCCGCCTCAACACCGGCCGCTGGGGCACGAGCAAGGATTTCGACGAACTCATGGCCAACAAGGGGATCGAGCCGGTCCTGCCGGGTTGCACCGAGGAGCAGGGCTTTCAGTGGGTCGTGGAGTGCATCGAAAAATGCCTTCCCCGGGCCGCCGAATGCGGAGTCATGCTGGCCTTGGAAAACCACTGGGGACTGAGCCGGACCCCGGAAGGTCACCTGAAACTCCTGGGCATGGTCAAGTCCCCCTGGTTCGGAGCCCTGATGGATACCGGCAACTTCCTGGAAAGCCCTTACGAAAAACTGGCCGCCATCGCGCCCAAGACCGTGTTTGTCCAGGCCAAGACCTATGGCGGGGGAGGTGAGTGGTATACCCTGGATCTTGATTACCACCGCATTGCCCGCATTCTGGCCGATGCCGGTTACCGGGGCTGGGTTTCGCTCGAATTCGAAGGCAGGGAATCACCCTCCACCGCCGTTCCCCGCGATCTTGGTATGTTGCGTGCTGCCTTTGGTGGCTGAGCCGAAGATTTCAACCGGGCCGTTTTTTGCCTGCTCCACAGGATTTATCCGTTTGTTTTTGACGTGACCTGCAATTTGTTTCTAAACCCACCAACTTTAGTTTCTTTCCAATCCATGAAAAAGTCCCAACTCGCGATCTTTGCCGCGCTCGGTTTTGCCGCCCTGCAGTTCAGCGGCTGCACCTCCACTGAGGCCTCATCGGCCGCACCCGCCCAGCCCACCACCCGCTCCGCTCCGGTCCATACCTACACTCCCAGCGCCGGAACCATCGTGACGGACGAATACGTTCTGGAAAAGAGCGTTCCGGACATGGTCGCCGTCGGCGATGACGTGGTTTACACCTATAAACTCACCGCCAAGACCGCCCTGAAGACCGCCACGGTCAAGGACGCCGTCCCCGGTGCCGCCTCCTACGTTTCCGGCACTCCCGCCGGTGCCGTGACCAACGCCGGCAGCGACATCACCTGGACCGTCGGCCCCGTCTCCGCCGGAGAGTCCAAGACCGCCACCGTCACCCTCAAGGCCAACTCTGTCGGCACCCTGAACAACTGCGC